>DATJYG010000078.1:0-19094 GCA_035499695.1 Polyangiaceae bacterium
GTCACGCCCGTCTACCTCGTCCTCGAGGCGCTGAACGAGTTCGACCAGGCGTTCGCCGCGTACGCGCAGGCCAATCCGAACGACACGGGCAGACAGGCCGCCTGGCGCAAGGCCCGGTCGCAGCTCGTCGACCAGTTCCTCGCGGTGAACGGGCAGAACACGCCGACGCAGCGCTTCGCGGATCCTTCGCTGCCCAGGATCCTCCCGCTCGTCTTCGACCTCGTGCGCAGTCAGGTCGCCGCGCACTGCCCGGGGCCGCCGTACGGGGCGTGCACCTGGGCGCGCAAGACGCTCATCGACAGCGCCGCCGCCACCCTCGGCGGGCCCACGCTCGCGTCGGTGCTCGATCTGGGTGAGGCCGTTCGCGAGAACGACCCCGCCCGCAGGTCGCTCGAGGACCTGCTCGCGTATCTGCTGAACGCGGCATCGGACAACGACGCCCTGGCCGGGTTCATGGAGTCGGCCGACGACATGATCCAGGTGCTGAGCGACGACGCGAACCTGGTGCCGCTCTACCACGTGATGGCGACCGCAGCGGAGCCCACGACGAAGGACTCCGCCGGACACCTGCACCGCGGTCTCGTCGACGCGGTGACCAACCTGCTCGGACGCATGTCGGGGCGCGCGTACCAGGGGACGACCGAGATCTGCGCCGACGAGCTCGACCCCAACGGGGTCTCCTCCACGGCGCTCGCGAACCTGGTGACCCCCATGAGGGACGCAACCGGCAAGGTCACCGAGACGCCGCTCGAGGTCGTCCTCGACGCCATCGCCGACGTCAACCGCACGACGCCCGGGGCCGCGGGCCCGCTGCAACCCGCCGACCTTGGCAACGCCTCCAACGAGCTCTCCGAGTTCTTCCTCGATCCGCAGCGCGGGCTCGAACAGTTCTACGCCATCGTGAAGAACGGGACGGCAGACTAGATGCGCCGCTTTGCCCTGACGGCCGCCGCAGCACTGGTCGCGGGGACTGCGGTGACGAGCAACGCGACGGCCGCGGGGCTCTACTCGTCCGACCGTGGCGTACGCCCCCTGGGGCGAGGCGGCGCGTTCGTCGCGGGCGCCGATGACCTCGGAGCCATCTGGTACAACCCGGCCGGCATCGTGGACGCGCCGAGCGGACTGCTCGCCGACGCCACCTGGCTCCACTACACCAGCGACTTCACGCGCCAGTCGCTCACGACGACCGCCTCGGGCACCACGTACGTGCAGACGTTCCCGCGCGTCAGCGGCACGACGCCATTTCTTCCCATCCCCACGCTCGCCGCGTCCATCCGGTTCGGCGATCGCGACCAGTACGCCGCAGCGCTGGGCATGTTCGCCCCCATGACGCCCATCAGCACGTACCCGCAGACCATCGACTCGAGCGCACCCGCGCCGCAGCGCTACTCGCTCATCTCGCTCGACGGATCGGCCCTGGTGGTCACCGGCGCCTGGTTCGCCTGGAAGCCCGTCGAGGAGCTGCGCATCGGCGCCGGATTCCAGATGATGGTGGGCACGTTCCGGACGACGGTCGACTTCAGCGCCTGCCCGCCGGACAACCTCGTGTGCGCCGGCGAAGCGCCCGCCTACGACGCCTTCAGCCAGCTGAACGTCGGCCCCATCTTCTCGCCGAGCGGGAACCTCGGGGCCATCTATCAACCCGTCCACGCGGTGCGCGTCGGCGCGAGCGCCCAGGCCCCCTTCTACGTGGACGCTCCTGCCACGGTGAACGTCCGCCTTCCGACGGCGGTCGAGTTCGACAACGCCAGTCAGCGCGGCGACCAGGCGCGCGTGAAGTTCGAGCTTCCTCCGATCGTCCGCCTCGGCATCGAGGTGCGACCGCTCGACGAGGATCACGACCTTCGCGTCGAGCTCGCGTACGTGCGCGAGTTCTGGTCGGTGCACCAGTCGATCGACGTCGTACCGACGAACATCACGCTCGTCGGCGTGACCGGCTTCCCCAGCCCCTTCGCCGTGTCGCCGATATCCATCCCGCGCGGCGGTCGCGACTCCGACAGCGTGCGCCTGGGCGGCGAGTACACGCTGCCCATCGACGACTACCGGCTCCAGCTGCGCGCCGGCGTGTCCTACGAGACGTCCGGGATCAAGGAGGCCTACGTGTCGCCGCTGACCATCGACAGCGACAAGGTCGCCACATCGGTGGGGGCCGGGCTCCACATCGGCCGGCGCTGGAGGCTCGACGCCGTGTACTCCCACGTCTTCGCGAGCGACGTCACGGTGACGCCCGAGGAGGCGGCGGTGCCGCGCGTCAACCCCGTCCAGGGCAACCCTACGCAGACCGCAGCGGTCAACGGTGGCCGGTACGGCTCGAGCGCCGACGCCATCGGCCTGGGCGTGCAGGTTCTCTTCTAGCCACCTTCCTTGCGCGCGCAGTACGCTCGACTCGGTACGCCGTGAAGCGGGACAGCGACGCGCCCGGGAACCAGAGGACCGTGGCGCAATCCCCGCACGCGCGGGCGAGAGAGCTGGAGTCGCAGCCGACTCGAGCGGAGCCGAGCCTCGCCGAGGGCTTCGATCACAGCACGATGGAGCGGATGCGGGGCTTCCACGCCTACAGCTTCGCGATGGCGGTGGCCGCGATCGGCGTGTCGTTCCTCCTGGGCGGCGACGCGCGCGCGCGGCATCTCTTCCAGCTGGGGATGCTCTGGACCTGCGCGGTGAGCATCGCGACCGTCTCGATCGCACGTTCGCGCGGCGCATGGGACTCGCGCATCATGCTGGCGCGCTGGGTGGGCGGAGGCCTCGGTCTCCTGCCGATGCTCTACTACTTCGGCCCGTTCTCGGCCCTCACGCTCGTCTTCCCGCTGGCCCTCATGTTCGTGGCCCTGGGCCGCGACCGGACCACGGCCGATCTCGTCGTCGTGGGCGCGCTCGGAGAGCACCTGCTCTTCGTGATGCCCGTCATGCTCGGCTGGACCACCGACGTGGGCCTCGTGTCCGCCGTACCGCACGACCGCGTCCAGCTCGCGAGCCTCGAGGCCATCGTCCTCGTTCTGATGGCGGCGGGACACGTGCTGGGCCGCTGGGCGCGCAACACGAGAGCCACCGCGCTGGCCGAGCTCTCGGAGGCGAAGCGGATCATCGGCGATCAGCGGCAGATCCTCGCCGAGGTGGAGGAACGCGCCGAGCAGATCGATCGCGTGAGGGCCGGACGCTGGTCCGGGCGGCGCATCGGTCGATGGCAGATCGGGCAAGTGCTGGGGCGCGGCGCGATGGGCGAGGTGTACGAAGCAAAGGACGCGAGCGGCCAGGAAGCAGCCGTGAAGGTCCTGGCCGCTCTTTCGGAGGATTCACCGTCGCAGGTCGAGCGATTCCACCGCGAGCTCCAGATCGCCGCACGGCTGGACTCTCCTCACATCGTGCGGGTCCTCGACGTGTCGGCGCCCAGCGCGACCGTCCCTTACCTCGCCATGGAACGGCTGCGGGGCGTGGACCTCGCAACCCGGCTGCGAACCGAGGTCCGCTTGCCCCCGAACGAGGTCGTCGGGATGCTCGGCGACGTCGCGCGCGGGCTCGAGGTCGCGCACGAGGCTGGCGTCGTCCATCGCGACCTGAAGCCGCAGAACCTCTTCCTGCACGACGGGGCGACCTGGAAGATCCTCGACTTCGGCGTGGCCAAGGTGTTCGGCGTCGAGGGGACCCTCACGCAAGGCGCGATCGTCGGCACCCCTCAGTACATGGCGCCCGAGCAGGCCGCCGGGCAGGAGGTCACCCACCTGAGCGACATCTACGCGCTCGGCGCCGTCGCCTACCGGTGCCTCACCGGTCGCGCGCCGCACAGCGCCACCGAGTTCATCGCGCTGGTCCACAAGGTCGTGCACGCAGCGCCCGTTCGCCCGGGGGCGCTGGCGCAGGTATCCCGCGAGATCGAGGACGTCCTCGCGATCGCCATGGCCAAGGATCCCCGGCGTCGCTTCGCCTCGGCGACGGAGTTCGTCGAGCAGCTCGCCTCGGCCGTGGAGGGTCGCGGTCCGAAGCCGGAGCCTCCGCCCGACGCCTGGGCCTGACAATCAGCAGGCAGCGGGCACCTGGACGACGACCCCGGCGCCGGTCACCCCGCGCGCCACGGCCGGCTCGATGGTCCCGCCTCTCGCCTGCACGAGCGGTCGCACGCGATCCGCGGCTTCGGCGAGGGCCACGACCGGGCGCGAGTCGCACCCGAACACGATCCACACCCTCGGTCCCAGCGCGTCGGTCGCGGGAACGTGCTGGACCTCGACGACGAGCTTCCTGGCTCCGTCGGCGTGGGCGAGCGCGAGCAGGATGGCGACGAGCACGCGCCGCAGCTCCGAGGGTTGCATCGTCACGATCGCCGGGCCGGGCGGACAGCGCACGACGAGGCGCATCCCGTTCGGGACCGCCTCGGACATCAGTCTTCCGAGCTCGCGGACGATGTTGGCGGCGGCGGCGTACGCGCCCGGCTCGCCGTGATTGCGGACGGACTCGGCGATGCTGCGGGCAATCCGCACCCCCTGCCCGAACGCCTCCTCGACGGCCTGCGCCTCCTCCGCTTCGCTCGCCGGCAGACGGCGGCGCAGCGAGGCCATGCGCGCCGAAGTCGTCAGCAGGACCTCGGTGAGCTTGTCGACGAGCCCCGGCGCGTCGCTGACGAGGAACCGCTCGGTCGCCTCCACGAGCCGGCTCACGAGGACCCCTCGAGGATGGCGCTCACGAGTCGCGTCAGCTCGACGGGATCCACCGGCTTCGTCAGGAATCCCGCGCAACCGTGCGAGGCGCAGGCCGCACGGCTCCCGGGGTCGTCGCGTACGGTGACGACCACGATGGGCGTACGTCGGTTCGCCTCGGAGCGGCGGATCCACGAGATGAGCTCCAGCCCTTGCATCGACGGCAGGTCGAGCTCGACGACGAGCAGGTCCGGAGGGTCGGTCAGCACGCGCTCGAGGGCGTCTTCGCCGTTCGCGACCCGCACGGTGTCGTGGCCGCTCCAGCGCAGGAGCGAAGCGTGGAAGTCGGCCGAGGACTCGGCCGCGTCGACGACGAGGATCTTCTTGGAAGGATTCGACCGCATGGTTCACCCCACCTTCGGCACGCGCAGGGTCGGCCTCTCCGATTCCACGCGCGCGCGCTGCATGGCCAGGGCGCCGCTACGGGCGATGACGTGGAGGATCAGTCGATCGTCGACGTCCAGGCGCCGCTTCGTCCCGCGGAATCCGAAGACGACCACGGTGGCGAGCAGGCGCCCCGCGAGGATCAGAGGGACGGTCGCCGTGAGGCCCGCCTCGCCCCTCGCACCGGACGTGTCCGTCCACGGTGCGCTCGCCTTTCTCGAGTGGACGACGCGCGGACCGCCCTTCTGCCGTTCGATGATCGCCAGGCGCGCGACTCCGACGAGGTGAACGAGGATCTCGTCGATCGCATCGATCACCTGGGTGTAGGTCTTCGCCGCGGAGAGCCGCCGCTCGGCGGCGTCCACGCGGTGCCGGGTGGCCAGCTCTCGAAGAGAGATGGCCGAATCGTTCTCTGGGGGATGGCTCACGTCGGTCGGCTTGAGCACCCTCCGTGCCATCCGACATTTCGAGAGAAATCGCGGGCCAGGAGCGTGCCAGCGGGCTCGATATCCGGACGGCGTTCGAGAATCGAACGCGGTCAGATGATGCCGTAGCGCTTCGCCTTCTCCCACAGCGTCGAGCGAGAGATCCCGAGCAAGCTCGCCGCCCGCGTCTTCGAGCCCCCCACCTGGCGCAGCACGCGCGCGATGTGCTCCCGCTCGAGATCCTCGAGGCGGACGGGCCCCTGCGGAGGCGGCGCCGAGTCAGGCGGCTCGCTCGCGTCCACGGGAAGGTCGAGGTCGGCCGGACCGATGGCATCGGTGGCGGCGAGGATCACGGCTCGCTCGATCACGTTCCGCAGCTCTCTCACGTTGCCCGGCCAGGCGTAGCCCTCGAGCAACGCCTCCGCCTCCGCCGCCAGGCGCACGTGCGGCCGGGAGAGCTCGGCGCGGAAGCGCGCGAGAAAATGCGCTGCGAGGGGGAGGATGTCGTCCCGCCGATCGCGCAGCGGAGGGATCCGCACGACCACGGTGGAGAGCCGGTAGTAGAGGTCCTCGCGCAGCATCCCGCGCGAGATCATCTCGGCCGGCGTGCGGTTGGTCGCCGCAAGCACGCGCACGTCGAAGCGGCGCTCGCGATCCGAGCCGACCGGGAAGACACGCCGCTCCTCGAGCGCGCGAAGGAGCTTGGCCTGCAGCTCCGGCTTGAACTCGCACAGCTCGTCGAGCAGCAGCGTCCCGCCTTCGGCGCTGGCGAAGTGCCCGGCGCGATCGCGCTTCGAGTCGGTGAACGCACCGCGGACGCTGCCGAACAGCTCGGCCTCGACCATGCTCTCGGGGATGGCCGCCAGGTTCACGCGCACGAACGGCCCACGCCGCCGCTCGCTCGTCTCGTGAATGCGCGCCGCGACGACCTCCTTGCCGACGCCACTCTCCCCGAGGAGCAACGCCGACGAGGCCGGCGTCGCCGCGACACGGGCGGCGATGGCGAAGACCTCCTGCATCGCTGCGCTCCGGGCAACCGCGGTGCCCTCCTCCGCCTTCCGCGCCTCGAGGACGGCGAGCTTGCGACGCACCGTGGCGCCTTGAAACGCGTGCTCCAGCCGGGCGGCGAGATCGTCCAGATCGAGGGGCTTCGACAGGTAGTCCGTCGCTCCGCGGCGCATCGCCTCGACGGCGCTGCGCAGCTCGGCGCGCGCAGTCATGACGATGACCACCGGCGGTGGATCCAGCTCCAGGGCGCGGTCGAGCACCGCGAAGCCCTGACCGTCCGGAAGATAGAGGTCGAGCAGCACGGCGTCCGTCGGCTGCGCCGCGAGGGCGGCCGTGGCGGCGGCGACGGTGGTCGCGCTCGTGAAGCGAAAGCCACGCGATTGCACGAAATGCTCGAGCGTCGCCGTGGCCAGCGGATCGTCGTCCACAACGAGGACCGACAGGTTCGAGGAGTCCATGCCCCCGATACGATGAAGTACCGGAAACGGCCGTTTTGCAAGCGTCGACCGGACCTGGGTACGCAGGCTGCGTTACGCCGCTGGGCGTATGATCGATTCCATGCTCGACGAGCTGCAGCATCCGCACGTCGTGAAGCAGCTGCTACAGAGCCTCCTCGAGGGGTCCAAGAGCGCCATCACGCTGCGGGACGTGAAGGATCAGCGATTCATCGACTGCAACACCGCGGCGCTTCGCCTCTACGGCTGCAAGTCGCGCGAGGAGCTCATCGCCACCCGCCCCCAGGACCTCGCGCCGGAGCGGCAGCCGGATGGGACGCTGACGGTCGATGCGGCCCGGCACCACATCCAGCGCGCCCTGGCCGAGGGATGGCACCGCTTCGAGTGGACGGCACGGCGTCTGACCGGCGAGGTCTTCCCTGCGGAGCTCCGCATTGCCGTGATCGAGGTCGAGGGTCGCCGCGTGATGCAGACGATGATCGACGACATCTCGGAGCGTCGAGAAGCCGAGCTCGCGCTGCGCCGACGGGCGTCACGCGACGACGCCGTCAGCCGGATCGCTCGACGCCTCGTGCGCGGGGAGATTGACGGCGCCATCGACGCCGCCATCGAGATGCTGGGCAGAGAACTGGGGGCCGATCGCGCCCGCGTCCGCGTGTTCGCCGACGGAGGCGCGGCGGTCGAGACGACCCACGCGTGGTACGCGGACGCCGCTGTCCCCGCCCTGCCCCCCAGGGAGGCGCTGACGCCCGACGGGCGACAGTGGCTGACGGACCGACTCTCGCGCGCCGAGCCGATCGTCGTGCCCCGCCCGGAGGGCGTCTTCGGCGCCGGCGACGCCGGATCCGAGCCGGCGGCGACCCTCGTTCTCCCGCTCATGGCGCAGCAGACGCTCACCGGCTGGCTCGCGTTCGAGTCGCTGCGCGCCCCGCGCACCTGGAGCGAGGAGGACGTCGAATTCGCCGGGCGCGTGGCGGAGATCGTCGCGCTCGGCCGCGCGCGGGCCAACGCCGAGGTGGCGCTGCGCGAGAGCGAGAAGCGCTACCGCGACCTCGTCGAGGCATCGCGCGACGCGATCGTCACGCTCGACCTGTCCGGCCGGATCCTCTTCGCCAACCCCGCGCTCGTCACGATGTTCGGATACACGCTCGACGAGCTCCTCGGCGATTCCCAGATCGTCTGGAAGGCGGCGCTTCCCGAGACGGAGGCGATGCTGAAGACCCGGCTCGAATCGCTCGCGCAGGGCATCGACGTCCCCTCGAACGCCTCGGGGGCGTACCGGCACAAGGACGGCCGTGTGGTCCACGTGGAGTCCACCAACGCCGTGATCCGCGACGCCTCCGGCAAGGTCTCCGGAATCCACCTCATCGTCCGCGACGTCACGGATCGGATCCGGGCCGAGGAGCTGCAGCGCACCTTCCTCGCCAACATGAGCCACGAGCTCCGCACACCGCTCAACGGCGTCATCGGCATGGTCGATCTGCTCGCGCGCTCGCGGCTCGACGAGGTTCAGCGCCGTCACGTCGACGTGGCGCGGAGCTCGGCGGGTCTGCTGCTCTCGGTCATCAACGACATCCTCGATTTCTCGAAGATCGAAGCGGGCAAGCTCGTGCTCGACGCGCACCCGTTCACGGTGGGCGCGGTCGTCGACGACGTCGCGGCCATCCTCGCGTCGAAAGCCGAGGAGAAGGGACTGGAGCTCTCTCGAGAGACGAGCGCCGCTCTCGCGAGCACCGTCGTGGGCGACAGCGACCGCGTGAAGCAGGTGGTCCTCAACCTGCTGAACAACGCGATCAAGTTCACGTCGCGTGGCAAGGTGACCATCCGCGCGAGAGCCGTGTCCGAATCGGAGCGCGAGCTCCGCGCGCGCGTGGAGATCGAGGACACGGGCGTCGGCATCGCCGAGAGCGCGCGGGGCGCGCTGTTCAAGCCGTTCTCGCAGGCCGACGCGTCGACGACGCGCAAGTACGGAGGCACCGGCCTGGGCCTGGCCATCTGCCGCGAGCTCGTGGAACGCATGGGCGGCGAGATCGGCTTCACGAGCGCGCCGGGCGTCGGCTCGACGTTCTGGTTCGAGGTTCCCTTCCCCATTGCGGCGCCCGGCGAGTCGGAAGCGTCCGTCCCTTCGTCTCGTTCGCCCCTGCGTCGAGAGGAAGGAGCAGGCGCGAGGATCCTTCTCGTCGAGGACAGCGCGATCAACGCCGAGGTGGCCGCGGCGATCCTCCGCAGCGGGGGCCACTCTCTGAGGTTGGTCGAGGACGGCGCGGCTGCGGTGGAGGTGGTCCGTGGCGAGCCGTTCGACCTGGTGCTGATGGACTGCCAGCTTCCGGTCCTGGACGGGTACGAGGCCACACGGCGAATCCGCGAGCTCGAGGACCAGGGGCTGCTCCCCGGTGCGGCGGGGCGAAGGCTGCCCATCGTGGCCCTCACGGCGACGGCGACCAAGGCGGACCTCGAGCGGTGCCTCGCCGCGGGGATGGACACCTACCTCACCAAGCCGATCGACGCGCGGCGGCTGCTCGAGGTGGTCGCGTCGCAGAACCGCCGCGAGGCGCCGCGTCGCGCCGACCTGACGCGCGCGCTGCTGCGGATGCAGGGCAACCGCGAGCTTCTCGCGCGCATCGCAGCGCAGTTCCCGGGAGTCGCGCGCGAGGCGCAGGCGGGCCTCCGGTCTGCGCTGGCGAACCGGGACGTGGCCACCGCCGCGTTCCTGGTGCACCGCCTTCGAGGCCAGGCGGCGACGTTCGACGCCGAGAGGCTCCTCGCAGCGCTCGCCGAGCTGGACGGTGCCGTGCGAGCAGAACGCTGGCCTCGCGCGGAGACGGCCCTGGCCGGCGTGCAGACCGAGATGGAGGCTCTCGCCGCCGTGCTGGCCGACGTCGAGCCGCACTGACGCGCGCCGACGCCGCCCCTGACGCTGACGCTGCCCCTGACGCCGCCGCGGACGCCGACGCCGCCGCCGGCGCCCGCGCTGGCGCATGTGACGTGAGGGTGTAGTTCCATTCGTGACGCACGCAGCGCTGTGATTCCGCGCGGTTGCACGCCGCGCATCGAGGAATCAGCTGCTCTCAGGACACGCCGTCGGACATGCGTAGCTGCATGGTGCCTGCTCGTCGGGTGGTGCCGTAGGGCCGCGTAGCGGAACCCCTGGGAAAAGGCTGCGCGGGCCGCGTCACGATCAGTGACTTCATCTCGGCTCCGCACACGTCACACTCGGCCATGCCGCCCTCCGGATCATGCACGCCGTTCGGCGAGCAAGAACGCTATGAGGATCGTAGGGCGTGGATCGCGCGACGAGGAAGCACATCCCGGTTCATCGGGAATCGCTCGATGAAATTGACCGCCAGGGCCTGAGACCAACGACCGACTGACGCCGACAGTTGCAAAAGGCACTTCGTCGTCATGCCCCCTTCCTTTTTCTGTCGGCCGAGGTCCTTTGCCGACTTGCCCAGGTCCTCGGCCGATTGGACGAGGACCGCGTCTGATTGAAAAAGGACCGGCGCCCATCGGATGCCGTCCTCGGCCAGTCGACCGAGGACCTTTTCCATTCGGCAAGGGTCCTTTTTCACTCGGCCGAGGTCCTTCTCCATTCGGCCGCGGACCGCGGCGATGTGGCAAAGGACCCGGTCCTTGTTGCAAAGGGCCTCGGCCGACTTGCCGCGGTCCCGGGCGGACTTGAAAAGGCCGTCGTCCGACTCGACGAGGTCCTTTTTCCATCGGCGGAGTCACTCGGCCGATTGGCGCCGTCCCTCGTCCGACTCGACGAGGTCGTCGGCGAATCGGCCCGGGTCCTTTTCCAGTCGGCCGAGGTCCTCGTCCTGTCGGCGAAGGACCTTTTCATGTCTGCAAAGGCCGTTTTTCAATCGGCCAAGGACCTTTTTGTTCTTGCTTCGAGCGAACCGCTCAGCGTCCCGGCGCTTGCACCTACTTAACCGAACAACTCGCAAAATCCGGAGGGACTTTTTTCGGCGGCGCCCCCTCGCAACGCCTCTACCCATTTAGACGAAAAAATCGCGAAACGGGCTCTCGGTATTTTGGGCATTGATGCTGATTTCAGATCGAGCGTCAGTTGGACCGCGAACGTGGCCGACCCTGACTGGTTTGCGCGCGAAGTGTGCCATGGCACGCCCGGGCGCCAGTGAGATCGCACGGTTGCGCAGGGCACGCTGGTTGCTCTCGCGTCCTCCTCATGATCTTCGGACTGGCGCGAACACTCCTGGGCCCGGCGACCCTCTCGTGCGCGCTGGCCGCCTGCGGAGGGACGATCGACGTGGCGCCTGACGCCGGTACCCATCCGGACGCTGGCGTCTCCGGCTCGGGCGGCGGCAGCGACGACGACGCGTCCGGCTCGAGCGTCGTCCAGGAAGCCGGTGGACGAATGCCGTCCACCGATGCTGCCGCCATCGACGCCGCTGCCGGCGACAGCGCCACCTGCGTGAACATCGACGTCTCGACCTACGACCTGTCCTGCCAGACCGACTCCGACTGCATCAACGTGAGCGCTGGGACCATCTGCTCCGGATACAACTGCCTCTGCGGCGGAGCGGCGATCAGCGCCGCCGACCAGGCTCGCTACAACGCGGCCCTCGGGTCCGTGGAGGCCGGCCCGGGCCCGTACTGCTCGTGCCCCTATTTCGGGAGACCCCGCTGCCTCCAAGCCGAGTGCGTCTACTGCCCGTCGGCCGTCGGCCCGATGCCGGCGCCGCCGGGATGCCCCGACGGCGGATAGCCGCCACCTGCCTCACCTCTCTACTTCTCGAAGCCGGGTGCCAGCATCGCGTACATCTTGTCTGGCCGCTTGACGCCCTGGCTCGTCATCCAGGTGTCTGCGGCGTTCACGAGCTCCTTGCCCTCGTCTCCACCGAGCAAGGATCCCAACCGATGTCGCGCCGCCATCGACCAGAGGCCCAAGCACGCGTCGCCGGTTCGAACCGCGTCTCGCAGCAACTCGACCGTTCGCTCGGTCGCACGTCTCCGTCGGGCCATGTCGAGTGCCGCGAGGGTCATGTTTGCGGGCACACTCGCGTACGGCATTCGCGTGCCCAGGAGAGCCCGTGCGTCGGCCTCGGCTCTCGCCATCAGCGCCGAGCGGTTCGCACCCTCCGTGGCCGCAGTCGCCGCCGCGAGAGCCGCCTGGGCTCGCTGCATCCGCAACGAGATGAAGATGTTCTGCACGCGCAACAACTGCGATCGCACGACCTCCGGCCATGCCTGCGAGAGTCGATCGTGGGCTTCCTGCGCGCGGCCCAGGTACACGAGCGCGAAGGTCGTCGTGAGGAGCGCGTTGGAGTGCTCCACGTGGAATCCGCGCTTGGGCCAGACGCTCATGGCCTGCTCGCAGTCCTCGAGGCTCCCCTCGGCGTCATCGACCACGAGCCATCTCATCGACGCCCAACCGCTGCGCATGTTGACGGCTCCATAGAGGTCGCCTCTGTCGAGCGCATCGCGCAAGTATCTCGGGGTCATCTCGACGAGCTCCGCGATGCGTCCGATGGGCATGAGCGACTGGATCTGGAGTGCCTGGACGGTATCGATCTCCCACGCCACGCCTGTGCACTGCGCAACGAAGATCTCACGGGCCTTCGTCACGTGGTCGACGCAATCAGCGAACTGCCCCACGCACATGTGGGCTAGACCCGTGGCCCCCTCCACCCACGCGATCGCGTCCGGCCGCTCAGACTGCTGCGCGAGCTGCGCCGCTCGCTGGATGAGCGCTTGGGTCCGACGCCAGTTCGGGCCCCCGCCCGCCGCGACGTATCCGATCTCCAAGGCGAGCGCGCGCGCGATTCGGTACGGATCGCCGGTTCGCAGCGCCAGCGAGAGGGCTCGACCCTGGTAAGCCGCGCCCACGATGAAGTCCGCGAAGCTCATGGTGTCCGCGACGGAGCGACAGATGTCGGCCCTCGTGCGCTCGTGGGCCGTGACCTGCCCAGGATCCTTCTCCCGGAACCCCAGGCCGCGGACGCGCAGGAAAAGCCGCCAGAACAGGAGCCAGAGGACTGCCGTGAATGGGCTCGAGGGAAGTCTCAGTCCGATCGCGCCGAGCACTTCGGCGATGGCGACCATGCCCTCTTCGAAATGCCCCCCGCGAAGCAGCTGCTCGGCGGCCCGTCTCCGGAGGTCCAGTGCGAGCGCGCCGCTCGTGCCGACGGCTGCGTCGCGATAGGCGGCGGCGGCGAGAGCGCCGCGGCCGGCGTCGCGGAACGCGTCGCCGAGCTTCGCCGAGAGCGCGCGACGTTCCGGATCCGAAGTCGGCGTGAGCTCCAGGGCCAGTGCGTACAGATTCGCCGCGCGGTCGAACGCCAGCGCCTCGGAAGCCTGCTCCGCCGCCTTCACGGCGAACTTGGCGCCTCGCGCCGGTTCCCCCGCACGCTGCCAGTGGGTCGCCAGTGCTTCGGCGTCCGCTCGGGCGCTCGTCTCGAGAGCGATCGCGAGGCGCCGGTGACACTCGCGGCGTGTTGCCTCGTCGAGATTGGCGACGACGGCCGCGCGCACCTTGTCGTGGTACGGCTCGATCGTGTCGCTTCCACGCCCGCCGCTGATGCTGGCGAGGTGTGCGACCCGAAGAAACGCGATCTGTTGCGGGAAGTCGGTGCGATCCGAGTCGGACGCCGCAGCGAGAACGTCCTGCTCGATGGGGGCGCCCGCGCACGCGAGTAACTCCATGAGGCGCCGCATGGGTTCCTCGAGCCGCTTGACGCGCGACCAGAGCGCCTCCTCGAGGTGCACCGCTCCCAGGGTCTCGCCCTGCACGATCATCGCGTGGCGTACCAAGGCATCGATGAACAGGGGGTGCCCTTCGGCCTCCTCGACGATAGCCTCCGCGTCCGCGCGCCCGGGCGTCGCGCGCTGCAGAAGCACCGTTGCGAGCTCGCGCGATTGCTCGGTGGAGAGGCGGTCCAGCTCGATCGAGCTCACGGCGCCGGGAACGGAGAAGCGCGGCCCGCCGTCGTTCCCCGTGGTCCGCACGGTGGCGACGACGAGCATGTTCGGCGCCTCGGGAGGTCGCAGCACATCAGCCAGTAGCGCCAGGCTGTCGGCACCTGCCCACTGGAGATCGTCGATGACGAGCACGAGCGGCCGGCGATCGGACAGCCGCGTCAGGAGGTCTCGCAGCCCGGCGAACGCGCGGCTGCGAAGCTCAAGCGGATCGAGCACGGCTGGCGCCATGTCCCGCGTCTGGCTCGCAATCGCCGGCACGCGCCGCAGCACCGGGAAGAGCTGCGCGAGCGGTCCGGGTTTGGTCGGCAGCATCGCCGCCGCCTCCGAGCCGGGCAAACGCCGGAGGTAGCGCGTGATCGCATCGACGATCCCATCGAACGCCTTGTAAGGAACGGCCTCGCGCTCGTAGCAGCGACCCGTCAGCACGACCAGGTCGCGCACCTCGAGAGACAGCACGTCGACGAATCGCTTCACGAGGCAGCTCTTGCCGACGCCCGACTCGCCGTGAACGAGAACGGACTGCGCGGCGTCGCGGCTCTTGCGATAGGCCTCCGCCAACATGTCGAGCTCTGGCGCGCGCCCGACGAAGGGAACGTTCGCCGTCTGCGAATGCGATCGGGCCGCGGCAGGATCCACGGGGGCTCCGAGTGCCCGAAGGACCTGCGCCGTAGTAGGACGCGCTTCGGGGTCGAACCGAAGCAGCGCGGCGCAGAGGTCGTCGAGATCCGGCGGAACGCCGCTGGCCAGAGCGCTCGGGGGAGGCGGCTCGTATTGCTGTTTCTTCAGCAACACCTCCAGCGGCGGCCCCTCGATGGGGGGCGCGCCCGTGAAGATCTCGTAGAGGAGGACCCCCACGCTGTACCAGTCGGCCGGCGGACCGACGGGCTTCGAAGCCGCTTGCTCGGGCGCCATGTAGACGGGCGTGCCCACCACGTTCTGATCGGTCGTCTCCCTGCCAGCGCCAGCGGCTGACACGAGCCCGAAGTCGAGCAGTACGACGCGCCCCTCGGGAGTCACGCGGATGTTCGACGGCTTGATGTCCCGGTGGACCAGCCCCGCGCCGTGAAGCGCGCCGAGGCCGTGCGCGAGCTGCACGAGGGCTGCGCGCAGACGGTCCTCGTCGAACCGCGCCGGGACGAATGGCTTGGCCACCTCGATGCGCTTGGTCGAGGCGGTCCCGAGCGCGCGGACGCTTCCGGGCTCCGGGCTGTGGGGAGAACGTCGCGAGGGCGCAGCGACGCCGCCGCAGACGTGCGCGAGGAAGTCCTCGCCTTCCACCAGCTCCATCGTGAAAAACCAGCGGTCGCCCTCGGTCACGAGCTCGCCGATCGTCGCCAGGTTCTGATGGTGCACGTCCTGCACGGCCCGGAACTCGCGCTTGAAGCGCGCGAGCGACTCCGCCGTCATCGTTCGCACGGTCTTCAGCGCCACCCGCGCATTGCGCTCGGTGTCGACAGCCTCGTAGACGACCCCCATACCCCCCTCACCCAGGCGCCGCACGAGTCGGAAACGCTGGGAGACGAGGCTGCCGCTCGTCGACGAGCCCGAGCTCATCTCCCCATGCTCGTGTTCCTGGCCGCCGGGTGTCAAACCTCGCCGAGCAAGCTCACTGCGACGAGAGAAACGCGGCCCCAGGTCACTGTAGTCTGTCCGAATGGTGCAACCCGGAGGCTACTCGCCACCCGCGCCGACGCGGGCGCCGGCCGCCGGCGTGGTGCCCCTGGTCCTGGGCCTCGTCGTCGCGTTCGTGATGCCCGTCGCGTATCTCGTCGTCCCGATCCTCGCGGGCAACTTCGGTCGGAACACCGACGGGCTCACCGCCGCCGTCGTTCTGCTCGCGCTGGTCGGCGGCGCGCTCTGGATCGGCGCGCTCGTGGCGGCAATCCGGTCGCTGGCCCAGTCGCGCCGGACCGGGAGATCGCAGGCGCTCGGGTGGGGTTCGCTCCTGCTCTGCCTCGTCGCCCTCGTGACCGGCGCCATCGGCTGGTTCTTCGGGCTGATCTTCGGCGCAGGAGGCGGCCCACACTGAGCGCCTGCTCTCGACGCGCGCGCGATTACTTCCGTGCCTCGAGCACCAGGTTGAACGGCGTCTCGGTGGCGCGGCGGAAGTTCTTGAACCCCGCCTCGGTGAAGACGCCGCGCAGGCGCGCCTCGCCCGCTTGCGCCCCGAGCCCCAGGCCGACTTCCTGCGAGAGCGAGTTCGGCGTGCAGATGAACGTCGAGGCCGCGTAGAACATGCGACCCACCGGGTTGATGTTCTGCTCGAGCTTGTCGTTCGCGAACGGCTCGACGAGAAGAACGGTCCCGCCCGGCTTGAGCGCCTCGAACGCGTGGCGCGCCGCACCGACCGGATCGCCCATGTCGTGCAGGCAATCGAAGAAGCAGACGAGGTCGTAGTCCTTGCCGGCGTAGCTCTTCGCGTCGGCCTTCGTGAAGCTCACGCGATCCGTGACCCCCGCGTCCGCGGCGCGCTGCTTGGCCGTCTCGATCGACGGCGCGTGATAGTCGAAGCCCTCGAAGCGGGACTTCGGAAACGCCTGCGCCATGATCACGGTCGATGCGCCGTGGCCACACCCGATGTCCGCCACCTTCGCGCCGCCCTGCAGCTTGGGAACGACTCCCTCGAGCGCGGGAAGCCACGAGGCCACGAGGTTCGCCTTGTAGCCGGGCCGGAAGAACTTCTCGGTCCCGGAGAACAGGCACGTGTGGTGATCGCCCCAGGGGAGGCCGCCGTTCCCGCGGAACGCGTTGATGATCTTCTCCTTGTCGAAGAACATCGCGGCGAGGACGACCGCGCCCCCCGCGACGTAGACCGGCGAGTCCTCGTTCGCGAGCGCCATCGCCTGCTCCGGCGGGAGCTTGAACTTGCCGTCCGCGTACTCGACGTATCCGGACGCGGCTTGTGCGCTGAGCCACTCGCGGACGAGGCGCGGATTGCACTTCGTCTTCGTCGCGAGCTCGTCGGACGTCAGCGGCTTGCCGTCGGCCATGGCGCGGTAGAAGCCGAGCTCCTCACCGAGGATGACGCTGGCGAGCATCGCCGCGCCTCCCATGTCCCCGACCAGTTTCCCCATGAACTCGTGAAGCTTTGCCTCGTTCATCTCGATACCCTCCTCCTGAAATGCGCGGCACGGACCGCAGCGAGAGGGGGCGAGCCTGCATGGTTCCGGACCCAATCGCAAGACGCGCCGGGCCTGTACGCGAAGCCAGTCGCTACTTCGCGAAGGCCGCCTTCGTCGCCGCCGTGTCCTCGAGCACGCGGCAGCGGACGACCTTGCCGTTCCGGAACGTCCAGTGGTGGACGACCTCCGGCTGCTCGAGCGTCCTGCCCGTCGCGCGGATGGACTGCACGAGGCGCACGGTCACGTAGACGTGGTCTCCCGTCGCCGCGAAGTCGCGCTGCTCGAAGGCCTGGTGGTCCACGGGCGCGAGCGACTCGAAGTACCGGATCGCGCCGGCCTTGCCCTTCGCGTCGGTGCCGACGTGCCACGGAACGCCGGTGGAAGTCGCGCTGACGACGCCGAAGCCGTCGCACTCGTCGTCGATCTGCTCGATGACGAAGCCGACGTCGCCCCGGCCGAAGGCGGCGTACATGTCCTGCACGATACGGAGGTTCTTCTCTGCGCTCATGGTCGATCTCCCGTCTTCGCGGGCGAGATTGCCCGCCACGGAGAGAAGATGGCGGATGCGCGCCGCGCGGACATCGGCAAGATTGCCTATCGGTCGAGCAGATCGTTCTCCATGAGAAAGAGCGCGGCGGCGGACCGGGTCGACACGCCGATCTTGTCGTACGCGTGCTTGTTGTGATGGTGCACCGTGCGGTGGGAGATCCCGAGGCGCGCGGCGACCTCCTTGTCGGTCAAGCCGCGCGCGACGAGTCGCAGCACCTCGACCTCGCGCTCCGAGAGTCCGGCGGGGAAGCTCGCGCGGGCTCGGGCGGCGCCGCCCGACGATGCGATCACGGCGTCGACCGCGCGCGCACACAGCGAGCCCCGGTCGCCGAGATCGCGCAACGTCTCGTGCGCGTCGGCATCCGAGAAGGCCGGCCGATGCGGCCGAGCCTCCGACAGCGCTTGCGCCACGTCGGCGGCGGCGATGAGGCGCGACCACTTCGTGAGACCCGACGCCGCGAGCCCGCGATGGTATCCCGACCCGTCGATGCGCTCGTGCGCGACGGACGCCAGCCCGGCGACGTCGCCGATCACGCCGCCGATGGTCGCCACGATGCGATCGGTGTGGAACGCGTGCGTACGAACCTGCTCCATCTCGCCGCGCGCGAGAGGCCCTGGCTTGTCCCAGAGCGCGTTCGACACGGCGACGCGCCCGATGTCGTGCACGAGCGCCGCGATCTCGAGCCGCGCGCGCTCCGCCTCGGTGGCGCCGAGCGCGTCCGCGCCCCGGAGAACGCGCGCCGCCACCGCGCGCGAGTGGCCGAGCGTCCACGTGGACTTGAGATCGGCGAAGTCCGCGAGGAGCTCCGCCGCGACACGCTGCTGCGCGGCGCCTACACGCGCCACCGGCCGCGGCTCCACCTCGAGCACCCGATCCCAGACCGACGGAGCCGCGGCGTCGGCGAGCATGCCGGCGGCGTCCTCGACGAAGCGTGCCGCGAGATGCGGATCGACGTGCCCACCGCTGCGCGCCGCGACGACCTCTCGCGCCGCCGCGATGCCGCCCACGCTGAAATAGGACGCGGCGAGCTCCGCGAGCGACACGATCCGCGCGGCGATGCACACCTCCTCCTCCTTGCGGCCGGAGGGCAGGCCCTTGCCGTCCCATCGCTCGAAGGCCTCGTCGAGCGCCCGCGCGACGCGGGGCCCGAGCCCGAGCCGGACGGCGAATCGAATGGCAACCTCGCACCGACCGCGCAACGCCGTGGGTAGCGTCGACGGCGCGCGCGCGAGCAGGGTCGCCACGGTGCGCACGCGCTTCGCGAGCCCTTGGCCGCGCCCGACGCCGCGGACGAGGCGCGGGAGCATGTCGCCGGGCTTGCCGGCGTCGCCCATGGCGATCGTGCTCCGGAGCTCGATCTCGTCGCCGGCGAGCCGCGTCTCCTCGTGCGCGCTCGCGGTGCATCCCGCATGTCGCAGCAGCGCGGCGTGGTAGACGTCGCGTATCTCCTCGTCCGACAGGCCGATGGCGCGCGCGAGCGCGACGGCGACGAGGCAGAGGCGAAGTGACGTCTCGGGAGG
>DATJYG010000079.1:0-2409 GCA_035499695.1 Polyangiaceae bacterium
CGACGCTCCCTCCAGGCGGAGGCAGCGGCCGCGGCACCACTCGTGATTCGGGCGGACGCCCTCGTCGGATGCCGAGCTCCGAGCGAGCCCGGGAAGACTCCCTGCCCGCTGGTTGCAAGCCTTGCGCGAAATGCACGCGCGAAAACGAACGGCCTGCGCGCCCTGTCACCACACGCGCACGCGAGCCTCGGGCGGTAGGAACATCGCGTCGCCGGTCTTCACCCCGAAGGCGGCGTACCACGCGTCGATGTTGCGCACGGTGAGCACGCGGTAGCGGGGAGGCGCGTGCCCGTCGGTGGCGAGGTCCTGGCGCAGCGCCTCGTCGCGCTGCTTGTCCCGCCAGCTCTGGGCGTACGAGAGGAAGAACTGCTGGTCGCCGGTGAGGCCGTCCTGCATCGGAGCAGCAGCCCCGCCGAGCGACGCCTGCCACGCGTCGTACGCCGCGGCGATGCCGGCCAGATCGGCGATGTTCTCGCCGAGCGTCTGCTCGCCGTTGACCGCCTCGTCGGGGAACGGCCTGTACGCGCTGAATTGCGCGGCGAGCGCCGCGCCGGAGGCCTTGAAGTGCGCCAGGTCGTCGGGAGTCCACCAGTTGGCGTAGCGCCCCTGCGCGTCGAACTTCGCCCCCTCGTTGTCGAAGCTGTGGCTGATCTCGTGCCCGATCGTGAACCCCGTGCGCCCGTAGTTGACCGCTGCGGTCGCCCGGGGATCGAAGAAGGGCACGCCGAGGATGCCCGCGGGAAACTCGACCGCGTTTCTGACCGGCAGGTTCACGGCGTCCACGACCTGCGGGAGCATGCACCACTCGCCTCGGTCCACCGGTCTGCCCAGCTTGTCCAGGCGGCGCGCATACTCGAACTGCTCGGCGCGCTCCGCGTTTCCGAGCGCGTCCCCCTTCACGATGCTCAGCGCTCCGTAGTCGCGCCAGGTGTCCGGGTACCCCACGCCGACCTCGAGGGTGGCGAGCTTCTGCTTGGCCTTCGCCTTCGTCGACGGCGCCATCCACTGGAGCGCGTCGATCCGTCGGGAAAACGCGGCGACCACGTGGGCTACCATCTCCTTTACCGCCGCCTTCGACTCGGGCGGGAAGAAGCGGGTGACGTAGAGCTGCCCCAGCGCCTCGCCGAGCTCCTGGTTCACGACGTCGAGCGCCCGGCGCCACCGCGGGGGCGGGCTCGGAGTCCCCGCGAGCGTCGTGTCGTAGAACGCGAAATGTTCGTCGGCGAGGGCCCTCGTGAGAAAGAACGATGCGCGATCGACGGCGCGCGCCGTCAGGTAGTCCTTCCAGCGGTCGAGCGGCTCGCTCGCGACGAGCGCGGCGATCCCGGCGACAGCGCGCGGGTGCCACACGATGAGCGCCGGCTGCCTGTCGAGGTGCGCGGCGGTGAAGAAGGCCTTCCAGTCCAGCCCCGGCGCGCGGCTCGCGAAGTCCGCCCGGCCCCACGGGTTGTTCGCCCTGCCGATGTCCTCCGACTCGAGTCGCGTGGCGTGTGTCCGTGCAATCTTCGTTTCGAGCGCCATCGCGCGGGCGCCCCTGTCCTCGGCTCCACCGATCCCGGCGAGGTGCAGCGCCCTCACCAGATGCTGCTCGTACTTCGCGCGCAGGGCGGCCATCGGCGCCGCGTCGTCGACGTAGTAGCTCCGGTCAGGCATCCCCAGCCCACCCTGCAGGAGGTACGGAGCGTAGCGGCCAGGGTCGTTGAGGTCCTGCTCGACCGAGAGTCCGAACAGGTGGTCGGTGTGGAATGTGGCCAGGTCGAGCGGGTCGACGTCGGCGCGGAGCTCCGAGCCGAGGAACGCCGCGAGCGCGCGCTTGTCGGAGATCGCCGTGATGCTCGCCAGCTGCCGGGCCAGAGGTGCGAGGCCCTTCGCCTCGATCGTCGCTTCGTCCAGGTACGTCGAGTACGCGTCGCCGACCTTCTGCGCGGGGGACCCCGGCGGTGCGCCCGCGCGCGCCATTTCCTCCAGCAGCCCCTTGTTTCGCTGCTCGATCTCCTGGGCCACCTCCGGCGACACGCCCCACGAATGGCGGTCGGCGGGGATCTCGGCCCTGGCGTACCAGCCGCCATTCGCGTGGAGGAAGAAGTCGTCACCCGGCCTCACCGAGCGATCCATCGCGGACAGATCGAGCGACTGGCCGGGTGCCACCGGAGGCACGGGCGTCGCCGGGGGAACCGGCGTCGAGGCGCCGATCACGGGCGGAGCCGGGGCGGGAGTCGCGCAGGAGGCTGCAGTCAGAAGGGCGGCCAGGACCGCGGCGGAGCGGCGCACGCGCTGGCGTCTTAGCACGCGCTCCAGGCGGCCGACCCGGTCGTGAGGGCTCCCAGATCGGCACCACCCTTGACCTGAGCGAGAAGCGCCTGATGCCTGGGCCATGCAGATCGCCGTCGACGACATGCGCGTCTACGG
>DATJYG010000080.1:0-17932 GCA_035499695.1 Polyangiaceae bacterium
AACGCGACGCGGAGCTCGACGCGCTGGGCGCGAGCCTGCGCGAGGGGACGCGCCACGTGCTCGCCCTGATGCCGAACCTGCCGCGCGAGACGGCCGGCATCCTCGACAACGTGCGCGAGAGCGGGGCGCTGGCGGACCTCATCGCGTCGAACCTCTCGCCCGAGCAGGCGACGGTCCCCGACAAGCAGAAGATCCTCGAAACCTTCGACCCGAAGGAGCGCGTGCGCGCCGTCCTCGCGATCATCAACCGGCAGCTCGAGCTCCTCCGCGTGAAGAAGGAAGTGAGCTCGATGATCGCCGACGAGGGCAAGGCCCAGCGCGAGCAGATTCTCCGGCAGCAGATGCGCTCCATCAAGGAGGAGCTCGGGGAGGGCGGCGAGGAGGACGAGATCGAGGAGCTCCGCGAGCGCCTCCGCAACGCGAACCTGCCCGACGAGGTGAACAAGGTCGCGCGCAAGCAGCTCGGGCGCCTCTCGGGCATGCAGCCGCAATCGGCCGAGTACAACGTGACGCGCACGTACCTCGAGTGGATCGCCGACGTGCCCTGGAAGACGACGACGCCCGACAAGCTGTCGGTCGAGGAGACGCGGCGCTGCCTCGACGAGGACCACTACGGGCTCGAGAAGATCAAGAAGCGCATCATCGAGTACGTCGCGGTGCGCAAGCTCGCCGGCAGCAAGAAGGCGCCGATCCTGTGCTTCATCGGGCCGCCCGGCGTGGGCAAGACGTCGCTCGGGCGGTCCATCGCGCGCTCGATGGGACGGCGCTACCACCGCATCGCCCTCGGCGGCGTGCGCGACGAGGCCGAGATCCGCGGGCACCGCCGCACGTACGTCGGCGCGCTGCCTGGGCGCATCATCCAGGGGATGAAGAAGGTCGGGGTGAAGAACCCGGTCATCGTCCTCGACGAGGTCGACAAGATGGGCGTCGACATGCTCGGCGACCCGGCGGCGGCGCTGCTCGAGGTGCTCGATCCGGAGCAGAACGCGACGTTCCAGGACCACTACCTCGACGTGCCGTACGACCTCTCGGCGATCACGTTCCTCTGCACGGCGAACAACCCGGACACGATTCCCCCGGCCCTCTGGGACCGCATGGAGGTCATCGAGTGCCCCGGGTACACGCGCGCCGAGAAGCTCAACATCGCCAAGGAGTTCCTCTGCCCCAAGCAGCTGAGCGCGCACGGGCTGACCGACGAGCGGCTCGACTTCCAGCGGGAGGGTATCGAGCGCATCATCGACAGCTACACGCGCGAGGCCGGCGTGCGCGGGCTGGAGCGCGAGATCGGCTCGGTGTGTCGCGCGGCCGTCATGCGCATCGCCGAGGGCGAGAGCGATCTGCGGCTCGTCGCCGACGCGCCGGCGGTCGAGAAGATCCTGGGGCCCCCGCGGCACATGCCCGACCTGGCCGAGCGCACCAGCTCCCCCGGCGTGGCGACGGGGCTCGCGTGGACGCCGACCGGAGGCGACATCCTCTTCATCGAGGCGACCAAGATGCCCGGCAAGGGCGAGGTCCTGGTGACGGGGAACCTCAAGAGCGTCATGAACGAGAGCGCCGTCACGGCGGTGTCCTTCGTGCGCAGCCACGCGCAGGCCCTCGGGCTGGACCCCGAGTTCCTCAAGACGACCGACCTGCACCTGCACGTGCCCAAGGGCGGAACGCCGAAGGACGGACCGAGCGCAGGAGTCACCATGTTCAGCGCCGTCGCGTCGCTGCTCTTGCGCGCGCCGGTGAAGAAGGAAGTGGCGATGACCGGCGAGATCACCCTGCGCGGCAGCGTGCTCCCCGTCGGCGGCATCAAGGAGAAGCTGCTGGCGGCGCACCGGGCGGGGATCCGCGAGGTGCTCGTGCCCGCACGCAACGAGCGGGACCTCGAGGAGGTGCCCAAGGACGTGCGTAGCGACCTCAAGGTGCACCTCATCAAGCGCGTCGACGAGGTGCTGCCTCTCGTGCTCGAGCCGCCGCTCGCCGATCCGACCCCGCCGGCGCAGACCGACGGTCAGGATATGGAGTAAGACTTAGTCACGTTGGCGTTCTGGCGCGCTCTACCGCTGCCGCGGCGGGTGGCGGCGATCGTCGTGTTCCTGCTCCTCGCGGGCGTCGGGTTTCTGCCGCTCTTCGGCGGGCCCGGCTACGAGCACGCGGTCGCGACCGGGGTCATCGTGCCGACGGCGGCGGCGATCGCGGTCGCCCTGGAGCTGTCGGCCTCGGCGGACGTCGCGCCGCTCACGTGCGTGGCGCGCGGCATCGGCGTCGGCGCGATCCTCGCGGGCATCTCGTACCTCACGGCGCTGCTCCACGGGCTGCGCGTGGGGATGTGCGACTTCTGGGGCGGGTCGCTGCTCTTCGTGCTCACCGGCGGATTCGGGGCGCTCATGGGCGGCGCGTGGGGCGCGCTCGTCGCCGAGACGTGCCGAGGCAGGAAGCTCCGGCGTCTCTGGTGCGTGCTCCTCGGCATCGCCGGGCCGCTCGGGGGCGTCGTCATCAGCGTCGCGCGCTTCTACGGGTCGCCCATGATCTTCGCGTACGACCCGTTCTTCGGGTACTTCAGCGGCGCGCTCTACGACACGATCGTGGACGTCCGCACGGCGCTCTGGACGTACCGCGCGGGATCGCTGGCAACGCTCGCGGGGATGGCGCTCGTGGCTTCGGCGATGCTGCGCACCGCGGGCGGCAAGCTCGCGTTCCGGCCGCTGCGCGGGAATGCGCCGGCCATCGCGCGGCTGTCGCTGGGCGCGGCGGCGCTCCTCACGAGTCTCGGAATCGCGGCGGACGGGCCGGCGCTCGGCCACTGGCAGACTGCGGACTCGATCGCGGCGGCCCTGGGTGGGCACGCGAGCGGGCCTCGCTGCGACGTCGTCTTCCCCGACTCGATGCTGGCGGACCAGGTGCGCCTGGCCGTGCGCGACTGCGAGGAGGAGCTGGCCGCCGACGAGCAGCGGCTGGGCGCGCACCTCGGAGGGAGGCTCACGGCGTTCATCTTCCGCGACGCCGAGGAGAAGCGGCAGCTCATGGGCGCTGCGGACACGTCGATCGCGAAGCCGTGGCGCCGCGAGGTGTACATCCAGAAAGCGGGCTACCCGCACCCGGTGCTCGGCCACGAGATCGCGCATGTCGTCTCCGGAAGCTTCGCGCGCGGTCCCTTCCACGTCGCCGGCGGGCTCGGGGGGCTCTGGCCCAACCCGGGGCTCATCGAGGGCATCGCGGTCGCCACGTCGCCCGACGACGACGAGCTGACCGACGCGCAGTGGGCGCGCGCCATGATGGACGCCGGGATGCTCCCGCGCATGGGGGACCTCTTCTCCATCGGCTTCCTGGGGGAGAACAGCTCCAAGAGCTACACGGTGGCCGGCGCGTTCGTCGGCTGGGTCCTCGGCGCATGGGGTCCGCAGACGGTGCGCGCGTGGTACGGCGGCGGATCCATCGAGGCGCTCACGGGGCAGTCGTGGGACGCGCTCCAGAGGCAGTTCGAGACGTGGCTCGGCGCGCAGGCGATGCCGCCGGAGGCGGCGGCGTACGCGAAGGCCAAGTTCGAGCGACCCAGCGTGTGGGGGCGCACGTGCCCGCACGCGGTGGACGCGCTCGACCATCGCGCCGACAAGTGCCGCGACGAGCACCGCTTCGCCCGCGCCGACCAGCTCTACGGGGAGGCGATCGCGCGCGACCCGCACGACTGGCACGCGCGCTTCGACATCGCTCGGATCGAGACGTGGTTCGGCGACGAACCGCGCGGTCGCTCGCAGCTCGGGGAGCTCGCGGCCGACGAGCGCACGCCGCGCACCTGGCGCGACAAGGCCCAGGAGGCGCTGGCCGACGACGACCTCGCCAGGGGCAGGGGAGCGCTCGCCGCCGAGGTCTACCGCTCGCTCGCCGCGCGCACGCCGGAAGAGGACGAGGCGCGCACGCTGGAGGTCAAGGCGCTCAGCGTGGATAACCCGCCCGCGCTGCGGACCATCGTCGACCTGCTCGTCGGCGAGCCGGGCAAGCCGGTCGACTCGTGGATCGGCGCGCTGTCGCTCGGGCAGTGGAGCGAGGAGACGCACGAGCCGCTCGCGGCGTACCTCGTGGGCAAGAACCTCGCGCTGCGCGAGGACTACGCGCGCGCCGCGCCGTGGCTCGATCGCGCGATCGACGAGGGCGCCGAGACGCCGCGCATCGGCCGCGAGCTGCTGCGGCAGCGGGCCATCTGCGCGTGCGCGCTCGAGGACAAGCAGGCGCTCGCGAAGGTGAAGGCGCTCGTCACCGAGCCCGGCTCGCCGTTCGAGGGCAGCGCGGGCGGGCGCCGAGAGTGGGTCCTGCGGTTCGTCGAGCGCTGCGCCGGCTAGCGCCCCTCACACCCAGGAGATTCGAAGGGCCATCTCGTGGCCCACGCGCCGCCAGGGGACCTCCTGGGTGACGACGCGCCGCGAGAAGTGCTCGAGGGCGGACTCGTACACGCCGCGAACCCCGACGCGGAAGTATTCGATGTCGCAGAGCGGGTTGCCCACCATCTCGACCCGGGCGTCCTTCGGCCCGGTGCGCGTCACCTCGATGCCGCCGCCCTGGAAGAGGCGCCCGTAGAGCGTGCCCGAATACGCCAGCGCCGCCCAGGGCGTGACTCCCGCGGTCCTCGCGAGACGGAGCATCGCTCGCAGGAGTGTCCCGTGCACGTGCTGACCGACCTCGAGGGCGATGTCGAGCTGCCGGCCTACCCCGAGCCGCAGGGCTTCGCACGCTTCGTAGTGCGCGACCGCGACGCTGATGGGGATCCAGACACCGGCGACCGCGGTCGAGAGCGCTGCCTCGTCGTCGTGGGCGAGGTGCATCGCGTGGCGCTCGTAGAGGCCACGGGCTCGCAGCGACCGGATCGAGTTCGTGATCAGCGTGGAGCGGGCGAAGGTGGCCATGCCGAGGCGTGACCGTGGCGCGTGGAACGGGAGGAAGGGCTCGTAGCCAGTCTCGTGAAGCATCGCGGGTCGTTGCCTCGTGTTCGTCGCCGAGAACCCTCTTGCAACCACCGAACCGCACATGGCGACGGAGAAACCGCGGCCCGCAAGCGCGCGGAACCCGCCGGCCGGGGGCAGCCAGACCAGCGTGGGCGGATGAAGGGAGATCCAGCACCCTCCACGACAGTCGCGAACCAACGCGAGGACTGACCCGGCTATCCTCGTCGCGATGCGTGCTGCGGCTTGGCTGAGGTTTTCCGCGCCCATCGTTCTGGCGGCTGCGTGCAGCCGGTCCCAGCTCTTCGCGCCCCCTCCCGAGCACGACGCGACGGCGCCCGACGTGGCGGCCGACGTGACCGAGGAGCCCGACGTCTTCGAGGAGCCGGATGCCGCCCTCGAGGCCGACGCCGACGCCGACGTCGCCGAGGAGGACGCGCCCCCCATGATCGAAGAGACGGTCGACATCTGCCCCGACGCGGGGTCGACGCTCATCTACCTCATGACGTCGCAGAACGTCCTCATGTCCTTCTACCCGCCGACCGCGACGTTCACGACGATCGGCACCATCATGTGCCCGGATCCTCCGGGCCCGTACACCGGCACCCCCTTCTCGATGGCCGTCGACCGCGCGGGCATCGCTTACGTCCTGTTCGAGAGCGGACACCTCTTTCGCGTGAGCACGCGGACGGCGGTCTGCGTCCCCACGAGCTTCGTACCGGGACAGACGTTCCCTCCTCGGTTCGGGATGGGCTTCTCGGCCAACGTGGACCCGGACGGCGGAGGCGACGCGGGCGAGACGCTCTACATCGCGAGCGACCCGGGCTGGCCGATGCAGATTGACCCAGCCTCGCTCGGAACGCTCGACACGGCGACGTACACGGCGGCGAACGTCGCTCCCTTCACGCCGGTTATCCTCCAGCCCGAGCTGACCGGGACCGGCGCGGGGAAGCTCTACGCCTTCTGGGCAGCAACGCAGAGCTCGGACACCGCCATCGTGGAGATCGACAAGGACACCGCGGCGGTCACGACGCTCGCGACGCTGCCGGGGGTCGTCTTCGGTCAGGGATGGGCCTTCGCCTTCTGGGGCGGCGACTTCTACACGTTCACGACTCCGGGGGTCGGCGACCCGTCGAGCATCGTGAGGCGCTACCGACCGTCGGACGGATCGATCGTGCAGGTCGCGACCACGCCGAACCTCACCATCGTCGGCGCCGGCGTCTCGACGTGCGCGCCGCAGATGTGAAGCCGGAGCCCGGTACGGGTGATCAGGCGCTGGGCTCGGCGGCGCCCGGCCAGTCTTGCGCGAACTTGCCTCACGGATTACTGCGGCTCATCCGTGACGACCGTCCACCTCGACGAGCGCACCGACGCGCCGACGCACACGCGCGCGAGGGTGCACGTCAAGCAGCTGCTCGAGCTGACGAGCCGGCTTAGCGAGCCGCTGCCCAGCGACGAGGTGACCCGGGTCGTCGTCGATCAGGCCGCGGCCGCCGTCGGCGCCAGCGCGGCTCTCATGTGGGCCGTCGACGATCCGCCGACGCACGCGAGGCTCATGCGGGCCACGGGCTCCCCTCCGAACGCGGACCGCTACGC
Organism: Polyangiaceae bacterium; assembly: GCA_035499695.1. Lineage (GTDB taxonomy): Bacteria > Myxococcota_A > Polyangia > Polyangiales > Polyangiaceae > Palsa-1150. Next base: position 6,519 of record DATJYG010000080.1, read on the forward strand.
GCGCATCCCGCTCGAGCCGTGGCTGCCCATGGGCGACGCGATGCTGCGGCGCGAGGCGGTCTTCTTCGAGTCGCGGGCCGAATACCAGCGTCGCTACCCGGTCTCGGAGGCGAACGACCGCTCGGAGCGGTTCCGGGATCTCTCCTACGCCTGTCTGCCCCTGGTCGCGCACGGGCGGACCATCGGCGGCGTGGCGATCGTGTTCCCGGGTCCGCGAGGCTTCGACGACGACGAGCGCTGCTTCCTCAACGTGCTGGCCCATCACGCCGCGCAGGCTCTGGAGCGCGCCAGCCTCTTCGAACGCGCAAAGGCGACCCGCGAGCGACTCGAGCACCTGCAACAGCTCACGAGCGCGCTGTCGTCGGCATCCACAGTCGAGGAGATCGCCCAGCTGGCGACGCGGGTCGGCACCGAAGCGCTCGGCCTCGAGGCGGGAGTCGTGTGGACGATCGACGATCGCGGCGATCTGCGGTTCCTCGCATCCCACGGAGCGCGGGACCACGTCGTCGGGAAGTTCCTGCACATCCCTGCAGACTCCGACTTGCCCGGGGCGCGCGTGGTGCGCGATCGCCGGCCCCTCTACCACGAGGTCTCGCAGGACATCGACGCGGAGTCCCCCTCCATCGGAGACGTCCTGGGCCGGGGCGACGACTTCCGTGCGTACTGCGTGCTCCCGCTCGTGCGCGACGATCGCGTGCTGGGCGTGCTCTCGTTCGGCGCGGGCCGTCCGCGGCGCTTCGCGCCCGAGGAGCGCAGCTTCGCGACGACGATCGCCGAGCACTGCGCCGACGCGCTGGCGCGCGCACGGCTGTACGACGAGACGCATCGCACCGAGCGGCGACTCCAGAACTTGCTCGATCGGTTGCCGGTCGGCATCGCCGTGGCGAAGGGCCCCGACGGCGACCTCGTCTTCGCGAACGAGGCGCTCGCCCGCATCTGGAGAATCAAGAACTTCGAGACGCGCCTCCAGGAGCGTCTCGCGGTGTACCGCGTGGCCCGTCCGGACGGGAGTGCTCTCGCGTTCCACGAGTATCCCGTCGTCCGGGCGCTGAAGGGCGAGATCGTGGACGGGGAAGAGCTTCGCATCCAGCGCCTCGACGGGACCGATGGCTGGATCCACGTGCGCGCTGCACCGGTCCGCCGCGACGACGGGACGCTCGACGTCGCCGTGGTCACCGTGGTCGACGTGACGGCCGAAAAGGCGGCGCTCTCCACCGCCGACGAGGCCAGCCGCGCCAAGGACGGTTTCCTCGCCATGCTCGGGCACGAGCTGCGCAACCCGCTGGCGCCGATCGTCACGGCGCTGCACCTGATGCGCCTGCGTGGGGGAGGGGCGCTGGAGCGCGAGCGCGCGGTCATCGAGCGGCAGGTGAGCCACCTCATGCGCCTCGTCGACGACGTGCTCGACGTGTCGCGCGCGGTGCGCGGCGAGCTTCGGCTGGAGCGGGCGCCCGTCGAGGTGGCGAGCGTCATCGCCGATGCCATCGAGGTGGCCGGGCCGCTCGTCGAGGAGCGTAGGCACAAGCTCACGGTGTCCGTGCCGCGCACGGGGCTCCTGCTCGTGGCGGATGCCGAGCGCATCGCCCAGGTGGTCACGAACCTCCTGACGAACGCGGCGAAGTACACACCGTCGGGCGGGCACATCACGGTGGTGGCGCGCCCCGACGGGGGTCACATCGTGCTCGAGGTCTCCGACGACGGAGCCGGCATCGCGCCGGAGCTCCTGCCGGTCGTGTTCGACGCGTTCACGCAGGGACGGCAAGGGCTCGATCGCAAGCAGGGCGGGCTCGGTCTGGGCCTGGCCATCGCGAGGCAGCTCATCGTCGCGCACGGGGGCACCATCGAGGCGAAGAGCGCGGGCCCGGGGAGCGGGACGACGATGGTCGTCCGGCTGCCGCGCGCGAACTTCTCCGTGCCCGTCGACGCCGCAAGCTCCCACGACATCGCGATCCCCGAGCCACGCGGTGCGCGCCGCCGCGTGCTCGTCGTGGACGACAACCCGGACGCGGCGGAGCTCATGTTCGACGCGCTCACCGAGGTGGGGCACGAGGTGCGGACGGCGGCCGACGCCCCGAGCGCGCTCCAGATCGTCCAGACCTTCGCGCCGGACATCGCGTTCCTCGACATCGGGCTTCCGGTCATGGACGGCTACGAGCTGGCCCGGCAGCTGCGCCGCATTCCGGCCCTGAAGAAGACCCCGCTCGTCGCCGTCACCGGCTACGCGCAGGAGGACGACCGGCAGCGTGCCTTCGCGAGCGGCTTCACCGAGCACCTCGCCAAGCCGCTCACGCCGGATCGGGTCCTCGGGTGCATCGAGCGCCTCTGCCCGAAAGCGCGCTGACTCAGTGCGCCGCGGTGCCGCCGCCGACGACTTCCCACGTCCACGACCTCGCGCCGACCGGCCGGTGGTACGCGTAGATGAAGCCGTCGTCGCCCACGTAGTAGACGACGACGCTGTCGTCGAAGCGGTCGTAGTACCCCGCGAGGACGTTCGGTCCGCCCGGCAAGTGATGGTCCGAGGGCAGCGTCTGTCCCGGCTGCGTCAACCGCGTCACGGCGTCGCCGAAGTCCACGTAGATGCCGCGATCGACGCCGACCGAGAACCTGATCGACGCGTGATGGGCCGTCGGCAGCACGTACTCCAGCGACGGCGGCGACGCGTCGTCGCCCAACAGGTAGCCCTCGAGCTTCTGGCCGCAAGCTTCGAAGTGGCGCGGCACCGAGATGGGTGACTCGAGCGCGGTCGCCGCCGTGAGGTCCACGAGCTTCGCGGGCGGCGCGCCGAACGCATCGACCAGATCGCCTGGTTGTGGCTCGGCGTCGCCTGCCAGGAACAGCAGGTGGCCCGCGCGCTCGACTGGCTGGTACGTGCCGACGAGCTGGCTCCCGGGCGCGTAGACGCCTGCCGGAAAGAGGCGGGACTGGGTCCAGCCGGCTGATGGGCCGCTGCTCAGGAGATCCAACTCGCCGCACTGGTCGACGAAGACGACGTATTGCTGCCGGGCATCCGGGTCGGCGAAGGCAGTGATGCCCGGCGGCATCGCCGCGAAGGTGGCGCTCGCCCCGAGCAGGCAGAGTGAACGATTCATCTGGCAGCTCGCACGGTCGCAAGCCGCGTGCGCGCTACCAGCGGTAGTTGAGGCCGACTCCGATGATGTTGGCGCTGGCGCTGTAGTTCCCGCCGTTGACGTACTCGGGTGTCGCGTTGCCGGGGAGCGGGTTGATGCGCGTGATCTTCGCCTCGTTGGGATCCACCGTCACGCTCAGCGCGAAGACGTGCGCCCACACCGCGTCGAAGCGCCAGTGCTTGCCGATGAAGAGACTGCCGCCGAACGAGGCGACCACCTTGTCGAAGTCGAGCGAAGAGAGCGAAAGGTAGGGCGGCGGGACGGCGCTCGTCTCGTAGGCGACGCCCGTGCGCGCGGCCCAGCGGTAGCCGATCATGTCGAAGCGGTACTCGCCGCCGAGGCGGAACGAGTCCGAGTCCTGGAAGCCGCGCGGGATGACGATGTTCGGCATCGGCAGCTTCGAGGGCAGCCCGGGCACGTTGTCGATCGAGATGCCCTCGGGGTGCGCGGTGATCGTCTGGTGCGCCGACCAGAACTCGTGCACCCACGCCAGCTCGAGGCGTAGATCTCGCTGGGGACGAACCTCGACGCCGGCGCGCACCACGCCGGGCAGGACGAAGCGAACGTGGGCCTTGTCGCCGTCGATGGTCGCCTGGTCGAACTCGGTGGCGGTGGGAAGGCGCACCTGGATGGTCGCCTCCGAGTCGACGACCATCGGCAGCATCCCGCTCGCGCCGAGGCGCAGCCACTTGTACGGCACCCACGTCACCCCTCCCGTCAGCGACGGCGCGAAGAACGGACCCACGCGCATGCGCGCCGCCGCGTCGTACTCGGGCTGCTCCGGAGCGCAGATGAGGCGGTCGGGCGGGCAGGCACTGAAGGTCACGTCGGCCTGGAAGACGCCCGTGAGCGCCATCATGCCCAGCCCGACGCGCAGCTCCTCGATCGGCTTGTACGCGATCCACACGCCCGGCAGCGCCAGCAATGATCCATCGAACCCCGCGAGCGTGTAGCGCGCGGGCGACGGCTGGGTGCTCCCGTCGGGATACGTGACGGTCTGCGGGTAGCTCGCGAGGGCGATGTACGGCGCGAGCACGCCGGCGGCCACGGTGAATCGCTTCTGCGGGTCGAGCACGAGCGACCCCGCGATCGTCGGCAGCGGGATGATGGGAGAGCTGCCGTGGATGGTCGGGTCCCGCGGGTACACGACGGTCTGGTCGGCGTTCACGACGCGCAGCTCGCGCGCGTAGTCGACCGAGAACTGGAGCCACGACGCGTCCAGCAGGAAGCTCGTGCCGGCGTCGGCGAGACCGGCGGGGTTGTACCAGATGGCCCCCAGGTCGTCGGCGCCGGCGACGAACGCGCCCCCGCGTCCCATCGGGCGCACGCCGCGATCGGTGAAGTAGAGCCCGGACGCTCCGGCGTTCGTACACCAGCAGAGCGCCACCAGGGTGGCGCCGAGCGCCCACGTCGTTCGTCGCATCCGTGGGCTCTACTCGGTCGCTGCCCGCACCACGGCGTAGACCTGCTCGAGCCCGCGCCCCGGGTCGAGACAGAACTCGCTGATCTCGTTCGCGATGTTCGCGTAATCGGAGCCGTCGAGCTTGAGCTGCGACCCCGGGTACGCGCGGTTCACGTCGGCGACGACGTCCGACAGGACCTCGATGGGCGTGGCCTGCGTCGCGCTGATGGGCGTCACGAAGCTCGAGAGCACGCTGTCGATCGCCGCGTTGGGGTCGATCTCCTTCGAGCAGACCTCGTTGCCCTGCGCGTCGTCCGCGGCGGCGAAGACGCGCGCGAGCACCTCGATCCCGGCGCCGGCGAGCCCGCGCCTCACGACGTTGCCGTGGCTGTCGAGCACCGGCCCGCCGAGCACGCCCGCGCCCGCGTGATAGAGCGGCGTGAGGTTCGCGTCGTCGTTGAGGATCTGCAGGATGTCGACCGCGGCCGTCATGGCGGAGGCGCGCACGTCGCCGGGGGAGCTGGACGACATCAGGTACTGGATCAACTTCTCGAGCTCCTGGCGCGCATTGGTGTCCGCCCGCACCGCGTCCACGAGGTCCATGATCGCGGCGAACGTCGGTCCGCCCACGACGTCGGCGAGGTTCTGCGGCATCTGCTGCGTCCACCACGTGCACGCCGCGCGCGAGGAGCGGTCGGGGCACTGCGCCACGATCTGCGCCTCGATGGCGTCGAGCAGCGGCGGGATGATCGCCGGGAAGGCCGCGTTCGCCCACGACGACGACGCGCCCGTGCCGTTCACCGAGAAGAACTCGTCGACGAGCTGCGATCGCGCCGCCTTCCACGCCGGTTGCCGGTCGTCGTTCGGGTTGGCCTGCGCCCACGCCGCGAACGCCGCGTCGATGCCCTTGAGGGCGTCGATGAAGAGATAGATGGGCGTGACCTGCGGGTTCGTCGTGCCGTCGTTGCGCGGTGCCGTCTGCACCCCGTTCCTGTCGGTGAGCCCCTTGTTCTGCGCCGGGTCCACCATCACACGCAGCGCTTGCGACAGCACCTGCACGCCGTTGACCTGGCTCGTCTTGATGCACGCGTGCGTCGTCGGGTCCTGCGCGGCGCAGTGCGTGATCATCGTGCTGGCGATGACGGGCACCGTGTCGTGCAGTACCTGCATCACGTCGGTGTTCGTCATGACGTCGGCGAGCAGCGGCTCGTAGGTCACCGCGCCGTCCTGCGAGCACCAGCGGGCGTTCGCGCGCGGCTGCGTGGGGTCGCACTCGGTCGTCGGGAGCTGCGAGTCGCCCCAGTGCACGTCGAGTGTGTCGAAGAGGTTCACGAAGAGAAGGGGCGACTTGTGATCGTCGAACGCCGCCGCGAGCGGCTGCACGTTCTGCACGAAGTCGTTCTGTTCGATCGGGAAGAGGTAGCCGGGATCGCGGCCGCGGAGCGTGTCGGCGAACGTCGAGCACTTGCGGAGGTTGAGCACGGTCCCGTCGGAGTCGGTGAACGGCGCCGGGTCGCAGACCATCGAGGGCACCGGGTCGAGCACGCCGGAGAGGAACGTCAGCGTCTGCATCGTGTTCGGGTTGGTGTCGCCCGGGTCCGTGTCGTGCGGCGTGTCGAAGTACACGAGGCGGGCGACGCCGGGCACCGTCGGGTGCGTGTCGAAGCCCACGATGCCCGACTGCTGCTGCAGGAACTGGTCGACGCCGCCGACGATGTTCGTGAGTGACGAGTTCATCAGCGCCTTCAGGCACGGATCGCGGATGTCGAACGTCGCCCGCCCGAGCGCCACGTCGAGCAGGAGTGCGTCGACGTTCTGGAGGCGGAGGATCCCGCACTGGGGCATCGGGTTGGGCGGTGCCGGCGCGCCGACCAGCGTGCATGCGACGCCGCTCAGCGAGTCGGTCGGGTAGTCGAAGTTGACGACGCCGAACGGCGACACGTTGAAGGTCACGTGCGCCACGGCGCCCTCCTTGGTGCACACGTCCAGCCCGTTCGCGTCGTGCAGCATCTGGAGGAAGCGCTGCAGCGAGCTCTGGTTCGCGCCGACGTCGGGCTTCGTGCGGTCCACCGGCACGTGCAGCGGCTGCGTGTCGTTCGACGTCAGGTTCCACGCGGAGCCGTTGAGCGCGTTCATCAGCCCGCCCGACGTCGAGTTGTGATTGTACGTGAGCTGGTCGGCGTACTGGATGTACGCTGCGAACGTCTGCTGCAGCTTGGCCGTCGAGTCCTGCCCGAACGAGAGGAAGAGGTCTTCGAGCAGCCCGCCGGCGCCGATGCCGTCCTGCACGTGCGCGATCTGCGCAATCACGTCGAGCATCTCGTCCCAGAAGGTGGACGCCGCCGGGATGTGCGCCTCGGGGTGCGCGTCGGCGATGGCCTTGATCTTCAGCCCGAGCCCGACGAGCCGCGCGAACACCTCCGGATGCTGCGCCATGAGCTGCCGCCCGAGCTGCAGCACGTCGTCCATCTCGGGGTCGCTCATCATGACGCCGAGGGCGTAGACGAGGTCCTCGATGGGCGACGTCTCCGGGTGGAACGCGCTGTACGAGAGCGTGACCGGCTGCGTGGGATTCGCGCTCTCCGGATCGGGCGGATACTGGCGTGTGGTCGTCGGCGCCTTGTCGCGATTGCCGAAGAGCACGTAGGCCCCGCCGATGGCGTTCACCAGCGTCTCGTGCCCGTGCGTCGGGTCCGGGTCGACGAGCGGCACGAGGTCGTCGAGGAGCGCAGCCGTGAAGGTCTGCCCCACGTTCGCGTAGCCGTAGACCGGAGCGCGCCCGTCGGAGTCACGCGTCCCATTCACGCCGTCGGGAGAGAAGAAAGGGGAGGGGACGGGCTGCCCGTTGGCGGTCACGAACTGGCCGAGCACGTCCACGTCGGGAAGCTTGTCGCCGTCGGTGTCCACGAACGGCGCCGGCACCGCTCCGTTCACGAGCGGCACCGCCGCGTACGCGCGCGGGTCGCGCTGCACCACCCAGCGCGTCGGTGACATCCCGACGTCGAAGCTCGTGCTCGTCTGCAGCAGGACCTGGCGCGTCAGCTCCAGCGTCGTGCGCGGGCGCGAGAGCAGGTCGCGCGTGGGCACGAGCGGGTCGGGCGCCGACGTGAGGAGGCCGAGCGGCGCCGGCGCGGTCGACGCGCGCATCTCTTGCCGCCCGACCTCGAGGAGCTGCTGCATCTGCGGCGCGTCCTTGCCCTTCGACGCGAGCAGCGACAGCAGCGACCGCGCCATCGGCACGAACCGCGGATACGCGAGCAGCGGGCGCGTCGCACCCAGCGCGACGTCGAGCGGTCTGTACCCCTCGCGCGCATCGAACCGCGCGAGCGCGGCCTGCGCCTCCGGATCGGCCCGCACGTCCTGCATGACGTGCCCGAGCGCCTCGGTGAAGAGGGGCACCGTGCCATCGTCCTCGAGCGACACCATGCGCCCGAGCACGTGCGCCAGCTCGGCGTGCAGCGAGCCGGTGCCCGCCGCGTCGCACGTGTGCGTCGGGTCGGGGTTCGCCAGGTCCTTGAGCGCGATCGTGATGTCCGGGAACGCCGCGTCGAACGCCGCGACGGTCTCCTCGCGGTCGTGCGCGAGCGCCTCGATGCGCGCCACGCGGTAAGCGCGCTCTTGCACCTGGGTCGCCATGGGCACCGGATCGCCGTCGACGTCGCGCGCGTTCGGGTCGAACGGCGGCAGCCGGGTCTGGTCCACGGTCGTCGCGAAGTTCCCCTGCTCGTCGGGATGACAGACCGCGTGCCACGAGGAGCCGGTGACGTCCTCCGGGAGCGCCTGCGCCGCGACGCGATCGCACAGGGCGATGTAGAGCTCGTGACCGAGCGTTCCCCGCGGCGGCACGTTCCGGGTCGTGTCGAAGTCGGACGCGCACGCGGTCGCGCCCGCCACGGCGAGTATCCCGATCGTTATAGCGTGCAGCCGCAAGACCCTTCTCCCGCCGCCCAAAGTGAGCGCACTATCCCCTCCGCTGCGCAATGCGTCATGTCACCGAGAAGTCTCCTGTGTTAGAAATTTGGCCCCCATGTTCGGACGCCAGAGTGCCCTGATTGTTTTTTCAGGAGCCCTGCTGATTGTTGGCGGCTGCAAGAGCGACAACCTCAAGACCATGACGGTCGACCAGGTCGCCGCCCGGATCGCGGCCAAGGACGGGCACACGTTCGTCTACGACGACAACCCGCAGGACCGTTACGCCAAGGGTCACGTGCCCGGCGCCACGTGGCTGCACCAGGAGCCGACGCAGGCCGACCTGCCGACGGACAAGGGCGCCACCCTCATCTTCTACTGCGCAAGCGAGCTTTGACACGCTTGCCACACCGCCGCGGTCGCGGCGGAGAAGCTCGGCTACACGAACGTGTACATCATGCCCGCGGGCATTGCCGGCTGGGAGAAGGCCGGGAAGCCCGAAGAGCGCGGCTGACCGCAGCTAGGGGACGACGCGCGTGATGAACCAGTAGGCGCCGGCGGCGGCGACGCCGGCGCTCAGGACCAGCGTTGCGGTGCGGCCGAGCAACCCGCCCTTGCGGAGGAGCACGATCGCCGGCACCACCAGGGCCATCACGGCGAGCTGGCCCACCTCGACCCCGAGGTTGAAAGTCACGAGCGCCGCCGGCACGCGCGCGTGTGGGAGTTCGATCTCGCGCAGCGCGCCGGCGAAACCGAAGCCGTGCACGAGACCGAAGGGGAAGGTGATGCGCCAGCGCCCATGCGCGTCGCGGACGAAGAAGTTCTCGATGCCCACCCACACGATGGACAGGGCGATCGCCGGCTCGACGATTCGCGGCGAGGGGGCCCACACGCCGAGCACCGCGAGGGCCAGCGTGATCGAGTGCGCCACCGTGAATGCCGTCACCGCGCCCACGAGCGAACGCAGGCGACCGCCGACCAGCACGAGGCCGAAGAGGAAGACGAGGTGGTCGTAGCCGGTGAGGATGTGCTCGACGCCGAGCCGGAAGAAGGAGCCGACGCTCGCCGGCGGCTTGGTCGCCCCCGCGGCGATGTCGTCGTGCCCCCGGCGCAGCACGTCGTCCGCGGTCGAGCTTCCCAGGATCAAGCGCGCGACGTGACGATGCCCCTCGGCCAGGTCCTCCAGGAGCTGCACCCGCACGTGCACCTGCGACGGTGGTGAGGCGCACCGGTAGCGGCCGCGCACGTCGACGCCGTCGGGCTCGGCCAGCTCGGCCGACTCGAGCGTCGCGCGGCACGATGCGCCGTCCCCCTCGACCGCGATGCCGCCGAGGACGACGGCCTCGATGGCCGGCTTCGCACGCGCGAGCTCGCGCGCGTCGACCACGCCGTCGCCGTTCGCATCGAGCCCGCTCACGAGCGCAACCAGGTCGCCGCGGGCGAACGTCAGCTCGGCGACCACGTCGGTCCCCGCCGCCGTGTAGTCCCCCTTCGACAGCCCGACCGCGTGCGCCGCAGCCGTCCTCGCTGCCAGCAGCAGCAAGACGCACGTGAGCACCGCGAGCGCGAGCGCCGTGGAGCGAGGGCGCATCCGCCCTCAGGTACCATACCTCGTCTAGCGCGCCCTTCGGGCCGTCGGCCCGCCTGCGCCGGGACCTCAGTGCGGCGACGTGAAGCCGGAGAAGAAGCCGAAGTTGGGGTTGCCCGGACCGAAGCCGTTGTAGAAGCCGACCGACGATCCCGTGTTGGTCGGCGTGAACTGCTGGCCGAGCGAATTGGGCAGCGCCTGGGTCGCGGTCGTGGTCGAAACGGTCGGGGGCGGCGGCGGGGCCGTGAGGGTCGTCGTGCCCTGGGTCGCCTGGAGCTGCGTCAGATTGACGCCGAGCCGGTCGTAGTAGTCGGGCATCCCCGGCTGGTTCATGTAGGTCTGCATGCTGAAGAGCATCTCGCCGAACGGCGGCTGACCCGCCTGGCTCATGCCGGTGCGGCCGAACGCCGCCGACTGCTGGAACCCGGGCGGTAGCACCATCGGTCCCGTGCCCGGCGTGTTCGCCATGCTGGGGGCTGCGACCACGCCCATGCCCGGCGGCGGCCCATTCCCCACGACCACAGGCGGGTGCACCACCACACCAGCGACGGGCGGGTGCACCACGGCGACGGGCGGGTGCACCGCCGGAGCCTGCGCCGCGAAGACGACGCTCGTGATCGCACCCACCGCGGCCGTCGTGACGATCGCGGTCACGTAAGGGAAGGGATGGGTCATGGGGATCTCGCTCCTCACTGTCCGCACACACCGTGCAAGGTGACGGCCAGCCACACGTCCCTCGCGGCCCCGGGGCTGCGGGTCCCGCGACGTTCGGTCCCGCTTCCTCGCACGCGCGTCCATCGCGCGGAGAGCACGCAGGAAAGCGCTCGTTCGCCACGACTCTGCCGCGTGGCTCGTCGCTTGCTGAAGCATCGAGAGCATGAAGGAGAGAGCGACGAAGACGGCGGCCCTGGGGCTCGGCGTGCTGGCGATGGTGCTCGCGGCCGGGTGTTCGTCCAGCACGCCGCGCATCGTCCCGCTGCTGCGCTCGGCCCCGGTCACGCCGAACATCAACGCGCCGCTCGAGGTCGTGAGCCGCGCCACGGCGGTGCCCGATCCTCTGCCCGTGCGCAACTCGGACATCGTCTACGGAGACCTCGAGGCGGCTCTCGGCACTGCCGTCTCCACGGCGACGGCGCCGTGGGCCGACGCGCACAAGACCACCCCCATCGGCAAGGCCGGCGGGTGGACCGTGCTCGTCGAGGTCACGGGCGCCGAGGCCGAGCTCGAGCCGGGCGGCCGCGTCGTCATCGGCATGGACGTACGCGCCACGCTGCGCACGCGCGCCGGCAACCAGTACCTCGGCCAGACGCAGCTCAGTTGCCGCGACGGCGGCCTGCGGTCCGCCGACGAGGGCGCCCCCATCATCTACCGCTGCATGATGCGCATC
>DATJYG010000081.1:0-3256 GCA_035499695.1 Polyangiaceae bacterium
CGCCATCTCGTTGCTCCAGAAGGACCACCGCACCGTGGAGGCGATCTTCGACCAGCTCGAGGAGCTGAAGGGGGATGGTTCGACCAGGAAGAAGGAGGAGCTGTGCGAGAGGCTCGTGAGAGAGCTCTCGATCCATTCGGCGATCGAGGAGATGATCTTCTACCCAGAGGTGAAGAAGGCCGTCGCCGCAGCGAAGGAGATCGTGCTCGAGTCGCTGGAGGAGCACAACGTCATCAAGTGGGAGCTCGACGCGATTCAAGCCTCGAAGATCGCCTCCACGGTGCGGTGGTCCTTCTGGAGCAGCGAGATGGCGTTCATGAGGCCTCCGACCCGCCGACGTGCAACGCACGTGCCCGTGTCGGCGCGCGATAGCGCTGCCCTTACCCTGGGCTTTGGATCGGCTTCGAGACGGATTCGAGCGAGCGGCCCGCCGCCTCGACGCCGATGGCCAGCTCGCAGATGAGGACCAATCGCGAGTGCCGGAGAGCCAGGCGGCACTGCCAGCAGGGCGATCGGAATTGGCGGCGATCCAATCGCGACTGCCAGCGAGCCAATCGCCCCTGCACGCGTGGCAATCGCGTCCGGGAACCGGGCAATCGCGTCTGCCGGCGCGGCGATCGCGTCTGCCAGGGACGCAGTCGCGACCGCCACGGGTCCAATCGCGCGCGCCACGCAGGCACACGCGCTTGCACGCGTGGCAGTCGGCCCTGCCGTCGCGGCAGTCGCGATTGCCTCGCCGGCAGACCTGTCTGCCAGCAGGGCGGACGCATGCAACAGCGACCCGATCGCTCTCGCGGCTGGCGCTGTTCCGCGTCAGAAGTAGCCAGTCGCGGTCACGCCGGCCGGAGAGACGCCGACACGCGTGTCGTGCCAGCGGACGAAGAACACGGTGACGAGCGTCACCGCAGCGAAGCCGGCCGTCACTCCGAGCAGCACGTTCGTCCGCGTCTGCGCCGATTGTCCGTTCGACGCGAGCGTGCCGCAACCGGAGCCTGCCGCCACTCCGTGGCACGCGTTCACGAAGTGCGAGTGCTGATTGGCCGTGTCGACGCCCGACACGATGGTCGCCGCTCCTGCAAGTCCCGTGGCCCCGAGCCCGACGTAGAACCAGAGGGGCGAGATGCCTCGTGCGCTCTCCCCCGTCGTCGCAGCCGCCGCCGGCGCTGGCGCTGTCGCGGGCGCTGGCGCTGTCGCCGGCCCGGTCGCTGACGCCGTCGCAGGCGCTGTCCCCGTCGCTGGCGCTGCCGCTGCCGCCGGCGCTACGTCGATCACCTCGTCCGGCCCGACCGTCACGTCCTTCGTCGTCGCCGTCCCTCCGCTGTCCACGATGACCGTGTGCGCCCCGACCCGCACCACGATCGGCCGCGCCGGATCCACCGCCGCCCCGTCGACGCTCGCGATGCACGTGCTCGCCGCCCCGCACGCGACGTGAATCCTCCCGGTGCGCCGCGCGAACTTCCGCTCCGCCGTCAGGATCGTCAGCGCGAGCGCATTCGTCCTCGGCGCGCCCTTGGCCCGGTCGATGAGCTCCACCCCGAGCACCGGGTCATCGGCGAGCACCGCCGAATCGAGCGCCGCCTGCAGGGCCACAGGATTCGCCGAAAGCGCATCGGCCGCCGCATACTCGCGCGCCGCCGTCGCGTAGTCCCCCTTGCGGTAGGCCTTGGTCCCGCGGTCGTACGCCTCGTGCGCCTCGGTCGCCGCGTCGGCCCACGCGTCCGCCCCCACCGAGCATGCGGCGGCCGCGAGCAGCACGAACAGCACGACCGGCCTGCGCACGCACCACATATATCGTAGGCTCCCTGTCCGCATGCGTCGTGCCGTCCTGGCGCTGCTTCTCGCCGGTTGCTCCTACGACTGGGCGGTATCAGGCGCCTCGCCGAGCGACGCGTCGCACGATGCATTGCCCCCGGTCGACGCTCCCACTTCGGACGCACCGGTCGACGCCATCGCCGAGCCCCCCGTCGACGCGTCGCCGACCGACTCCACCATCGGCAGCGACGCCGACGCCAGCTCCCCGGACGCCGCCGAGTGCCAGCAACTGCTCCAGACCGCCAAGAATGCCCTGCCCCCTGCCCTCGTGTGCGTGCCAACGATGCACAACGTGTGCAAGGCGCAGGCGCAGGACTGGTGCGGCTGCACCGTCTACCTCGCCGACGGCACGTCCACCGCGTACATGGACTTCGTCGACGCCGTGACCGCCTTCGACTCCGCCAGCTGCCGCTCGACCATCTTCTGCGCCGACACGTGCCCTTCCGCGAGCAGCGGCATCTGCGTCGTCTCCGACGCCGCGGCCATGTACGCCTGCTACCAGTGAACCGAAGTGCGGCGCGCGCGGCCGCCGGACGGGTCGCTCGCCGGCGACCGACGCACGCCGCGCCGAGCCCTACGCTCCCCCATGCGAGGAATCGGCGCGAAGCGCGTCAGAACTCCATCCTCAGCGTTGCCAGCCCCGATATCTCTCCCTCGTCGTGCGCGGTGGGCTGGCTGAGCACCCACACGGCGAGCCGCGCCCCGGCGGCGATCCAGTCGTTGATCCAGTACGTCGTGCCGACGTTGAGGAACTGGATCTCGGTGACCGCCCCGTTGCCGACCTGGAACTGCACGCGGTCGTACTGCACGCCGATGCCGTCGGGCCGCGTCGGCGTCCTGTGCGCGTAGTTGAAGTCGATCCCCCCGCCCCAGGTGAGCGACGTGTACTTCTCGGGCGCGAGCTGCGCCACGTTGTTCGGGTTCACCGTGTCGTTGCGGTCCAGCGCAGCGCTGCCGAACGGGGACACCGTGTCCCCCAGCAGCTTGAGCCTCGCCGTGCCGCGCGCGTTGAACCCGTGGATCGGCTGGTCGGCCGTCGAGTTGGTGTTGGTGTCCACGGTGTACCCCTGGAACTCCGCGCGCACCTGCACGAGCTCGTCCTCGTACATCGCCGACGGCGCGAAGAGCATCATCTGGAACGTGTCGTCCGGCGAGTTGTCCGGCGTCTGCTTCACGTTCTGGTACGGCTGGATGTAGAAGCGGTTGAACGGCGGGAAGCTGCCGCCGACCTGCAGGCTCCCGGTCTGCGACACCGGATTGCCCGCGAGGAAGGTGAGCCCGAGCCGCAGCCCGTGCACGAGCTCCACGGTTCCGCGCACTCCGTTGCCGAGGAGAATCCCGCTGTACAGGAGCGGGTAGGCCGTCGCCGTGTCCTGGTACAGCGTGTCGCCGATGTGCGCCGAGACGTAGTTCACGCTTCCCTCGTCGACGACGCGCCCGACCT
>DATJYG010000082.1:0-4010 GCA_035499695.1 Polyangiaceae bacterium
GGCCAGAGCCGTCGCGGGCGCGAACATCGCTACCGTCGCCACCAGCGCTCCGGCGACGCCCGCGACTCGGTATCCGATGAAGGTCGCGCAGATGGCCACCGGCCCCGGCGTGATCTGCCCCAGCGCGATGGCGTCCGCGAACGCCTTGGAGTCGAGCCAGCCCTCGTCGTTCACCACCATGTGCTCGATGGCCGGGATCATGGCGAGGCCGCCGCCGAAGGTCATGACCCCGATCGGCACGAACACGCGCGCGAGGGTGGCCAGTGCCGTGAGGCTCCCCGCGATCACGACAGGAAGCGCGACGAGCGGCAACGGGCCATGCAGCCGCTCGCTCTTCGGCGGCGCGTCCGCGGCGACGGGGATACGACGTGCGCCCAGCACGGCTCCGACCGCGGCCGCGGTGGCCGCCAGAGTGGGCTCCGCCACCACGCGCGTGGCCAGCAGCAGGCCGCACAAGATCGCGAGCCCAAGGTCGCGGCGCGACCGCAGCGCGCTCTTGCCCAGTTCGACCGTGACGGCGCCGACGATGCCCACCATCGCCGCGTTCATGCCGTCGAAGAGGAGCGACAGCCCAGCGGCCGCGCGTACCAGCGAGTACGCCGCGCCGCAGGCGATCATCAGGATGGTGCTCGGCAGCAAGAATGCGCTCGCGGCGACGATGCCGCCCCTCAGGCCACCGACACGCTGTCCGAGCAGCGCGAGCAAGTTCGTCGCCGGTGTCCCCGGCAGGCTCTTCGACAGCTCTGCGAGCACCAGGAACTCGTCGGCCGACAGCCAGCCACGCTTCTCGACGAGGTCGCGCCGGAGCTGCGCGAGGACCGAGTAGCCGCCGCCGAACCCGGCGAAGCCGTAGTACAGGGCCACGCGGAAGACGGCAGGAAGGGTCCCCCTGCCGTGGACCATCAGTTGCGGGCGAGAGCCTTGCGGAGCACCTCCGCGAGCGCGTCGATGCGGAAGGGCTTCAATATGTACTGGTACGCGCCGACCTCGAAGGCCTGGAGCGCGGAGTCCACGGCGCCGAACCCGGTCATCAGGATGACGGGGCGCGACGGATCCAGGCGCTGCGACGCTCGCAGAACGTCGAGCCCGTTCACCCGGGGCATCGTCAGGTCCGTGACCACCGCGTCCATGCGCTCCTTTCGCAGCATCTCGAGCGCATGGCTGCCGGAATAGGCCGCGTAAGCGGTGTAACCGTAGTCGACGAGGGAATCGGCGATGACGGTCGCCATCTCGGCCTGGTCGTCGACGACGAGAACGCGCGGGCGCTCGGGCTCGGTCATGCGCCTACTCCTGGGGTGCCTGCGATGGGGATCTCGATGAGGGCGCGCGTACCCTTGCCGCCCTGGTCGGGGCCGATCGTGAGCTCGCCGCGGTGGCTCTTGACGATCTCGGCGGCGATCGCGAGCCCGAGACCGGTGCCGACGCCCTCGGGCTTCGTCGTGAAGAACGGCTCCTTCGCCCGCGCCGCGGCTTCGCTGCTGATGCCTGCGCCGTCGTCCGTGACCACGAAGGCAATCCGCTCGGCGTCCGAACGGGCCGCAAGCTCGACGTGACCCCCCGGCTGGCAGGCCTCGCATGCGTTGAGGAGCAGGTTGATGATGGCGTGCCCGAAGAGCTCGCGGTCGCAATGGACCGACGGCATGCTCGGCGGGACGTCCACGCGCAGGCTCACGCCGGCCTTGGCGAACCGATGATCCACGCTTGCCGCGGCCTCGCGCACGAGCCGGCCCGGGTCGACGCGCTCGAGCGAGGGCGGCCCGCCGCGCGCCATGTCGAGGAAGCGTCGCACGATGTGCTGGATGCGGTCGGCCTGGGTGAGGATCGTCTGAGCATTGCGCGTGGTGCGCTCGTCTCCCTGGGCGCGCGTCACGAGCTGCTCGGCGCGGCCCACGATGACGCCGAGGGGAGTCGAGACTTCGTGAGCGATGCCCATCGCGAACGTCCCCATCGTGGCGACCCGCTCGGCCCGCTGCAGGTCCTCGTCCCGCTCACGCTGGACGTTGGCCACCGCCAGCTCGCGCTGGAGCTCCAGGCCCTTGCGCTGTCGGCGGAGTGCCGCCCCGCCGAAGACGAGCACCAGACCGGAGGCGAGCAGTACGCCCAGGATGAGGCGCCATTTCGCGCGCTTCTCTCGGTCGCGCTCGCGCGCCGCGGAAGCGACCGCGACGACACCCCAGCGTCCGAGCCTCCCGGCGTCCACGTGTGTGATGCCTGCCATCGAGGTTCTGGCGGGCAATCCGAGTTCCGCTGCCTCCGTCGGCGTGAGGCGGAGCGTCGCTGCACCCTCTGTGAAAGCAGCCAGCAACGCGTTCGACCTCAGCGCGCGCCCGTCGGTCGCATGAAAACCGTCGTCCGACGGCGCCTTGACGAGGATCAGCAGCTCTCCCGGCCGCGCGACGCGGTCTTCGGTGTCGACCAGATCGCTCGGGTCGACGTCGGTCCGCCCCGCATCTGCTGCTGCAGTGAGGTGTTCGCGCAGATCTTCCGCGAGACTGATGGCAAGCACCGACTGCTCGGACTGCAGGTCGAGGAGCGCGGCGTCGGCCTCCCGCTGCTCGTCCCACCAAGCCAGGGCCGTCACGAGGGCCATCGCGGCGAGCATCCACCAAACGAGCGGCCAGCGTTGCAGCGCTGGCGCGGGCGGCGAGGGAACGCGCGAGGTTCGGGTCACCACGGCAGGCGTTCCGCGGCACGCAAGCGGTGAGCCATGGACCGGAGCCGCATGCGCCCATGCTACCCGCGCCAGGACCCGGAAAAATTCCCGGTTGGCTTGGAGGAAATCCCGAAGGCTTCTCGGCTGGGGGCTGGTGGCCGGCCGGTCACGCGTGGCACAAGTGCTGCCTATGCAGACCGCCCGATTGATGGCGTTTCGACTTCGCGGCAGCGCGAGAATCAGTGGAGCAGCAGGAACGATGGTCCTGGTGCTCGCCGGCAGCGCGCGCGCAGAGAACGAGGCCGCCCAGGCGCCGACAATCGAAGCTCCGCAGCCGGCGCGCTCGGTGACCTTGAGCGAGGCGATGTCCTACGCGCGCGAACACCAGCCTGCGATACGCGCCGCCTTGTCCCGCGTGAAGGCGCAGATGGAGAGCGCAAAGATCCCCTCGGGGCAATGGCTGCCCACGATCGGACTGACGTTGCAGGGCTTCGGCATGACGGCGAACAACACGACGGGCACGTACGTGCAGCCGCTCTACATGGACATCCCGCGCATCGGCGGGACTCCGTCGCGCACGGAGTCCAGCGCGCAGCTGTCGCCGTACGCGTCCACCTTCGCCGGTGCCGGCATCATGCAGGAGCTCTTCGATTTCGGCCGCATCGGCGCGCAGCGGGCCGCCGCCGACGCTCTGGTCGAAGTCAGCAAGCACGACGCGGACGCCGAACGTCTCGACGTCGACTTCAGTGTCGAGGAGGCTTACTTCTCGGTTTTCGCGGCGAAGTCGGTCATCCAAGCAGCCGACCAGGCCTACGAGCGCGCGCGGGTGCACCGCGATCTCGCCAAGCGCGGCGTCGACTCGGGACTGAGGCCACCCATCGAGCTGACGCGCGCGGAGGCGGACCTCGGTCGCTACGACGTGGGCCGCATCCGGGCTCGGGGTGGTCTCTCCGTCGCGCAGGCGGTGCTCGCCGCTGCCATCGGCTCGCCGGAAGCGGCGATCGATACGTCGGGTCAAGCCCCCCAGCCGGCCGAGATGCCCTCCCTTTCTCAGGCCGTCGCCCTCGCGCAGAGCCGTGACCCGAGGCTTGCGGCGGCGCTTTCGCAGCTCCAGGCCGCCGAGAAGCGGACGACGGCAGTCGGAGCGGAGCTGCGGCCTGACCTGTCGCTCACGGGTACCATCTCGGGGCGCGCCGGGGGTGCTCCGGCGAGCACCGCAAACACACCAGATCCGAGCGGCGCGGGCTGGATCCCGGACGTGCCCAACTGGGACGTCGGAGTCGTCCTCACTTGGCCGCTGTTCGACGGGACGATCGCGGCGCGGAAGGACGCTGCGAAAGCGCAGGAGCAAGTCCGC
>DATJYG010000083.1:0-4843 GCA_035499695.1 Polyangiaceae bacterium
TCGAGGCGTCTGATGGGTGCGTTCGAGCTGGAGGCCGCCGGTTTCGCCGCCGCCACGGGGAACCTCACCGAGGCACGCCCGCGCTTCCAGGCAGCCATCCAGATCTTCTCCGAGGCCGGACTGCGACGCGACGAGGGGCGCGCCATGATCCGCTTCGCCGAGGTGCTCGCGACGAGCGGGGACGGCGAGGGCGAGGAGTCGGCCGCCGTCTGGCTGGGCAGGGCCCAGCAGATCCTCGCCACGGCGGCGACCTGGCGCGACCGGCTCGCGATCCGCTCGGGCTTCCGCAACTTCGGCCGCCGCGTCTTCGACCGCGTGATGACCGACACCGAGGCGTTCGAGAAAGCGCGTGGCTCTCTCGTCAACGCGCTCACGAACGTCGCGCACGCGACCGACGGGGCGCTGACGGACCTCGAGGTCGGCGTCGATCGCGGCGAGGACGTGAAGGCTCTCGAGAGCCGCATCGAGGGTGTCCGCACGGCGGCGCGCGATCAGGCGGCCTCCGCGATGCAGGCTGTGCGCGAGCTCGACGAGTCGATGCGCGACCTCGTGGAGCTCATCGGGGCCGCGATCTTCGAGCGCGATCGCCTGCGCCTGCTGCTCAACATCCTGAGCGAGATCGACGTCGCGAGCGAGGAGAGCAACCTCTCGCCTCTCGCCGCCTCGCTGGCCATGCAGCTGCTCGACGCCGATCGCGTCGTCATCGCGGTCGAGCGCGGCGGTGAGCTCCAGATGGCAGGGGAGGCCGGCCACGCTGCCCCAGGGAGCGAGGACGACTGGCGCAAGATGGAGGAGGGCGACAGGCGCCCCGTGACCCGGGCGTCGGATCCGGTCCGCCTCGAGACGCGCCCGAGCGAAGCGCCGCGCGGTCCGCGCCTCGGCATCCCCTTCCGCCGGCGCGAGGTGAGCGGTCTGCTCTACGCGGACAAGCTGCGTCGTAGCGGCCAGTTCCGCGAGCAGGACCAGGCCATCGCGCACCTCTACACCGAGTACGTGGCCCTCGCCTTCGGCCGCCTGCGCGCGCGCGAGCAGGAGCTCTTCGCGCTGCACCAGCTGGCGGTCACGCTCGACACCATCCGCGACGGTGTCTTCTCCTGCGACGCCACGGGCGTCATCGTGTCGCTCAACGCGGCGGCCGCACGCATGCTGCAGATCCCGCAGAACGAGCTGCGGGGCGCGTACCTCGCGTCGATCCCGCTGCTGAAGCCCCTCGCGTCGATGCTCTCGGTGACCCCGCGTCTGGACGGCGCGGTGGTGCGCCTCTCGCATGGCAGCTTCGTCGTCACCGCCCGGTCCATCTCGGAGACCGACGAGGAGGATCGCGGCTTCGTCGTGACGCTCGTCGAGCTGGATCGCGCGCAGAAGGCCGCCCAGCGCCTCTCGGCGACGCGCGCCCGCTACGGCTTCCACGACATCGTGGGCACGAGCCCGAGCCTGCAGACGGCGATCACGATGGCCCGCCGCGCCGCGCAGCTCGACGCGAACGTCCTCATCACGGGCGAGAGCGGCACGGGCAAGGAGGTCATCGCGCAGGCGATCCACAGCTCGGGCCCGCGCGCCAGCGAGCCGTTCATCGGCGTCAACTGCGCCGCCGTCCCGCGCGACCTGCTCGAGGCGGAGCTCTTCGGATACGAGAAGGGCGCCTACACGGGCGCACGAACCGAGGGCAACCCCGGCAAGTTCGAGCTCGCCGCCGGCGGCACCATCCTGCTCGACGAGATCGGCGACATGCCCCTCGACATGCAGGCCAAGCTGCTGCGCGTGCTGCAGGAACGCGTCGTCACGCGCCTCGGCGGACGCTCCGAGGTCCCCGTGCACGCCCGCGTCATCGCGACGACGCACCGCGATCTCGCGCAGCTCGTCGACGAGGGCAAGTTCAGGATGGACCTCTTCTACCGCCTGCGCGTGCTCGCCCTCGACCTGCCGCCCTTGCGCGACCGCCAGGAGGACATCCCGCTGCTCGCGCAGAGCTTCCTGCTCCGGTTCGCCGAGCAGCAGCGGAAGCGCGTGCGCGAGCTGGGGCCGCGCGTGCTCGACGAGCTGGGGCGATACGACTGGCCGGGCAACGTCCGCGAGCTCGCGAACGTCATCGAGGCCGAGGTCAGCCTCGCACCGCCGGACGTCGACGTGATCGAGCGCCTCGCGACGCGCCTCATCGGGCGGTTCCGCACCATGGCCACGGGCAGCACGGGCGAGTGGCGCGCGCTCAACACGCAGAGCGGGGCGCACGAGACGGCGATCCTCCCGCTCGCCGAGGTCGAGAAGAGGGCCATCCTCAACGCCATCGAGAGGTGCGGCGGCAGCGTGTCCAAGGCGGCCGAGGCGCTCGGCGTGTCCAAGGTGACCATCTACGCGAAGCTGCGCACGTGGGGCATGCACCCGCGCGACCGCGGCGAGGAGACCGGCGAGCATCCGGCTCCCCCGCAGAGCGCCCGCTGGACATTCTCGAAGATTCCGGCGGCGGGCGCCGCGGAGGACGCACCGCCTGCCACACCCGCGAGTCCCGCCACCAAGCGGCCGCCGCGCGGTTGATTCCCGTCTGCCGACGCGCGACCATCGAGGAAGATGCGTCCCGCCGACCTGCTCGCTCAGATCTCGCTCTTCCAGGGGCTGTCAGACGAGGACCGTGAAGCGCTGGCCGCGCGTCTCTCCGAGAAGGCCTTCAAGTCGGGCGACATCGTCTTCTCGCAAGGGGACCAGGGCTCTTCGATGTACATCGTGCAGTCGGGGTCGGTGCAGATCTACCTGCCGAGCGCCGGCAAGGACGCGCCGCCGGTCGTCCTGAAGGATCTGCGCACCGGTGAGTACTTCGGCGAGCTCGCCATCTTCGACGACAAGCCGCGCAGCGCCAGCGTGCGCGCGCTCACCGACACGGTGCTCCTCGAGCTCACGCGCGACGAGCTCGGCGAGCACCTCGGGCGCTCCAAGACCGCGGCGATGACGATCCTCTCCGAGATGGCCGAGCGCCTGCGCGAGACGAACGCGATGCTGAGTCAGCGCGCCGCCAAGGACGTCGTCAAGGAGTTCGAGGACAACCTCACGTGGAGCCAGCGGCTCGCCGACAAGGTGGCGGAGCTCAACGGCAGCTGGGCGTTCATCCTCTTCCTCCTCTTCCTGAGCCTCACGTGGTCGGCGGCCAACACGTGGCTGCCGCACCCGTTCGACTCGTACCCGTACCAGTTCTACAACCTCGCCCTCGCCATCCTGGTGGCGCTGCAGGGGCCGCTCATCGTCATGAGCCAGAACCGCCAGTCGGCCAAGGACCGGGCCACCGCCGAGACCGACTTCCGCGTGAACCTGAAGAACGAGGTCGGTATCGAGAAGATGCTCGCCGAGCTCGGCGCCCACCGCGCCGAGACCACCAAGCGGCTCGAGTCCCTCGAGCGCGCGATGCGGACCGACCGGGTGCGCGCCGAGGTGCCGGCCAAGACGCCGGGGGGGCCGCTCGCCTAGGAAACCTGCTACAGAGCGAGCGCGATGCTCGACATCCAGTACATCCGGCAGAACGCCGACGCGGTCCGCGCCGCGATCCGGAACAAGGGCTTCGACCTCGAACTCGACGACCTGCTCGCCGCCGACAAGGAACGGCGCGAGTCGACCGCGACGCTCGAGCAGAAGCGGGCCCGAAGGAACGAGCTGTCCGCGCTGATCCCGAAGGCGAGCAAGGAGGACCGGCCGAAGCTCGTCGACGAGGCGAAGCAGGTGCGCACCGACATCGAGCAGCTCGAGCCGCGGCTCGCCGAGGTGCAGCGCCGCTTCCAAGAGCTCATGCTGCGGGTGCCGAGCATCCCTCGTCCCGAGGTGCCCGTCGGCAAGGGAGAGGAAGACAACGTCGAGATCCGCAAGGTCGGGACGCCTCGCAAGTTCGACTTCCAGCCGAAGGACCACGTCGAGCTGATGACGGGACTCGGCTTCGTCGAGTGGGACGGACCGCGCAAGTTCGCCGGCGGGCGATCGTACGCGCTCGTCGGGGACGGGGCGCTGCTGGAGATCGCGGTGCTGCGGCTCGCGATCGACACGCTGGTCGAGCGCGGCATGAAGCTCGTCCTGCCGCCGGTGATGGTGAAGGAGCGCGCGATGACGGGCACCGGCTTCTTCCCGCTGGGCAAGGAGGAGGCCTACGCAATCACCGCCGACGAGCTGTTCCTCATCGGCACGAGCGAGGTGCCGCTCGTCAGCATGCACTGCGACGACACGATCGAGGCGGACCGCCTGCCCATCAAGTACGCCGGCATCTCCCCCTGCTTCCGCCGCGAGGCGGGAGCCCACGGCAAGGACACGCGCGGGCTCTACCGCGTGCACCAGTTCACGAAGGTGGAGCAGGTGGTCTTCTGCGCTCCGGACGAGGCGGTCGCCGAGAAGCACCACTACGAGCTCCTCGGGAACGCCGAGGCCATCCTGGCCAAGCTCGAGATCCCCTATCGCGTCGCCATCGCGTGCACCGGGGAGATCGGCCTGGGCCAGACGCGCAAGCACGAGGTGGAGTCCTGGATGCCGGGGCGCAACGCCTTCAGCGAGACGCACTCCTGCTCGACGCTCGGCGACTTCCAGGCGCGCCGGTCGAACATCCGCGTGCGCCTGGCCGACGGCTCGCTCGGGTACCCGTTCACCCTGAACAACACGGCCATCGCGAGCCCCCGCATCCTCATCCCTCTGCTCGAGAACCACCAGAACGCCGACGGTAGCGTCACGCTCCCGAAGGCCCTGGTGCCCTACATGCTGGGCAAAGAGCGCCTCGTACGCTAAAAACGGCCCTCCCTAGAACACTGGTGCGGTAGCCAAGTGGTCAGGCAGCGGATTGCAAATCCGTTACACGTCGGTTCGAATCCGATCCGCACCTCCA
>DATJYG010000084.1:0-4174 GCA_035499695.1 Polyangiaceae bacterium
CGCGCCTGCAGGCCGAGATGGCGCAGCTGAACGCGGATCTCAGAAACGGCCGCTGACCTGGACGCTGGCCACTCCGGGGCTGACGCTCACGGAGGAGTCACCGAACCAGAGGAAGGCGCCGAGGCCGAGGCCGACGAGGCCGACGGCGAAGCTCACGGTGGAGATGTCGGCGGCCGTCTTGGCGTCGTTGTTCATGGAGACGTTCCCCGGGGCGTTCTTGTCGTTGTGCTTCTCGATCGCCACGATGCCCGCGACGCTTCCGGCGATGACGCCCGCGGCGCCGACGCCGCCCGACACGAGCGCCCAGGTCCGTCGCGTCGACAGGCCGCGCTGCGCGGCCGGTGCCGGCGTCTCGGGAGCCGGCGCAGCCGCCGTGGGGGCGGGCACCGGAGCGACGGGCGCGGGCGCGGCATCCTCGAGCGCCGCGACGGTCACCGTCTGCACGTCGGCGTTCGGCCCCACCTGGACTTCCACGTGCTGCAGCTGCTTGTGCGGCGCCGTCGCTTCGATCACGTGAGCGCCCGGGTCCACCGGGATCTTGGCGCCCCAAGCGGCGCGTCCGATGGCGACGCCGTCGCGGATGATCGTCAGCTCCGGCTGGTCCACGGCCGGCGGCACCACCACCACGAGCATCGACAGCTTCGGCTCGATTGCCTTGAGGTGCTCGTCGGCGAAGGTGACGCGTTCGTCACGGTGGTCGCGATCGGCCATCGCGCGCGCCTCGCGGAACTCCGCCATGGCGCTCGCCGTGCGCCCCTCGCGCTCGTGGCACCACGCGAGGTTGAGGACCGTCCCCCCCGGCTGCGGGTCGAGCCGCCGGCTCTCCTCGAGCTTGCGGCACGCCTCGGGGACCTTGTCCTGCATGAGCAGGGCATGCCCCTCGTCGAACAGCGTCGCGGCGAGAGCCTTGTCCTGATCGCTGGGCAGGGCGGGCGCAGCAGGCTGCTGGGCGCGAGCGAGGGGCGCCACGCAGACCAGGGCCAACGCCGCACCGAGGACCGTCCTGCGCATGCTCCGAGGCTATGCGAGAATGGCATTCCCGGGGAATGCTCGAGCTCGCGTCCGGCACCGTCATCGTCGGCCGATACCGCGTGGAGCGGTTGATCGGAAGCGGCGGAATGGGCGCCGTCTACGAGGTGGAGCACCTGCACACGGGGCAGCGCCTGGCGCTCAAGGTGCTGACGATGCAGCAACAAGGGGCCGCGGTGGAGCGGTTCAAGCGGGAGGCGCGCGCCGCGTCGCGCATCCAGAGCGACCACGTCGTGCGCGTGACGGACGCCGACGTGGCGCCGGAGCTCGGGGGAGCTCCGTTTCTCGTCATGGAGTTGCTCGACGGGGCGGACCTCGAGCACGCGACCGCGGGCGGCGCGGCGCCGCGCGAGGACGTCCTCGGCTGGCTCCGGCAGGTGGCGCGCGCGCTGTCCAAGGCGCACGAGGCGGGGATCGTGCACCGGGATCTGAAGCCCGAGAACCTCTTCCTCACGCGGCGCGAGGACGGGTCGCCCCTCGTGAAGGTGCTCGACTTCGGCATCGCGAAGCTCACGGCCGAGAGCGGCGTCCTCACGCGCAGCGACCAGTTCCTCGGGACGCCAGCGTACATGGCGCCCGAGCAGGCCGAGTCGCAGGGCGCGCCGGTGACGGCGGCGGCCGACCTCTACGCGCTGGGGCTCATCGCGTTCAGGATGCTCGTGGGTCGGAGCTACTGGCGCCCGGGCTCGCTGGCGCAGATGCTCGCGCAGATCCTCGTGGAGCCGATGGCGCCCGCGTCGGAGCGCGGGTCGACGCTCGGGCCGGCGTTCGACGCGTGGTTCGCACGGGCGTGCTCGCGCGATCCCGGCAAGAGGTTCGAGTCGGCCTTCGACGAGGTCGAGGCGCTCGCAGGCGCGCTCGGGCTACCGGAGGAGAAGCGAGCGCCGACGCCGGCGCCCTCGCGGAAGCCGGCCACGGCGACTTCGACGCTGGAATCGGCGCCCACGGTGACGCCGGACGCGGGCGGCCCCGTGCCCACGCTCGGCGCGTCGTCGCGCGAGATGACGACCGCTCGTACGCGACGAAGCAGGGGGCGCTGGCCGTTCGTCGCGGCAGGCGCAGCGGTGGTCGCCGTCGCAGGGTTCGCTCTGTACGTGCCGGGGGGAGCGAACAAGACAGCCCCGTCCGCCGCGGGCGTGACCCCGCCGCCGCCGCGGACCGCGACGGCGACCGCGACCCCGATCGCGACCGCGACCGCGACCCCGATCGAGGCCTCCGTCGCATCCGCCACGACCGCTGCCGCTGCGTCGACGCCGACGGCGAGACCGACCTCGACTCCGCCGCCCACCCCCAGGCCGACAGCGTCCGCCGCTCCTGCTCCCTCGCACCGCCCCGACGCGGGACGGGACCCCCTCGAAGGGCAGTACTGAGCGACGAAGGTTCGTCGGCGGTGACGAAGGTTCGTCGCCCGCCTGGAGCGAAATCCTCAACGGAATCGCGGAGCCTTTCCGCGCTGGCAATTGGTCCGCCGGTTGCTGAAGGGGGAGGCATGAACACGACGACGCTCTCCGCCGCCCTCGCCGCCTGCTTCCTGTCGCTGTCGACCGCCGCGTGCTCGACGACGACCACCGCCTCGGCCCCCCGCCACCCGGCGGTCGGCTTCGCGGCGACGACGACCGACCTGTCGAGCGGTTGCTCGCTCGAGGGGATGCCGCGCGTCATCGCGACGCACGTCGCCCCCAAGGCCGGCGTCACCGCGACGTCCGCAGGCGGGCATGTCTGGCTCCGCTTCGCGACGACCCGGAACCCCGGCGCCACCGTGGCGATCGATCCCGAGTCGCTCGAGGTGGAGGACGCGGCGGACCCGGCGCCCCTCGCCGCGCCGACGCTGCAGCGCGGGCAGCTCATGGGCGTGGACCTCGAGGACCACCACCGCATCGTCGCGTGGACCGAGGGCTCGGCCGAGCAGGGGCTGAGCGTGAAGCTCGCCACGGTGACGGACGACGGCTCGCCCTCGAACGCGATTGACCTGGGCTACGAGGGCAGCGCCATCGGCACCCCCGCGCTCGCCGCAACCCCCGAGGGTAAGGGCGTCGTCGCCTTCATCGAGTCGACCGGCGCCGGCTTCCACCTCGTCGCGACGCGCGTGACCTGCGGCGGTCGCTGAGCACCCGGGGTCGTCTATGCTCGTCTCCAAAGGGGACGCGATGGACTTCGACTACGTCGTGATCGGCGCAGGGTCGGCGGGGTGCGTGCTCGCCGCGAGACTGAGCGAGGACCCGAAGACGCGCGTGCTGCTGCTCGAGGCGGGCGGGAGCGACCGCGACATGCGCGTGCGCACCCCGGGGCTCGTGGGGCTGCTCTGGCGCAACCGCTTCGACTGGACATTCTTCACGTCGCCGCAGGATGGCCTCGGCGGGCGCGAGATGCACTGGCCGCGGGGCAAGTGCCTCGGGGGCACCAGCTCGATCAACTACATGGTCTACATGCGTGGGCACCGCGACAACTACGACGGGTGGCGCGCGGCGGGCAACGAGGGCTGGGGGTACGACGACGTGCTCCCTTACTTCAAGAAGTCCGAGGACAACGTGCGCGGCGCCGACGCCTTCCACGGCGCGGGCGGACCGCTGAGCGTCAGCGACGTCGCGTGCAATCCGATGAGCGACCTGCTCGTCGAGGCCACGCAGGACGTGCTCGGCGTGCAGCACAACCGCGACTTCAACGGGGCGACGCAGGAGGGAGTCGGTCGCTTCCAGGCGACCATCCGCGGCGGCGCGCGATGCAGCACGGCGGTCGCGTTCTTGGGCCCCGCGCGGTCGCGGACCAATCTCGTCGTCGAGACCGATGCCCTGGTGCTCGGCGTCGACGTCGAGGGGGGCCGTGCGACCGGCGTGCGCTACGCGCAGGCGGGCAAGACGCACACGGCGCGCGCGGCGCGCGAGGTCATCGTGTCGGCCGGTGCGATCGGCTCGCCGCACGTCCTGCTGCTCTCGGGCATCGGCCCGGCCGACGAGCTGCGTGCCGCCGGCGTGAAAGTGGCCCACGACCTGCCCGGCGTCGGCAAGAACCTGCAGGACCACCTCATGGGAGGAATCGGCTATCGCGACAAGGCGCGCATCACCGGCAACGTGGGGCTCGTCAGTCTGCTCGGCTGGCTGGCCCAGTACGCGATGACGCGCAAGGGGCCGCTCGCGTCGAACGTCGC
>DATJYG010000085.1:0-3394 GCA_035499695.1 Polyangiaceae bacterium
CGTGTCCCTGCGCAGCGTCGGCTGGGACAACGTGGTCATCGTCGACGTCGAGAGCGACCGCTCGATCGCGGAGCTCGACTGGGTCTCGGCCCACACGATGCTCCACGAGCAGGCCATCTACCAGCACGACGGCGAGTGCTGGCAGGTCGAGCGCTTCGACCACGCGAACCACAAGGCGTTCGTGCGCAAGGTCGCCCCCGACTACTGGACGACCGCGATGACGAACCTCAAGGTCACGGTGCTCGAGGAGGAGGCGGCTGGCCCCGTCGCGGCTGGATGGACCGGCGGGTGGGGCGAGGTCTCGGTCGTCGAGAAGGTCGTCGGGTACAAGAAGATCAAGTTCTACACGCACGAGAACGCCGGCTACGGGGACGTGCGACTGCCCGAGATGCAGATGCACACGACGGCCTTCTGGTTGACGCTTCCGGAGAGCGCGTGCGAGCGGATCCCTGCGGGCCGCGCCGCCGCGATCGACGGTCTGCGAGGCATCGGCATCGCCTTCGAGACGGTGGCCACGCTCGCCCTCATGTGCGATCCGAGAGATCTCGGGACGACCCTCGGCGAGCCACCTGCCCCCGGTGAGGCGTACACGCCGACGCTCTTCGTCTACGAGCACGTCCCCGGAGGCACCGGCCTGTCCGAGCGGATCTGGGAGCAGCGCGACGTGCTGCTCGCCCGCACCCTGCGCCTCGTCGAGAGCTGCCCCTGCAGCGACGGCTGCCCGGCCTGCGTGGGGCCGGGCGAGTCGTCGCGCAAGGCAGTGGCGCTCGATCTGCTTCGCTCGATCGTGCCGACGGCGTGATCACTGCGCGTGGGGCATGTTCGCCCCACGCGGCGGGACGACTCCGCCGGGACGAGGGGCAGACCCGGAGACGCCTTCCTCGGGAGCCACCGGCCCGAAGGTTGGGGTCGCCGTTGGGTCGGCGGTCGGTCCGGACGGGGCAGCCGCAGCATCCGGATCAATGCCCTCCGGCGTCGGCTCGCCGCCAGAGGTCGCGGTCAGTGACTTCTCGTCGACCGTGTTCTGGCCTTCGGGTGCAGCGCCGCATGCCGCGGCACCCGCCGTCACGGCGATGAGGAGGAGGGAACGGAGAGTGATCTGGAGAGCATGATTGCTGTTCATGCCCCCCAATCGGTCATCCGCGGCGCCGGTTGCGTGGGGCCGCGAGAAAAGTGTCGGTCAGCTCGCTGCGGCGGCGACTTCGCCGCTCGTGGCGGAGGCGGAGTCCTCGGGCGAAGGCGCGGGACGCAGAGCCTCGGGCACCGGAAGTCCGAAGAGATCCAGCCACTCCGCCGTCACCCAGACCGGGCCGACGAGCAGGTAGTACGGGTCGCCGTAGAAGGCGGGCTTGTTCTTCTCGAACATGTAGTGGCCGATGTACTGGAGCGCCCAGCCGCCCACGAACATGCCTCCGGCGACCGGCGGGTTGACGAACGCGGTCGGGATCGAGGCCACGATCATCGGGATGCCGAACATGTGCGTCAGCTTCGTCCCGAACTTGGTGTGCCCCTCCTGGTAGAGGCGCATGTACTCGCGCAGAGAGTGTTGCGGCAGGAGCTTCATAGCCGCACAATCTAGGGCCAATGCCGCGCCGCGCAAGGCAGATGCGACCGCTGTCGACGTGCGCGATCGCAGCGCTGGTCGCGGCCGGGGCGTGTCTGCCCGGATCGGGGCCTCCCCTCAATCCGTACACGGACGACGCGGGGAAGCCTCCGCCGGTGTCGCTCGGGGACGACGCCTCGATGCTCATGGACGTCGACCTGGGTGCGTCGTTCGCCGTCGCCGGCCTGGAGCCCGCCCACGGGCCGTGGAGCGGCGGGACGCGGACGAACATCTCGGGACGCGGCTTCTCCTCGAACGTCGAGGTGTGGATCGGCCCGACCAAGCTGGACTCCAGCTCCGTCTTCGCCAGCGATCCGACCAACATCACGGTGATCACCCCACCGGGCGCCCCCGGACCCGCCGACGTGCGGGTGCACGACGTGCCGAGCGGCAACGACGCCGCGCTGGCGGCAGGGTTCTTCTACGAGTCCTTCGGGGTGACGCCGGGCGGCGGCTCGACCACCGGAGGCACCCTCATCGCCCTGAGCGGCAAGGGAACCCACTGGACGAGCGGGTCCACCGTCACGGTCGGCGGCAAGGCGTGTCCCGTCGCCACGTTCAAGGACGCGACCGACCTGAGCTGCACGACTCCCGCGAACGACGCGGGCTCGTTCGACGTCGTCGTCACCAACACCGACGGGACGAACGACCGGGCGAGCGACGCCTTCGTCTACAGCGACTCGCCCGACGGGTATCGCGGCGGTCTCGCGGGCGGCGCCCTCGCCGGCACCCTGACGGTCCTCGCCTACGACTCGTGGACCGGCAGCCCCGTGTCCGGCGTGGTCGTCGCCGGATCGGACCTGGCGACGGCCGTGACGGGCACGCTGGACGGCAACGGGATGGTGCGCTTGATGGACCCGAAGCTGACCGGAAAGGTCACGGTGACGGTCACGGGGCACTGCCACCAGCCGTGGACCTACGTCGACGTGCCGGTCGACTCGGTGACGGTCTACCTGACTCCAACCCTGTCGACCGCCTGCTCGGGCAACCCCCCGTCGGGCGGCAACTACGTCCCGCAAGACCAGGGTGAGGTCGACGGGGAGCTCGTGTGGCCGGGAGGCATCGAGTTCCAGCGCGCACCCTGGAGCAGCGTGCCCATGCCGGCCACCCCGAGCCAGCACCGCGTCGCGTACGTCTTCGCGGCGACGGGATACGCGCTCGACACGTTCTACTTGCCCGACGAGACGACCGCGACGACGCCGCAGTCGAGCGGCCAGCTCGGCTACGCGTACTCGATGACGACGTGGCCGGGGAACCAGACCCTCTACGCGTACGCCGGGATCCAGGACGACTCGACGTCGCCGCCGACCTTCGAGCCGTACGTGATGGGGGTGGGGCGCGGCGTGCCCGTGGAGCCCAACGTCAAGACGGTGGGCGTCGACATCCAGATGACGACGCTCCTCGATCGCTCTCTGTCGATGGCACCGCAGATGCCGCCCCAGGGAGGCCGCGGGCCCGATCGCCTGGTCTCCAGCGTCGCGATCGATCTCGGGGCCGGCGCGTACGCGATCCTCCCGCAGGGATCGAATACTCACCTCTTGCCCATCTCGGGCACCGTGAATTTCGTCGGCGTCCCGGCGCTCGACGGGATGCTCGCGGGCTCCCGCTACGACCTCACCGCGGAGGCCGCGACCGGCGCGGAGCAGCAGAATCCCATCTCGGTCGTCGCCTACATCGAGACGACCGACGCGAACGACCCGGTCTCGGTCGGCGGTTTCTTCGCGATCCCGTCGCTCGTGCAGCCGGGGATCACGCCGTGGAGCGGGACCCAGGTGCAGCTGCAGGCCAGCG
>DATJYG010000086.1:0-10945 GCA_035499695.1 Polyangiaceae bacterium
GCGGATGGCGCGGTCGCTCGCGAGCTGCGTCTTGAGCGACGCGTTGTCTTCCTCGAGCTTCGCGATCGTGTCGCGCAGCTTCTTGTTCTCGTGCACCAGCTCGTCCGTGAGCTCGGCGCCGCGCCGGAAGAACGTGTGCAGGAACGCGTCGCGCTTCTGCTTGAGCTCCGCCGCCACGGCGGCGCTGGGTCGATCGCTTCGTCGCGGCCGGCCCTTCTTGTCGCTCATCGTGGCCAGAGTACCACGCTCAGCCCGCCAGCTGAGATGTCCAAGCGGCCAGCTCCCCGACGACGACGCGCGGCGCCCGCCGCAGGCTGGCCACGTCGCGGCTCCCGGTGAGCAGCATGACCGAGCGCAGCTCGCTCTCGATGGCCTCGAGCGCGGCGACCGCGCCGGCGCGCCCGCCGGAAGAGAGGGCCCGGAGCACGGGCCGCGCGATTCCCGCCGCCGACGCGCCGAGGGCGAGCGCCCGCGCCACGTCGAGCCCGCTGCCGACGCCGCCGGTCGCCACGATCGTCGTGAACCCCTGCGCCGCCAGCAGCGCCACCGACGCCGCCGTGGGGATGCCCCAGTCCCAGAGCGCCTCTCCCAGCGTACGCGCCCGGTCGTCGCCCGCGGCCTCGGCGCGCTTGGTCTCGACGCCGACCCACGACGTGCCGCCGGCGCCCGAGACGTCCACGTGCGCAACGCCCACGTCGCGCAGACGCCGTCCCACGGCGGGCGACAGGCCGCACCCGGTCTCCTTCACGACGACCGGTAGCCCCAGGTCGCGCACCAGGCGCGCGATCGTCGCGACGCCCTGGGTGAAGTCGCGGTCGCCCCCCGGCTGGACCAGCTCCATCGCCGGGTTCAGGTGCACGCAGAGCGCGTCGGCGCCCACCTCGTCGAGCAGCACGCGCACCTCGCTCGTCGTCATGGCGCGCGCCTGCACGACGCCGACGTTGCCGAGGACCAGGGTGCCCGGCGCCAGCTGGCGCACGCGGTACGTCGCGCCGGAGCCCGGCCGCACGTGCATCGCCCGCTGACTCCCCAGGCCGAAGCCGTAGCCACGTTCCTCGGCGATCGAGGCCAGCTCGCGGTTGATGCGCCCCGCCTCCTCTGTGCCGCCCGTCATCGACGCGATGACCAGCGGCGCCCGGAGCTTCTTGCCGAGGAGCGTCACCGACGTGTCCACGTCGGCGAGCGACAGGTCCGGCAGCGCGTCGTGCACCAGGCGCACGCACTCGAGCAGCGTGGTGCGGCCGCGGAAGCCGACGTCGTCCTCGGCGCACAGCGCGAGGTGGTCGGCCTTCCGGTCGCCGATGTTGCCGCCGCTCATGGTCAGGAGCCTAGCCGGGCTAAAAGGCGCTCGCTTCCAGCTTCACGTCGGCCTTGGCCCAGGCGGCGTCGAACTCCTTCTTGGCCGCCTTGGCGTCCTTCGCCTTCCCCTGCGCGGCGAGCGACTTCCAGAGCCCGAAGAGCGCCCAGCCGTTGTGCGGGTGCCGCTTCAGGTCTTCGCGGTAGACGGCTTCGGCCTCCTTGGCCTTGTGCGCGTCCAGAAGTGCGGCCCCCTGGAAGTGGCGCACCGGGTAGAACCAGTCGTCCGGCTCGTCGTACGCCAGCTTGTCGGCGCGGGCGACCGCGTCGGCCCAGAGCGGCAGCGCGTCCTTGCTCTTCTCGAGCGTCGCCAGGCGCGCCTCGAGGATCTTCGCGGCCACGCCGAAGACGTCCGGCGCCTTGTTGGCCGAGCCGACCTGCAGGTCCGCCGACGCGCTGGACGCGAGCTTCTGCAGCTGCTGCAGCGCCGCGTGCGCATCCGGGTAGTAGCCGCGCGCGGCGAGCGCCATCCCGCGCGCGTGCAGCCAGAACGCGGTGAGGATCGTGTACTTCTCGTCCGGCTTCGGCTCCTTGAGCAGGTCGTCCCACCGCCCGAAGCGCACCATCGCGAGGAGCGGCTCGGTCACGCCGAAGTCCATCCCCGGCATCGAGTCCATCATCTCGGGAGTCATCACCGAGGCGGCCGCCCGCGCCGCCGCGATGCAGTCGTTGCCGCGCCCCTCCATCGACTCCGAGAACGCCAGGAACCCGTAGTTGTGGGCCTGGTACATCCCGTAGTAGCCGGGCGCCTTGGTCTTCTGCGCGTAGGCCTTGTCGGCGGCGATGGCCTTCTCGTTCGTCGCCGACGCGTCGGCGTAGCGCCCAACGCGCTGGTAGATGTGCGCCGGCATGTGCACGATGTGCCCCGCGCCGGGCATGAGCGCCGCGAGGCGGTCCGCCGAGGGCAGCGCCTTCTCCGGGTGCGGCGAGGCCTCCACCGCGTGGATGTAATAGTGGTTGGCGCCGGGGTGCTGCGTGTCCTTCGCGAGCACCTTCTCGAGCGTCGCCACGATCTCGTCGGTGCCCGGCGCCGGCTGCCCGTCGAGCGTCCAGAGCTTCCACGGGTTCGTGTCCATCATCGCCTCGGCGAAGAGCACCTGGACGTCCTCGTCGTCGGGGTACTGCCTGGCCACGTCGCGCATGGCATCGGCGTACGCCTTGTTGAAGGGCGCCATCTGCTGCGCGTCGAGCGGCTCGGCGCTCTTGTAGCGCTTCGCCAGCGCGCCGATGAGCGCCTGCTCCACCGGCTTGGCCTTCGGCGCCGCCGCGACCGCCGCCTGCAGCGCGTCCCAGGCCGCCCTCGCGCGCTCGGGCATCATCGGCATGTTGTAGTTGGGCCCGAGGGCGAGGGAGACGCCCCAGAAGCAGAGCGCGCAGGTCGGATCGAGCTGCGCGGCGCGCGCGAACGAGCGCACCGACTCGTCGTGGTTGAACCCGTAGTCGAGTCGCAGGCCCTGGTCGAAGTAGGGGGCCGCCTCGGGCGTCGACGTGACGTCGCGGTGCCACGTGCCGAGATCGTCGAAGATCATCGCGCCGACGCCGAGCGACGCCACCGTGGCCGGCACCGCCGATTGGGGCTCCGGAGCGGGCGCGGGAGCGGCCGAGGCGGTCGGCGGAGGCGGGGGCGCCGGCTCCGGCGGGGGCTGCGGGGGCGGCGCTTCGCCTCCACACGCGGCGAGCAAGAGAACGGCGAGCGGAAGCGCGGCGCGGCTGGTCATGGCCCCTCCTGAATGACCGCGGGACGCTACCACGGCAGAGCCTGCGGGCGCATGCCTCGAATACTCTTCAAAGAAACGTGAAAGCACGCGTACATACGCGGGAATCACCGTGCTCGGAGGTTGACTCGAGGGGCCCGCACCCCTAGGCTCCGCGCGCCATGCTACGGGGACCGATACGCGGCGAGCAGGCGCGGCGTTGTCCTGCCGGCTGGCGAGGTTTGGTCCCCCGATGAGCGAGGTTGCGTCCGGTCGTTTTCTCGCTCGTCTCGCGCACGTACGCGGCCGGCTGGAGGCGTGGCTGACCCCCTGGCTGGCGGCGCGCGTCGAGGAGGCGAGGACGCGGGGGGAGGCGGTCCACGCCGTCGCCGCGGCGGTGAGCGACCTGGCGCTCCGGGGTGGAAAGAGGGTGCGCGCGGGGCTGCTCGCCACCGCGTACGAGGCGTGTGCCGCAGGCGACGGCGACGTCGTGGTCGCCGCGGGGGCCGGGCTCGAGCTGCTGCACGCGTACTTCCTCGTGCACGACGACTGGATGGACGGGGACGACGAGCGCCGTGGCGCGCCCAGCGTCCCGGCGGTGATGCGAGCGCGCTTCCCGGGCAAGGACGACGCGACGAGCGTGCTCGCCGGGGACCTCGCGTCGGCGTGGGCGCACCGCGCGCTCTTCGAGGTGCCCTTGCCGACCGAGCGCGTCATCGAGGCGGCCCGCGAGCTGGCGCGCGCGCACGAGCAGGTCGTGGCGGGACAGGTGCTCGACGTGTGCGCCGACGCGAGAGACGAGGCAGCGGTCGAGCGCGTGTATGCGCTGAAGACCGCGAGCTACACCGTGCGAGCGCCCGTCGTCATGGGGGCGAAGCTCGCCGGGGCTGCGGCGTCGCAGAGCGGGGCGCTCGCGGCGTATGCCGAGCCGCTGGGGATCGCCTTCCAGCTGCGCGACGATCTGCTCGGCGTCTTCGGCGACGCGAGCGTCACCGGCAAGCCGAGCGGCGGCGACCTGCGTCGGGGCAAGCGGACGTCGCTGCTGATTCACGCGCTGCGGGACGCGCGCGCCGCGCAGGCGATCGGCCGCGTGCTGGGGCGAGCCGACGCGAGCGACGCCGACGTCGCGGCGGCCGTGGAGGCGATCGAAGCGAGCGGCGCGAAGGTTCGCGTCGAGGAGCGCATCGCGGCGCTCGTCGTGGAGGCGCGGGCGGCGCTCGGGCGTGCGGAGCTGACGGCCGCGGGCCGCGAGCTGCTCGAGGACGCCGCCGTGGCCCTCTCCCGGAGGGAGCGCTGATGGCCACCCACGGGCATGCCTGCGGCAAGCTGATCCTGCTCGGCGAGCACGCCGTCGTGTACGGCGTTCCTGCCATCGCCGCAGGCATCGACCGCGGCGCGCGCGCGACGGCCACGCCGGTCGAGCGCGGGCCGAGCCGCCTGCGCGTGGGCGGGTGGAACATCTCGGTGCGCGACAACGAGGAGAAGCACGATCTGGCGCGTGCGTTCCGCTCCCTGCTCGACGCCGTGCGCGACGACCGGCCCGACCTGCCGGCGCTGAGCGTGGAGGTCGAGGCCGATCTGCCGCCCGGCGGGGGCCTCGGCTGCTCGGCCGCCATGGGCGTCGCCATCGCGCGCGCGGTGGATCCGGGCGCGAGCGACGACGCGGTCCAGGAGCGGGCGATGGCCTGGGAGCGCGTCTTCCACGGCAACCCGAGCGGCGTCGACGCGGCCGTCGCGGCGCGCGGCGGGTGTCTGCAGTTCCGTCGCGGCGAGCCCGTGGAGCGTGTGCGCGTTCGCGGCACGCTGCACCTGTGCGTCGGCAGCACGGGCATCGCGTCGAGCACCAAGTCGATGGTGGACGCGGTGGCGCGCCTCAAGGAGCGCCGGCCGGAGGTGGTGGCGAAGGCCTTCGAGGGCGTGCGCTCGCTCGTGAGCAACGCGCGCCTCGCGATCGAGGCGGGCGACCGCTTCGCGCTCGGGCGCCTCATGGACCTGAACCAGATGATCCTCAGCGGCCTGTTCGTCTCGAGCATCGAGATCGAGCGCATGTGCGCGACGGCGCGCGAGGCCGGCGCCATGGGGGCGAAGCTCACGGGAGCAGGCGGCGGCGGAAGCGTCGTGGCGCTCGTGCCGTCGGCGTCGGCCGCGGAGAGCGTGCTCGCGGCGTGGCGCGCCGAAGGGTTCGACGGGTTTGCGACGAGCGTGGCGCCCGAGACGCGCGCACCGGAGACGGTCGCGACGGAGGCGGCGCCGTGAAGCGAGAAGCCGTCGCCATCGCGCACCCGAACGTCGCGCTCAGCAAGTACTGGGGCAAGCGCGAGGGGCAGGGGAACGTGCCCGCCGTGCCGAGCCTCTCCGTCACGCTCGAGGGCCTCTCGACGCGCACGCGCGTCACTTGGAACAGCGATGCGACGCGCGACCGCGTCGTCCTCGGCGGCCGCGAGCTCGCCGCGGAAGAGGCCGCGCGCGCGCTGGCGCTCCTCGATCGCGTGCGGCGCGAGACGGGCGTGTCGGCCGCCGCCGAGGTCGAGTCGCGAAACGACTTCCCGACGGCGAGCGGGCTCGCGTCGAGCGCCTCGGGGTTCGCCGCGCTCGCGCTCGCCGCCGTGCGTGCGGCGGGGGCCGACTGGGACGCGGCTCGGGTGAGCGATCTGGCGCGGAGCGCGTCGGCGAGCGCCGCGCGGAGCATCCACGGCGGGTTCGTGGAGCTCGACGGACCGGTGGCGCGCGTCGTCGCCCCGCGCGATCACATGCCGCTGGCGGTGCTCGTCTGCGTCACGACCGAAGCGCCGAAGGCCGTGGGGTCCACCGAGGGCATGCGCCTCACGATGCAGCGCAGCCCCTACGCGAGCGCCTGGCTCGAGGAGGCGCCGCGCCTGCACGCGCGCCTGCGCGAGGCGCTCCTGGCGCGCGACTTCGACCGCGTCGGGCAGCTGGCGGAGGCGAGCGCCCTGGCGATGCACGCGAGCGCGATCGCGGCGGGCGTCGTCTACTGGACGGGGGCGACGCTCGCGGCGCTCGCCGAGGTGCGCGCGCTGCGCGACCGGGGCGTCGGCGCCTACGCGACCATCGACGCTGGCCCGCACGTGAAGGTGCTCGTGCGCCCGGAGGAAGCACCGCGTGCGCGCGAAGCGTTGCAGGCGGTGACGGGCGTGCTGCGGATCATCGAGGCGCGAGCAGGCGAGGGCGCGAGACTGGAGGGGGCATCGTGAAGGTCGTCGCCCCGGGCAAGCTCGTGCTCACGGGCGCCTAC
Source organism: Polyangiaceae bacterium (assembly GCA_035499695.1). Lineage (GTDB taxonomy): Bacteria > Myxococcota_A > Polyangia > Polyangiales > Polyangiaceae > Palsa-1150. Next base: position 6,304 of record DATJYG010000086.1, read on the forward strand.
GCGGTGCTCGAGGGCGCGCCGGCCATCGTGATCGCCGTCGATCGCCACGCCGTCGTCGACGTCGCTTCGCCGGAGGACGTGGACGTGAGCGCGCTCCACGACGCGTCCGGGCGCAAGCTGGGGCTCGGCTCGAGCGCCGCCTCCATGGTCGCGACCGAGGGCGCGCGCGCCGTCGCCCGCGGCGAGGACCCGCGCGACGCGCTGGTGCGCGAGAGCATCTTCCGCGCGGTGCGCGGGGCACACGCCGTCTCGCAAGGCGGAGGCAGCGGCGTCGACGTCGCCGCGTCGGTGCACGGCGGCGTCCTCCGCTACGAGATCTCCGGCGCCGAGTCGCGCGTGCACCCGCTGAAGCTGCCGCGCGGGCTCGTCTTCGAAGCGTGGTGGAGCGGCTGGAGCGCGCGCACGAGCGATCTCCTCGCCCGCGTCGCGGCCTTCAAGCAGCGCAAGCCCGCCGGGCTCGAGCCGCTCGTCTCGCTCGCCTGCACGGCCGCCGTGCACGTGGAGACGGGCGACGCGCACGCCTTCGTCCGCGCCGCGCGCGCCTACGGGCGCGGCCTCTTCGCCCTCGGCCAGGCCGCCGACGCGCCCATCGTCCTGCCGGGCTTCGCCGAGCTCGCGGCGATGGCCGAGCGTGAGGATGGCGCGTTCCTGCCCTCCGGCGCCGGCGGCGGCGACGTCGGCATCTGGCTGGGGGTCGCTCCCCCGTCTCCGGTCTTCGCGGCGCACGCCGCCTCGCTTTCGATGTCCCGCCTCGCGCTCGCCCTCGATCGCGATGGCGTCCACACGCAGTCCACTTCATCCTGAGGACCCTCCGATGGCACGCACTTCCAGGTTTCCCGGCTTCTACAAGGTCACCGTCGGTGAGCGCCGCGCCCTCGTAGGCGAGGCGACCGGCGCCGACCCGAGCGACATCGAGCGCGCCCTCGAGGCGGGTGGGCTCGACGCCGAGACGGCCGACAAGTTCGTCGAGAACGTCCTGGGCACCTACGGCCTGCCGTACGGCGTCGCCCTCAACGTGCGCGTCAACGGCCACGACCACGTCGTGCCGATGGTCATCGAGGAGCCGAGCGTCGTGGCCGCCGCGTCCAACGCCGCGAAGATGGTGCGCGCCGGCGGCGGCTTCACCGCCGAGTGGGACCCGCCGCACATGATCGCCCAGGTGCAGATGCGCGATGTGCGCGACCCGCAGGGCGCGGCCGGGCGCATCGAGGCGCACGCGGTCGAGATCCTCGCGATCGCCAACGCGGCCATCGGCGGCCTCGTCGCACGCGGTGGCGGTGCGCGCGAGGTCGAGGCGCGCGTCCTCTCCGAGGACGTGGTCGTCGCGCACGTCGTCATCGACTGCAAGGACGCGATGGGGGCCAACCTCGTCAACAGCGTGGCCGAGGCGGTCGCCGATCGCATCGCCGAGATCGTGGGCGACGGCGCGAGGGTCGGGCTGCGCATCCTGTCGAACCTCTGCGACAAGCGCCTCGTGCGCGTCCGCTGCCGCGTGCCGGCCGAGACGCTGGCGACCGACGAGATGGGCGGCAGCGACGTCATCGACGGCATCGTGAACGCGTCGCGCTTCGCGGAGCTCGACCCGTACCGGGCCGCCACCCACAACAAGGGCATCATGAACGGCGTCGACGCCGTCGTCATCGCGACCGGCAACGACTGGCGCGCGGTCGAGGCGGGGGCGCATGCGTTCGCGACGCGTACGGGCAGCTACAAGCCGCTCGCCGTCTGGAGGCGCAACGGAGACGAGCTGCACGGCTTCCTCGAGATGCCGCTGGCGCTCGGCACCGTCGGCGGCACGCTGCGCGTGCATCCGGCGGCCCGCCTGTCGCTGCGGATGCTCGGCGTGAGCGACGCGCAGGAGCTCGCGGCCATCGCCGCGGCCGTGGGCCTCGCCTCGAACCTGGCGGCCGTGCGGGCGCTCGCGACCGACGGGATCCAGCGCGGCCACATGGGCCTGCACGCCCGATCGGTGGCTCTCGCCGCGGGCGCCGTGGGCGACAGAGTCGGCAAGGTCGCCGCCATGATCGTCGAGGCGCGCGACATCACGCTGGAGGGCGCCCGCAAGGCCCTGGGCGTGCTCGCGGCCGAAGAAGGCGACGCCGCCAGCGCCGTGACCGATTGAACCATGTGGTACCTTGGCTAGGTGCCCCGAGACGACGAACCGCGCACCTCCGTGCGATGGAGCGAGCCACCTCCGGGTGATCCGCACAGGGACGTCACCGGGGCGCTACACGACGTCTCCAACGCGCTGACGGTGCTGCTGGGCTGGGTCGCCGAGGCGCACGCCGCCGGCGCCTCGCGCGAGCACGTCGAGCGAGCCCTCGCGATCGTCGAGCAGCATGCGCGCTCCGCCCGCGACCTCGCCCGGCGCGCCATCGGGGGCGACACCGCGATCGACGAGGCCGAAGAGCCGCTCGACGCGGTCGTCGCTCGCGTCGTCGAGGCCCTGAGGATCGAGGCGCAGCGCGCCGGCGTGTCGCTCGTCGTGCAGAACGCGTCGCCCGGCGTGCTCGTCCCGCACGTCGCCGACGCGACGCAGATCCTGACCAACGTGCTCCTCAACGCCATCGCGTGGTCGCCGCGCAGCTCGCGCGTGACCCTCGAGACGCAGGCCGACGCGATGGTCGCCCACGTGCTCGTGCAGGACGAGGGCCCCGGCGTCCCCGCGGCGCAGGCGCCCTTCATCTTCGACGGAGCCTCGAGCCGCGAGGGAGGCGCCGGCGTCGGCCTCCGTCACGCGCGCGCGATCGCCCGCGCGGCGGGTGGAGAGCTGGAGCTCCTCCGCGGCGGCGGCAAGACCGGCGAGAAGGGCGCCCGCTTCGATCTGCGCTGGCCGCGCGTCGAGCACACGCTCCCGCGAGCGCCGGTCTCGGCGCCTCGCCCCGCCGTGCTCGCCGGCACGCGCGTGCTCGTCGTGGAGGACGACGCCGACGTGGCGACGCTGCTCGAGTCGGCGCTCGGCGCGCGCGGCGCCAGCGTCATCGTCGCGCGCACCGCCGACGAGCTCGCGGCGCGCTCGGCCGAGGCGCACGACGTCGCGCTGGTGGATCTCTCACCCATCGCGCACGACGTGAAGGGCGCCATCGCGGCGCTGCGCAAGGGATCGCCGCACGTGGCGCTCGTCTTCATCAGCGGCAGCGCCGTGGGCCTCCCCGAGGGGCTCGACGGCGACGTCGGGACGCGCTGGGTGCGCAAGCCCTTCGAGGTCGCCGAGATCGTCGACGCGCTCACCGAGACGCGCGCTGCCGCGAAGGCCGCTGCCGGCGGCCAGCGCTGACGCCGCGCGGACCCGTCACGTCGACGGTTCGGCGGGCGGCGGGCGTGACGGCTTGGGCGGCGGATCCGACCGCGAGATCTCCGCGCGCGCGGGCCAGTCGTTCTCCTCCGGCGTGGGCGGCGACGACGGCGCGGCCGACCGGCGCGCGGGCGGCGGGAGCGTGTCCAGGCCGAGGCGCATGAAGATGCTGCGCAGCTCCGGACGCAGGTTCATGAACTTCTCGCGCAGCGTCTCCTTCGCCACGAAGATCTCCTCGCGCCTCTCGCTCGAGAGCTGGCGCCGCAGGACGAGCTCCGTCGTGTTGAGCGAGTGACGCGACACCTCGTGCACGATGGGCGCCATGAGCGCCACGAACTGCGCGACGAGACTCGCGTACGGCGACGCGTCCCTGACTTCCTTGTCGCCGAGCGTCGCCTCCACGAGGCGCGTCGCGGTGAGCTCCCCGGCGGCGGCGCGCACCTTCTCGGCGACGCCGACGAGCGCCGTGACGTCCTCCGCCGGCAGGTCGAACGGGCCCACGGAGGGATCCTCCGACGCGCCCGCGCGCCTCGCCGCGACGGTGCCCGCCTTCGGGTCCACGTCGAAGTCGAGCCCGTGGTCGCCGGCCGCGTCGGTGCGCAGGTGCAGGGTCACGGTGCGCCCGTCGTCCACGACCTCGGTGAGCACCAGCCGATCGAGCCGCTGGGCCTTGAGCTTCACCTCTTTCTTGATCCACCCGGCCTGCTCCGGCGCGTGGATCTCGACGTGCACGCCGAGCCGGTCCATCGGGGCGTCGCTCGCGAACGCGTTCCCCGGCGGGATGCCGAGCTCGATCCGCCATCCGAGCTCGAACGGCGTCTCGCCGCGCCGCCACGCCGAGTAGGTGCGGTCGGCGCCGCGCACGAGGCGCACCGCCAGGACCGAGTCCGGGGGCGAATGGGGGAGGAGCAGCGTCTCGAGCGCCTTGAAGCAAGCGTCGCGCTGGCCCGCTTCCTCGGCCGCGAGCTCGGCGCGCCGGCCCGCGAGCCTCTCGCGCACCGCGCCGATCGCGGCGCCGACCGCCTCGGCCGACAGGGCCGTGATCTGCGCGGAGCACCTGGACGTCTCTGACTCGGCGGCCCCCTTGTCGGCCCCCTCGATCGCTCCGGCGACCACCCGTCCGAGCGTCTCGAGCCGCTGGATCTCCTCGTCGGCGGCCCGCTCGGTCATGCGCGTTCGCTCGTGGATGTCGGCGATCTCGTCGTCCAGGTGCAGGGAGAAGACCGCGAAGTCGAGCGCGTCGCGCAGGAACTCGAGGAAGTTCGACGTCAGCGGGGAGGGGGTCGAGTCGCCGTAGAGGAACTCCATGCAGGGGACGAGGGTACGCCGATGTGCCCGGGGGCAACA
>DATJYG010000087.1:0-3067 GCA_035499695.1 Polyangiaceae bacterium
AACAGCAGCAGCGGCAGCGGCGGGGCGAGCAGCAGCGGCAGCGGGAGCGGCGGCAGCAGCGGCGGCGCGAGCGGCAGCAGCAGCGGAGGGAACGGGAGCAGCAGCGGTGGATCGAGCGGCAGCAGCAGTGGGAGCAGCGGCGGATCGAGCGGAGGGAGCTCGGGGAGCAGTAGCGGCGGGAGCAGCAGCGGAGGCAACGTGCCGACCTACGGCGGCTGCCAGCTCTTCCCGGCGGACAACCCGTGGAACACGCGCGTCGACAGCCTGCCGCTCAACGCCAACTCGGCCACGTACATCGCCAACATGGCGTCGAGCACGCACCTGCATCCGGACTGGGGCGACTGGTCTAGCGATCACTACGGCATCCCGTGGCAGACCGTGCCCGCGAGCCAGGCGATGGTCCCCATGTCGTTCCAGTACGCCGACCAGAGCGATCCGGGACCGTACCCGTTCCCGGCGAACGCCCTCGTCGAGGGCGGCGCCAACTCGGGCGGCGACATGCACGTGCTCGTGATCGACCAGGGCAACTGCAAGCTCTACGAGACGTGGGACAGCACGTACTCGGGTCCCGGGTGGAGCTGCGGATCGGGCGCCGTCTTCGACCTCACGTCCAACAACCTGCGTCCCGACGGATGGACCTCGGCGGACGCGGCCGGTCTCCCGGTCATGCCGGGCCTCGTGAAGGTGTCCGAGGTGAACGCGGGCGCGATCAACCACGCGCTGCGCTTCACGATGAACAACACGTACAACGGCTACATCCACCCGGCGACGCACGCCGCGGGCTCGAGCAACACGTCGCTGCCTCCCATGGGCCTGCGCCTGCGGCTCAAGGCGAGCTTCGACACGTCGTCCTTCACCGGGCCCACGCTCGTGATCCTCACGGCGATGAAGCAGTACGGCCTCATCCTCGCCGACAACGGGAGCAACTGGTACATCAGCGGCGACAGCGACGACGGCTGGACGAACCTGATGGATCAGATCTCCAGCGACTTCGGCAAGATCCACGGCAGCGACTTCGAGGTCGTCGATACGGGCCCGGTCTCAACGGCCGGCCTGTAGCCGCGTGAAGGCGTGCGCGACGGCGTCGTTGACCCAGGTCTTGCGGGTCTCGAAGGTGTCCGGCGCCTCCCAGTCGAGCGCCAGAGGCTCGCCCTCGATCGTGACGCCGTCCTTCAGCTCGGACTCGGAGAGCGCGACCCGCAGGGTGCCGAGGTCCTCCGAGTCCGGGCCACGCACGTGGATCGGGAGCCGGTTCACCGTGTACGCGTGCATCGGCTGCCTGCCGACGATCGGGCCGAGGTGGAAGGAGCTCCACGTCAGGGCCAGCGTGTCGCACGACGAGACGCACTCGGGCCCGACGACGAGGGCGACCGGGGCGCGCGTGACGCGCTCGGATGCGGGCGACGTCTCGCCGACGCACGGACCGCCCATGCAGAGGAACCGCGTGTCGATGGTGGCCTTGCCCGCCTTCTGCGCATCGGCGTAGGCCGTGACGTTCTTCTCGTCGCCCCAGAAGAGGTCCGCGACCGTCGCGGGGTCGAGCCCGGGCACGACGCGCGTCACGACGCGCTCGTGGTCCCAGGGGCCGCCGGAGAACCAGCCCATGAAGATGAAGGGGTTGTTGCCGCCGTGGTTCTCGTGCAGATCGAGCACCACCTGGCTCACGTCGCGCAGGGCGCTGGTGAGCACGTCGTGGTCGACGCGCACCATGCGCAGCGACTGCGCGTTGTCGGAGCCGCTGCCGTACCAGAAGGAGACGAAGCGCACGATGGCCGTGCCGCCGCGCGCGGCATGCGGGCGCTTGTAGACGCACACGTTCACGCCCATCGCGGCGAGCGCGTAGTCGCTGCCGTAGGGTGGAGGTGCGATCGCGTTGCAGTCGACCTTGGCCATGGGCGGCGGGTGATCGAGATCGGGTCCGTCCACCTCGGGGAAGCCGCGACGGAAGTGCATCGTGACGTCGCGCGGCGAGCCGCCGTGGACGATGCGCAGCACGCGAGCGTCCCCCTCCTTCACCTTGGACCAGGGCGAGCCGGCGAACACGATGCTCGACGCCGTGTCGCCGAGAGCGGGCACGGGTGAGAGCACGTTCGTCTCGAACGGGTGCGCGGCGAACCAGTCGGCGAGCGCGACGCCGTCGACGGCGACGATGGAGTCGCCCGGGGACACCTGGCCCTTCGCGTCCGGATCGAGCACCTCGCTGACGCGCACGTCCGGCGCGCTCGCCGTGCCGCCCGTCCAGAGACGAAGGCCGAGGCGGACCCACCGCTCCTGCATGTCGGCCGGGGCGCCGAGATCGCAGTGCGCGTCGCGCAGGCTGTTCTGCAGGTGACGGAGGGCCCCGAGCACCTCGTCGCGGTCCTTCGCCGCGACGAACTCCGCGCGCAGCCGCGGCACGTCGTCCTTCCACGCGTGGCCGACGTAGGCGGCGTACTTCGGCGGAAAGGTGTGGTCACGCTCGATCCGCTGCACCAGCTCGTCGAAGACCGCTGCGTAGCGGGGAACAGCAGGCGCGGACGCCGGTGCGGGTGCCGGGAGCGCGGCCTGCGGTGACGCGGCAGGGGGAGGGGGCGCCGACGCGCACGCGGAGACCCCCAGCAGGGAGAGGAGAGCGGCTCGCTTCATGGTGCTACAGAAGGATCGCATGCCCTCGCGTATTCCGGTCATCCTCGCGTGGATCCTCTCGTCGCTCCCCCTCGTCCTCGCGTCGTCGAGCGCCGAAGCCGCGGTGACGCTCAAGATCGGGACGCTCGCGCCCGCCGACTCGTCGTGGGGCAAGGAGCTGAAGAAGTGGGCCGCCGACGTCGCGACGGCGACGAACGGTGACGTGACGCTCGACTTCGCCTGGAACGGGCAGGCCGGCGACGAGAAGCTCATGGTGGAGAAGATCCGCTCCGGGCAGCTCGACGCCGCCGCCGTCACCGCCAACGGCCTGGCGCAGACCGGCGTCATGAACGTCCTCGCGTTCCAGCTCCCCGGGCTCTTCTCGAACTGGGCGCAGCTCGATCGCGCTCGCGAGGCCGTGAAGGACGATCTCGCGCGCGCGTTCGAGGCCAAGGGCTTCACG
>DATJYG010000088.1:0-7991 GCA_035499695.1 Polyangiaceae bacterium
AACGTGCAGACGGTGGACTTCGACTTCTCCTTCTTCTCGTCCGAGTTCAACCAGTGGTGGCAGTCGGCCGCGAACGACGCCTTCTTCGTCCTCGTGACGAGCAAGGAGTCGCAGGGGCAGAACGTGGCCAAGGACTCGAGCGGGCTGGCCGTCACCATCAACAGCGCCTTCTTCCAGCTCTGCCCCGCGCCCCCCGGCCCGACCGGGCTCTCGATGGACAAGTCGGCGGCCATCCAGGCGTGCGTCGGCACCTCCGGCGCCTCGAGCCAGATGATCTACGGCGACCTGGCCGGCACCGGGTACGACGGCGCGGCCGTCAGCACCGACGACACGGCCACGGCCATGAACGGCAGCGAGTACATCTACGGCGGGGGCACCGGCTGGCTCACCGGCAAGTTCCCGGTCACGCGCGGGGAGACCATCCAGATGCGCATCGTCCTCATGGACACCTTCGACGGCCTGAAGGACTCGGCGCTCCTCTTCGACGCGCTAAGGTGGGAAAAGGCAATGGGAATGGGCGGGGTCGGTAGGCCTCCGCCGAATCAGTAATCAGGCGTACCATCGGAGATCCCATGAGCTTCGAGCCCCGATTCGAGACGCTCCGCGACATCTACGACCACAGCATCGCGACCTACGGGTCCCGCGAGCTCTTCGGCACCAAGAAGGGCACGCGCTGGGTGTGGACCACGTACCGCGAGTTCGGCTCGCTCGTGGACCGCATGCGCGCCGGCCTCGCCTCGATCGGCATCAAGCGCGGCGACGCGGTGGCCTGCGTGTCGAACAACCGCGTCGAGTGGGCCGTCGCCGCCTACGCCTGCTACGGGCTCGGCGCCGCGTTCGTGCCCATGTACGAGGCGCAGAACCCCAAGGAGTGGGAGTTCATCGTGCGCGACTGCGAGGCGAAGGCGCTCTTCGTCGCGAACGACGCGCTGCTCGCGAAGGCCAAGCCGATGCTCGACTCGGCCCCGTCGCTCAAGCACATGATCCTCATCGACGGCACGACCAACGGCGACGGCCGCATCACCACGTACGCGGCCCTCCTCGGCGCGACCGGGAAGGCCGACGCGATCAAGCCGAAGCCCGAGGACACGGCGGCCCTCATCTACACGAGCGGCACGACGGGCAACCCCAAGGGCGTGATCCTCACGCACGGCAACATCGCGTCCAACGTGAGCGCCGTGCACGAGGTCTTCCCCATCGAGGCGAGCGACCGCTCGCTGTCGTTCCTGCCGTGGGCGCACTCCTTCGGGCAGACGTGCGAGCTCCACGCGCTCTTCTCGGGCGGCGCCTCGATGGGCCTCGCCGAGAGCGTCGAGAAGATCATCGACAACCTGTCCGAGGTGCGCCCCACGCTGCTCTTCAGCGTGCCGCGCATCTTCAACCGCATCTACACGGCGGTGCAGGCGCAGATCGCGAGCAAGCCTGTGCCGGTGCAGGAGATGGTGAAGGCCGCGCTCAAGGTGACCGCGAAGGAGCGGCGCGGCGAGCGGCTCAAGCTGCACGAGCTGGCGCTGCTCGAGGCGGTCGACAAGCTGGTCTTCGAGAAGGTGCGGGGGCGCTTCGGCGGGCGGCTCAAGTACGCCTTCTCGGGCGGCGCTGCGCTGTCGCGCGAGGTCGCCGAGTTCATCGACTCGCTCGGCATCGTCGTCTACGAGGGCTACGGCCTCACCGAGACGAGCCCCATCGCGACGGCCAACGTGCCGGGCGCGCGCAAGATCGGCAGCGTCGGCCGGCCCTTCCCGGGCATCCGCGTCGAGATCGAGAAGGCGGGGTCCGAGCGCAAGCCGGCCGAGAACGGCAAGCCCGCGCGCACCGAGGGCGAGATCGTCGTCTACGGGCCCAACGTGATGAAGGGCTACCTCAAGCGCCCCGAGGAGAACGCCGCGGTCTTCACGAAGGACGGCGGCTTCAAGACGGGCGACATGGGCTTCGTCGACCCGCTGGGCTTCGTGTTCATCACGGGGCGCATCAAGGAGCAGTACAAGCTCGAGAACGGCAAGTACGTCGTGCCGACGCCGCTCGAGGAGCAGCTCAAGCTGAGCCCCTACGTCGCCAACGTGATGGTCTACGGCGACAACCGGCCGTTCAACGTGGCGCTCGTCGTCGCGAACGTCGGGGCGGTGCAGAAGTGGGCGGGCGAGCAGCACCTGACGCTGCCGGCGGACCCCGAGACGCTGCTCAAGGACGACCGCGTGGTGCGCCTGTTCCGCGGCGAGATCGAGAAGTACGCGCGGGCCTTCAAGGGCTTCGAGTCGGTCCAGGACTTCGCGCTCATCAAGGACGACTTCACGACGGACAACAACATGCTGACGCCGAGCCTCAAGCTCAAGCGCCGCAAGGTCGTCGAGGTCTACGGGCCGGTGTTCGACGCGCTGTACGCGAAGAAGGGCGAGTCGAGCCGCAGGACGTCAGCGAACGTCGTCCAGGGCCAGCAGTAGATCGCCGATCATCCGGCCGCGCGCGTCGACCGCGTCGGGCCGCGTCACGACCGCCAGGGTGCGAAGGGTGGCGTCCGCGTGCTCGCGCGTCGACGTGACGCGATCGAGCAGCGCGAGGAAGCGCACGGCCATCACGTCGTCCTCGAAGGGCTTGCGGCGCACGGCGAAGGCGCCCACGGCGTTCGGGTCGGGCGTCGACGCCCAGAAGCCGCCGCCCTGCGCGTCGTACAGCCCGCGCATCAGGAAGCCGGCGATCCCCTTCGCGGCCTCGAGCAGCTGCGCGTCGTGCGTCGCCTGGTAGAGGCGCAGCAGGCCCCAGCCGAAGGCCGCGTCGTCGGCGAGGTAGAGCACCTTGCCCTCGTCGTCCGGCTTCGTCCCGTGGGTGATGCCGCCCGGGAACGCGTCGCTCGCGTGCGTCGCCAGGATCCTCGCGGCCGCCCGCTTCGGCGCGGCGAGCACGGTCGCGTCGCCGCTGGCCTCGTAGAGCGTGACGTACGCGGCGATGGCGAGCCCGTTCTCGCGTCCGTATTCGTGCGCGTCGACGCGCGGGATGCCGAGGGCACGCCGCTCGGCGTCGCTCCTGGCGTAGTACGCGCGGCCCGCCATGAACGGCTTGCCCGGATCGTGCGCGTTGAGGTCGGCGTCCATCGTCGTCTCGAACCCGCCCTCCGGGGACGTCATGAAGCCGTCGACGAACGCGCGCACGAGCAGCGCGGTGCTCAGCCACGCGGTGTCGTGCGTGATGGCATACGCCTGCGCGTAGTTGGCGATCGCCCCGGCCTGCACCGTCATCAGCTTCTCGTAGTGCGGGTGCGCCCAGTCGCCGTCGGTCGAGTACTGGCACACGCCGCCCCAGACGGGGTCGATGATCCCGCGCTGCCGGTCGAGCGTGTAGAGCGCGCGGTCCCTCTGGTGCACGAGGGCCCACGCGTTGTCCCACGCGATCGGCGCCTTCTGCTTGATCCCCCATCCGCCCTGCGGCTGGTCCCAGTACGCGTCGAGCTGCTTTTCGACTCGCGCGGCGGCCTCGGCCATCTGCCCGACCGTGAGAGGACTCACAGGAAGACGGGAAGACGGGAAGGTCTTGTCTTCCGCATTGCCCACGACACTTCCCGTCTTCCCGTCTTCCTGTTCAATCACCGACCGAAGGATCTCGAGGAACTTCTCGGGTGGCAGGTAGCCTTTGTACTTGCCGATCTCGGCGCCGTCGGCCGTCATCAGGACCGTCGCGGGCCAGCCCCAGTCGACGTAGCGCTCCTCGAAGTCCGGCCGCGAGTCGACGTCCACCTTCACCGAGACGAAGCGCGCGTCGAGGAGCTTGCGGACCTCGGGATCGTGGTACGTCGTCGCCTCCATCACGTGGCACCAGTGGCACCACTCGGCGCTGCCATCGATGACGACGAAGCGATGCTCGGCCTTCGCCCGCGCGAAGGTCGCGGCGTCCAGGTTCGCCCACGCCAGAGCTTCCCTCGGGGCGGCGGGCGGTCCCTCCTCCTCATCTCCGGAGGGGGCGGGAGCCCCCGTAGGGGCCGCCACCGTCGCCACCGGCCCCTTCGGCGCCCGCGCCGCGCCCGGCGCGCAAGCCGCGGCGGCAAAGCTGAAAATCAGCAGCGTCAGCGGTCTCCGCATCGCCCGAGAGGCTACGCGCCGGGGCCATGGATGGTTCCAGATCAACACCCCCGCAGAAAAAGCTGGCGCTTCGACCCCGCTTTGTTCCATCTTCCGCCCCGATTTCCGGAGGGATCTCCTGATGCGTAACGTCGGTCTCGCCCTCGCCCTCGCGGCGAGCGCCCAGCTCACCGTCCTTTCCAGCCCCGCCTTCGCGCAGGACGACAACTCGAAGGCCGCCGTCCAGGCGCCGTCCGAGACGAGCACCGAGAGCACGTCGACCAAGCCGTCCGACGCGAAGCAGAAGGAGAAGACGGGCTGGATCGTCCTCGCGGCCGGCGGCGTCGCCTTCGTGACGGGCGTCGTCTTCGACATCGTCGGCGGCTTCTCGGGCACCATCTCGGGCGCCGGCGGTCCTGGCGACAACGGCGACACCTCGAACGCCCGCCCCGTGTGGGTCTTCGCGGGCACCACGCTCATCGTCGCGGGCCTCGCGGCGGGCATCTACGGCACGTCCACGATCCTCTCGGCGCGCAAGGGCGACGACACGACCAACTCGAAGCGTCCCGACGGCGAGGCGGCGTCGAACGACTCGGTGACGAAGGCTGCGAACGCGAGGGCCGCCAGCGCCCCGTCGTTCGTCGTCCCGGTCATCAGCGCGACGTTCTGAGCAGAGCCGCTCCGGGAGAGAGAGCCCCAAGGCCGCGCCGTCCTTGGCGCGCGTGATGCTTTGCCACGTGGCGAGAGAGGCTCGCCGTGCGGCCGATGCACTACGCCCGAGTGGCTACGGCCCTGTTCGCGGCCGAGGCGATCTTCGCGATCGTGCACCTCGCCCTCGGGGCGCACTACCACCACTTCACGCGCGGCCACAACGTGACGATCGACATCCTGCTGTTCCTCTCGTGGAGCACAGCGGCGGTGGCGAGCCTGAAGCCGCAGACCTGGCCCGCGCCCGTCCTGATGATGTGGGGCGCCGCAGTCTCGGCCGTGCACTGCTTCATGTTCACGCTCGCGACCAACGACGTCGGCCCGACGGGCGTGGGTCTGCCCTTCATCGCCGCGGCCGCGGTGCAGTTCTTCTGCATCTTCCACGCAGTGCCGCCGCTCGAGCTCACTCCCGTCGTGCCGGAGCCCGAGCCCGAGCGTCGTCGCCTGCCGGCTTGGGTGCTCCGTCTGCGACCCACGCACTGACGTGCGCGGCCTGATGCTTCATCCCAGGCAGAGCAGCCGGCGCCAGTCGAGCATTCGCACCTCGCGCCGGCTCGTGCGGTACTCGACCGTCCTCCGCGACCCGCAGGCGTCGCCGCCGATCTGCAGCGGGACGTCGCGCGAGAACGTCATTCGCACGTGCGTCGCCAGCCAGTCGTGCATGCCCGGCAGGGGGTGGGCACCCTGCCAGAGACGCGGGATGGTGGCGACGGCGCCGACGGCGCCGCGGGCGTACACGCGCGCGTTGAAGAACCCCGGCATCCGCTCGGCGAAGGGGAAGGCCTTGAAGCGGTACCCGAACTCGGGGCACGTGCCGACCGATGCGACGCCCGAGGGGCCGTCGTAGAGGACCATGCCGTGGACGTCGCCCTCGATGCGCCGCGGCGAGCCGCTCGGATCGATCGCGAACACCTCGGGGCCGAGGTTTTCGACGAGGACGTGGGGGTTGCCGAAGATGGCCACCTTGGGCGCCGTGCGGAGGAGCGTCGCCGAGACGTATCCGTAGACGCTCTTGTTGAGGTGGCGCCCCGGTCCCTTGGACCCGTCGAGCTGGCGCTTGTAGTCGTCGAGGATCATCGCGTCCCACCCCGTGCCGGCGAAGTGGGCGAGGGTTCCGTCGACGTCGACCAGGGGGAAGCGGCGCGTCGGCAGCGACGACCGCGAGGGCGTCATCAGGTCGAGGCAGACGTGGAGCTTCGGCGACCCCAGCGCGTGCGCCCACCCGTTCCCGGTGCCGAGCGGCAGGACGCCCATCATCGGCAGCGGCTGATCCTCGGGCGTGATGCGGGCGAGCGCGTTGACGAGCGCCACGGCGGTGCCGTCGCCCCCCGCGGCGAGGACGATGCGAGGCGAGGGGAGCGTGCGGAGCCACGTCTCGATCTCGTGCGCCGACCGGGTGAGACGCACGCTCGCCCCGGGCAGCGCCCGACTGATCTGCACCGCGACGCGCCGCCCGCCTCGCTTCGCATTGGCGTTCACGAGGATCGCCACGCCCGATCCCGCTGGCCCCGCCAGGCTGGGCGCGGGCCACACCGAAGCGGGCGTCTGCTCGAGCGCCGTCAAAGGGCGCTCTCCATGATGCGCCGCACGTCTTCCATCAGGTCGTCACGGCCTTCCTTGCCGCGCTCCGCGTAGGGACGCGGGTCGATCTTCGCGTGGATCGCGACGCGCACGTCGGCGCCGGACTGCGAGCGCAGCCCCTTCGCCGGCAGAGCGTCGCGTGTGCCGCTCAGGGTCACGGGCAGGATCGGCAGCCCCGCTTCGAGCGCGAGATAGAACGCGCCCTTCTTGAACGGCAGGAGCTTCCCCGTCTTGCTCCGCGTGCCCTCGGGCGCGATCCACACGTGCGTCCCGCTCGCGAGGAGCGCCCGCGCGCGATCCAGGCTGCGGATCGCCGCCCTCCGGTTGCTCCGGTCGATCGAGATGAACCCGCCGGCGGCGAGCGCCTTGCCGAAGATGGGCACCCGGAACAGCTCCTCCTTGGTGATCATCCTCACGTTCGGGCCGACCACCTGGAAGAGCACCGGGATGTCGTACAGCGACTGGTGGTTGCTCATCACCAGGTACGTCTCGTGCGGGAGCATGTGCTCCCTGCCGGTCACGTGGAGGGTGATCCCCGCGTTGCGGACGATGTTCGCCGACCAGCGGTCGAGGCGGACGTCGCACCCCTCCTTCGTGACGAGCCCGGCAATCGCCTCCAGCATCGTCGGAAAGCTGATCGCCAACGTCTCGTAGATGTTGCGGAGAGACAGCGAGAGCGACTTCTCGCCCAGGGTCATGCGCTGCACTCGGGGTACCACGGACGGGGCTTCCACCGGCCCTTGCTATCGGACCATGGCCTCCGTAGCATGGCAAAGCCGAAACCAGCGATTTCCTCACGGGATTCGCGTGTTTTGGCGCGCAGTCAGTGGCTTCTGTCGCTACGGGAGTGGGATGAGCGCCAAGACCATCAAGAGCGCCCTCGGGCTGCTGCAGGACGATCCGGACCTCGGCGAAGCCTGGGACTCGCTCGCCGGAGCTGTCGGCGAGTCGAACATGAAGGGCGACGAGCTGCGCAAGCTGCTCGAGGCTGCACGCCGGGCCCACGAGGCGCGGCGCGAGTTCGGCGCCGTGGCCCGACTGCTGGCCATCGAGGCGAAGGCGGCCGAGGGCACCGATCGCGAGGCGGAGCTCGTCGCCGAATGGGCGCGCACGCTCGACGAGGACCTGCTCGACGACGACGGCGCCCGCGGCGCCTACGAGCGCCTGGCCAAGCTTCGCCCCGGCGACGCGATGGCCGAGGAGGCGATCGAGCGCTCCGAGGCGAAGCGCGGCAAGTGGCGCGACCTGGTCGAACGCTACGTGCAGGAGGCGCAGGGCGGGGGCGACGCGGCATTCCGCTGCTCGCTGCTCGTGAGCGCCGCGGAGGTCACCTACCGCTTCGGCAGAGACAAGGATCGAAAGCGCGTCGAGCCGCTGCTGCAGGAGGCCATGGAGCTCGACGGCCGGAACCGACGCGGGCAGCTCCTGCTCGAGCGGATCCTGCGCGCCGACGAGCGGTGGGAAGACCTCGTGAGGGTGCTCACGCACTTCGCCGCCGAGTCCACGCAGAAGGACGAGAAGGTGGCGGCCCTGCTGCGGCTCGCCCGCGTGCAGCGCAAGAAGCTCAGCGCCCCCGAGCGCGCCGCCACGACGTACGAGAGCGTGCTCGACCTGGTGCCCGGTCACTCCGAGGCGACGAGCTTCCTCTCGGACCAC
>DATJYG010000089.1:0-4968 GCA_035499695.1 Polyangiaceae bacterium
GCCCGTGCGATGCGCGCCGACGACGCGCTGCGCGGCACGTACCTCGTCGCGCTGAGCGGCTACGCGCGCCCCGAGGATCGCGAGCGTTCCGCGGAGGCGGGCTTCGACTGGCACCTCGCCAAGCCTCCCTCCACGGATGCGTTGGAGCGGGTCATCGCCGAGCGTCCGCGGTCCCGCACGGCACCGGCCCGCTGAGAGACGCCTTTCGCTTAGACTGGTGCCGTGAGATTGGCTCTCGGCGTTCTCGCCCTCGCCGTCACGGCTGCGGCCGCATGCGCGTCCAGGTCGTCTCCGCCTGCGCCTGCGCCTCCGCCTCCCGCTGCGCAACCGGGCGGCGCGTTCCAGGGCTGCACGGCGGTATTCACCTCCGTGCTGGGTTGGACCTTCACGTGCGACGGCACGACCGTGGTCACGCGCGAGGGCGACGACCCCCAAGCGCTGCTGCGCGGAGCGCGCGAGTCGATGCGCGGCGCATTCGCCGGCACCGTGGAGGAGCACAGCGACGACGTCGTGGTCGGCGGCGTCCCGCGCAAGGGACTGGAGCTCTCGCTGCGCTCGGCGAAGAAGCAGCTGCTGGCTGTCGGCACGGCCGCCGTCCTCGAGACGGACGCAGCTCCGCCGCGCGTCATCACGTGTCTCGCCGGCGGCGACGACGCATCGCAAGCGCGCTGCCGGCAGCAGCTCGACGAGCTTTCCACGCTGGTTTACACGCAGCTGCCGCCGGACGGCGTGCGCATCCGCCCTCGGCCCGTCCCCGCGATCGCCGAGCGCCCCATCACCGAGCCGCCCGACTGTCACCTCGCGGCCAACGACCGCGCGGGCCTGCTCGATTGCGGCGATGCCGTCCTGGGCTGGACCGAGCCGAGCGACCCGAAGGCGATCCCTTCGATGCGCGACGCGACGATCGAGGACACGACCCGCAAGATGCAGGTCGACACGCCGTCGGCACTGCCGCCGAAGCGCACGACCGCAGCCTGCCGCGTCGAAGGGGTCGCGGCGACGTGCACCGTCGTCAAGTGGCGCGACGCGACGCTGACCCTCGGCAGCGCCGTCGTCCGGGGGCACTCCATTCTCGCGTGGTGCATCGCGCGCGAAGGGTCGGAGTCGCGCATCTGCGACGACACGGTCAGCACGGGAACGCGCGCGCCGTCGGCGGCGGCCTCGACTCACTCGCCTCTCCCGCCGCTGCCCACCCATCAAGACGGCCACTGAAGACTGCCCCGTCCCCGGCAGCACCTCGTTCGTCGATCCGAGTGGCTGCCGGGAGCGGGGCAGCCCGTCGTTCTCGCGTCCGCGGGGCTGCCCTCGGCGCGGCAGCCCCTCGTTCGTCGAACCGAGGTTCTCCCCCGCGCCGGGCACCCTCTCGTTCCTCGAGCCGCGGTGCTCCCGCGCACGCGGCAGCCTCGATCTCGTCGGGAAAAGGCGCTGCCCGGTCGCCGGCAGCCTCTCGTTCGTTCGTGAAAGGTGCTGCCCTCGGCCCGGCAGCCTCTTTTTCGTGTCGCCGAGCAGGTGCCCCGCGCCGGGCAGCCTCGTTTCCCGAGTGAAGCGGCGCCGCCCCACGTGCGGCAGGCCCACTCTCGTCAATCCCACGTGCCGCCCGGCCTGCCGCAGCCACTTGGCCTGGCATCCCAGGGGCTGCCTCTTCCGCGGCAGCCTCTCGTCTGGTCGGCACGGGCGCTGCCGACCCTGCGGCAGCCTGCGGGGGCCTGACCCGCGGAAGAGTTGGCTTGGCGCCCGCCTTTCTGCTGCGATCCTGGTATGCGCGCCGAACTCGCGTGCATCGGGCTCGGGCTGCTCGCGCCTGCGTGTGCTCACCATGCGCCAGCCGAGCGAGCGGCCGAGCCGGGCGATCCATCGCCCCCGCTCGACGCCCTCGATGGAGGCAATCCGGGCCACGATGCAGACGACGCGAGCGATACCGGCAAGGCAGCCGAGGCGACCGACGCCGGCGACGCGGACGTACACGCGCCGCTCGGCGGGTACCCGGAGCAGCTCGAGCTCGTCGACGGCGACGACAAGCTCGGCGTCGTGTCCGTTCCTCTCGGCGCGCGCGAGCCGCGGCCGCTCATGATCGCGCTCCACGGCGGGAGCGAGAAGGTCGAGCACGCGTGCGCCGCGTGGCGCGAGATCACCGAGGCCTACGCCTTCGTCGTCTGCCCGCATGGCTGGGGCGGAGACGAGCGGCGCCTCGGATGGAGGAACGCGGCCGACACGACCCGGCGAATCAGCCGTGCCGTCGAAGCTGCGAAGAGGACCTTCGGCGCGTGGATACAGGAGACGCCCACGATCGTGCTCGCGGGCTTCTCGATGGGAGCCGTCCAGGTCGCGCTCGTCGCGCGTAGCCAGCCGCAGACCTATCGTCGGATCGTCATCGGCGACTCGGCGCACAAGCCGGGATCGGCGCTCACGTTCGCGTCCACCTGGGTGAAGGGCGGCGGCGAGCGCGTGCTATTTCTCTGCACGACGAGCGGCTGCGAGCCTTCGATGCGCGCCGCCGCCAAGAAGGTCGCGCAAGAGAAGGCGAAGGCGCGGCTCAACATAGCGCCGACTCAGAAGCACGGGCTGTCGGAGCCCGTGGTGCAGTCGGTGAGGCGCGACTGGCCATGGTTGGTGGAGGGGGCGGAGGGATGGGAGGGGTACACGGCGCCGAGCGTGGACCTACCGGGGAAGACGGAGCCTTATGAGGCGCAGTGAGCGGGTCACGGCGCGTCGTCTTCACCATGTGGAAGCGTCCGCTTAACAAACGCTGCGCAAATCGAGCTCCCGGCCTGTGTGTTGATTCAACGGGTGCGCGAGTCTGAAACGGTGCTTGGGTCCGCTTGTGGTGCAAATCACAGCCACTACAGCAAGCAGCCGTGGGGACCAAAGTGGACGTGGTCGTGATGAATCACGACGTCGAGGTGCTCGAGGCACTGGCGACGGCGGTGGAGGCTGCGGGATTCACCGTTGCCAAGCAGTATGCGAGGGGGCCGGTCGATCAACTCGCGGCCTTCATTCGTCAGCAGGACCCCAAGGTCGTCGTGTACGACTTCGGGCCGCCGCCGGCGGAGCTCGCGGTCGAGAAGTGGCGCGACCTGTGTCGGCAGCCCGGAGCGAGCCGGGCTTACGTGCTCACGTCGACGTTTGCGCACGAGCTCGACGGGGACGCGGCGATCGTCGAGTGCATCCTGCTCAAGCCGATGACCTTCGACGAGGTGGCCGCGGCGGTACGTCGAGCGATGCAGCGGTGACGGCTCACGTCTCGACGGAGATCGCGTGCAGGCCGACGAGATCTCCGCAGCTGGTGCGGCCGACCAGGTACACGTCCACGAGCGCCGTGTTGTCGCTCCCGGGAGGCGCAAAGACGGCGACGTACACGACGTCCGTCAGCTGCGAGGAGAACGCGTTCTGCACGTCGGTCGCCGCCGACGGGTCGGCCGTCGAGCTCGAGGGCTCGAAGTCGGCGAAGTAGTCGTCCACGTTCCGCAGCTGGGCGGTGCTGCCGGCAGGGGCGCCGACCAGCGCGAGCACGGAGCTCGCCGTCGGAGGGGCGCCGCCTGCACCCGGGTACGTCACCAGGTCGAACGGCCGGTCGCTCTCGCTCATGAACAGCAGATCCCCCAGGTGCGGGTTCACCGCGATCTCGAACGAGGCCACGCACGCGAGCGCCGCGGGTGGCATCAGGCCGATGGACTCGAGGTACGCCCACCCGCCCGACTTCGTCAGCTCCTTCACGGGCGCCGCGGCGTCCACCGCGGCCTGCGCCGCGTCGGCGTCCGAGTAGGTCGTCCCGACGAGCGGCGCGACGAGCACGTCGATCTCCTTGTAGAGCGCCTGCAGGATGACCATCGACTCGTCCCGCCCGTCGCCGAGCTGCATGAGGTACTCGGTGAAGCCCTCGTCCTCGGCGAGGCTCTCCTTGAGCATCTCGGCGTCGTCGGCCGCCGTGGCCGCGTCGAGCACGAACCCGGGCGCCTTCGAGGCCGTCCACCAGCCCTGCGCGTGGTCGCGCAGCGCCGTGAGCGCCTTCTCCCCGACGTATGCCATGGGCCCCATCTGCGCGACCGTCGTGAAGGGACGACCCGCCACGAGCGACTTGGCGGCGCGCGAGTCGAGGAACGCGTCGAGCTGGGCCTGGGTCGAACGATTGACCCCCCACACGACGGCGAAGGATTGCCATCCGGAGAACGTGACGCCCTCGACCGTCTCGCCCGCCGGCGCGGGGTGGGCGGCGGAATACGCCTGGAGCTTGGACAGGGCCGATGCGCCGACGTAGGGCACGGCGTCGAGCGCCGTGAGGCTGCCGAAGGGAACGTCGTCCGCCGACGGGCAGACGCCGTCCGCGCCGTCTCGCGCGGCGACGATGTCCTTGGCCGCGCGCGCGTCCAGCTTCACCGTGACGTCGAGCAGGCTGACGTCCGTGTCCGGGTAGTTCACGAAATCCAGGATCCGCTGCGCGTCGGCCGCCGAGATCGTGCCGGTCGAGCCGCTGGCCGTGACGCTCGACGAGCCCTGCGCCGAGGGATCGTCCGACGGAGAAGGAGCCGCGCAGGCCGCAGCCGCCACGGAGAGCGAAGCCGCGAGGAGGGAGAGCTTCAGCGAGAACGTACGGCTCATGATCAGACCTCGATGTGGACGATTCGGGTTCCCGGGGGCACGCGCTGGATGTCGGAGGCGAAGCAAGTCGCGATGCGGACACGCAGGAGCCGCAGCGCCTCGGCCTCGGTGCGCGCCGACGCCGAGCACCCGGGAAGGTCGGGACAGAAGGCACGCACGCCGTCGGGACGGGACTGCACGTGAACGGGAAGCTTCATCGGGCCGCCCCTGGAGCACCCGGCGTGCCAGGCGAGAAGCAGCGGTTTTTCGCGGGAGGCGACCCCGATGTGTTGAATTCGTGCAACACTTCGCTGCATGGTCTCAACGGCATGCTGAAAGAGCGCAGCGACGACGTCGCCCTCCACGAAGCCTCGATGGAGCACGTCGAGCGAC
>DATJYG010000090.1:0-5725 GCA_035499695.1 Polyangiaceae bacterium
GCGTGGGCGTCGTGATGAGGTGCAGGATCGTCTGCTCGTACGTCGCGCGCTCCTCCACCGCGGGCTTGCCGGAGAGCGCCTCGAAGAGCACCGAGCCGAGGGAGAAGACGTCCGTCCGGTGGTCGACCGTCTCGAGCCCCTGCGCCTGCTCGGGCGACATGTACTGCGGCGTGCCGATCGCCGTCCCGCGCCGCGTGATGCCCTTGCGGGCGAAGCGCGCGTCCTGCGCGTCGCGCAGGACCTTGGCGATCCCGAAGTCCACGAGCTTCACGTGGGTCGTGCCGTCGTCGCGCTCGACGAGGAACATGTTGGCCGGCTTGAGGTCGCGGTGGACGATGCCCGCCGCGTGCGCCTTCTCCAGGCCGAGCGCCGCCTGCTTCGCGAGCCCGCACGCGAAGAGGGGCTCGAGCTTGCCGCGGCGCGCGAGCACGTGCGACAGGTCCTCACCCTTCAGGAGCTCCATGACGAGGAACAGGCCGAGCTCGGGGTCGGCGCCGACGTCGAAGACGTGCACGATGTGCTCGCTCTCGACGGCGCTCGCGCTGCGGGCCTCGCGCTCGAAGCGGCCGACGATCTCGTCGTCCTTCGCGAAGAGCGAGTGCACGAGCTTGATGGCGACGCGCTTCCCGATGGCGACGTGCTCGCCCTCGTAGACGATGGCCATCCCGCCCTCGCCGAGGATGCGCTGGATGCGGTACCGGCCCGCCAGCATGCGGCCGACGGCCTGCGGCGCGCCCGCGCCCACCTGGCGCGTACTTTCCGGTTCGCCGCTCACCCTGGGCCTCCGCAGTCCACAAGCGTAGTACAAAAGACCCGTGCGCGCGTGGTGGACGGGTCTCTTGCTGGTCGCAGCAGCGTGTAAGTCGGCGTCGAGCGGCGGCGGCTCGGCGCCGGCCGCATCTTCGCGGGTAGAAGCGGGGGCTGCTCCGGCACAATCCGCGGTGGCCAGCGCCAGCGCAGCGCCCGGCTCGTCGAAGCCAGCGACATCGGCTGCTCCGCCAGCGCCTCTCACGCTCGCCCGCGATGGAGGCCCCGGTTGTCGCACACTGGTCGGGCCGGTTGCCATGCCGTTCAAGTCGGCGGCGGCCCTGTCCCTGCGCGCCGACGGGCTCGACGTCGTCCTGAACGACGACGGGAAACCTCGCACCACATTCGTGAGCGCTGCGGCACCACCCGCGTCTTCGGACGGTCCGGCGGCCGGATACGCCGTGCCGTGCGCGTCGGCGGGGGAGCACGTGTTCTGCCCGGACCACACCGGCGCGGTGCATCGCGCCGCTCGCGACGGGTCGGGAGACCGCCTCGTGGCGAGCAGTCGCGCGGGATCGCACGTCACCGCGGCGCTCGTGGGAGGGACGCACGCGACGTTCGCGTACCTCGCGAGCCGTCAGACGAGCGAAGGCTGGGTCAGCGAGGCGTGGATCGGCGTGGACGACGACGCGCCCGTGCGTCTCTCGGAGGACGGCAGCGGCGCCACCGCCGTGACGCTCGTGGCCCGCGGATCGTCGGTGCTCGCCATGAGCGTCGACGCGCGCGCCGCGCTCACGGCGATGCACGCGCGCCCCGTCGCATTCGACGGCGGCCACCTGAAGCTCGGCGAGGACGCGGTCGTCTTCGTCGGCGGCCCCGGCGACCGGCGGACCGCGGGCACCGTGGTGGTGCCGTCGAGCGGACCCGCGTGGGGTCTGCTCCCCATCGCGAAGGACGCGGCCACCTTCGGCCTCGCGATCGTGCGCATCGACGAGCCCCCGCGCGTCGACGAGCCCGTCGCCTGGTCGACGTACGCCAACGGCCTCGATCCGGCGCCCATCGTCGCCGCCGCGTGGGGCGCCACGACGTGGGTCGCTCGCGTGCTGCCGCGCGAGGCGAGCGTCGGCTCGGCGCGTGACCTCGAGCTCGGCATCATCGAGCCGTCCGGCGACTTCGCGCTCGCCTCGACCGTGCCCACCACCTCCAGCCGCCCCGGAGACCTCGCGCTCGCCGCCGACGCGCAGGGCGCGCTGTGGCTCGCCTGGGTGGACGCCGGCGGCAGCTGGGTCGAGAAGCTGCAGTGCACCGCGCCCGCGGCGCCGGCGAGCTTGCAAGCGCGCGATCATTGAACGAGGATTCACCCCATGAATCGGGCGACGAGCCGCCAGCCCTCCCGGCGGGACGAAGCGCGCGCCCTCTTCCGCAACGCGATCCTCGACTCGGCGGAGGCCGTGTTCGCCCAGCGCGGCTTCCACGGCGCGCGCATCCAGGACATCGCGGCGCGCGCGCGCACGGCGGTCGGCACCGTCTACAACCACTTCGAGGACAAGGACGACGTGCTGCACGCCCTCCTCGAGGAGCGCACCGAGCAGATGCTCGAGCAGCTGCGCCTGCGCCCCGGCGACCCCACGCCCTTCCGCGGGCGGCTCGAGGCGCGCGTCGGGCGCTTGCTCGCGTACGTGTCCGAGCATCGCGCCTTCTTCGCCATCGCCAACGAGCACGGGCTCTTCGCGGGCAGCGCCACGCCGGGAGCGGGGGGAAGCGGCAGGGCGCTCAAGCGCGTCGAGCGCTTCCGCGCCCTCTTCCGTGCGCTCGTGCAGGAGGGCGTGGCCTCCGGTGACCTCGAGCGGATCGAGGGCGACGCGCTCGTGCGGTTCCTCGGCGGAACCATCCGCGCCTTCGTCCTCTCCTCGCTGGCGCAGGGCGGCGCAGACGCGAAGGAGCAGGCCCACACGGTCGTCGACCTCTTCCTTCACGGCGCGTCGCGCCGCGGAACGAAGCGCACCCGCTAGCGGGCCTGTGCTAACTCCCGGGCCATGGCGGCCGCCGACGACCACAGCCACCACCACACGCGCGCGTACTACGACGACTTCGCGCACCGGTACGAGTCCGAGCGTCGGCCCAACCGGCCCGACGGGTACCACGCGCTCGTCGACGATCTCGAGATCGAGCTGGTCGAGCGCTACGGCGCCGGAGGCGACGTGCTCGAGTGCGGCGTCGGCACCGGACTGCTGCTCGAGCGCATCGGCCGCTTCGCCCGCTCCGCCAAGGGCATCGATCTATCGCGCGGGATGCTCGAGCGCGCCCGCCACCGAGGGCTGGACGTGACCGAGGCCAGCGTGACCGCGATCCCGTTTCCGGACGCGTCGTTCGACGTGACCTGCTCCTTCAAGGTGCTCGCCCATGTGCCGCAGATCGGGCGCGCCCTTGCCGAGATGGCAAGGGTCACGCGCGCCGGGGGTGTCGCCATCGCCGAGTTCTACAACCCGGTCAGCGTCCGGGGGCTCGTCAAGCGGCTGGGGCCGGCAGGCGCCGTGTCCGCCGCCAAGCGAGAATCCGATGTGTATACGCGGTTCGACGCACCGTGGGTCGTGCCCCGCGTGCTGCCGCCCAGCCTGCGCATCGAGGCGGTCCGCGGCGTGCGCATCGTGACGCCGACGGCAGCGGCCATGCGCGTGCCCGTCGTTCGTGACGTGCTGCGTCGCATCGAACGTCGCCTGGCCGACACAAAGGCCGCGTTCTTCGCCGGTTTCTACGTCGTCGTCCTCCGCAAGGCGGCGTAGCATCTGCCGCCTCGGAGGGACGGACCATGGCGGGCAAGAAAGGTTCGAAGAAGGCGAAGAAGGCGGGCAAGGCGAAGGCGGCACCGAAGCGCGCGGCGGCGAAGCGGCCGGCGGCGCGCAGGGCGGCGCCCGCGAAGGCCAAGCCGAGGCACCCGGTCGTGCACTGGGAGATCCAGTCGCAGGATCCGGGGCGCCTGCACTCGTTCTACACGAACGTGTTCGGCTGGAAGATCGACACGAACAACCCGATGAACTACGGCATGGTGAACTCGGGCGGCGGCGGCGGGATCGCCGGCGGCATCGGCGGGTCGCAGATGCCGGAGTCGCGCGTGCTGGTGTACGCGCAGGTGCCGAGCATCGACGACGCGCTCTCGCGCGTGTCGATGCACGGCGGCAGGACGGTGCTGCCGCGGCAGGACATGGGCCCGGTGATCATGGCGCTCTACGAGGATCCGGAAGGGAACCTCATGGGCCTGGTCGAGGACTGACCGACCTACACGGGACAACTCGTCGCGCGGCGGGGTAGGGGCCGGTCCTTCTGCCCCGGTGGGATAGGTGCGCGCGCCGCGCGGGCGGGGGGATTTGCCTGGACGGCTTCTTGCTCTCCCCCCGTGCGACGTCGTGGAGCCGCTGACCGCCGCCGTCGCCGAGGTCGTCCCACTCGGAGCAGACCCTCTCTCGGACGCGTCGCTGGCGCGCGACCTGGCCACGCGCTTCCTCGTGTGGGACGCGTTCGTGGCCGGCCGCCGTCGCGTCGACGTGCATCCCCTGCTGCTCCCGCGGGCGCTGCACGAAGCGGCCGTCGTCGCCGCCGAGACGGTGGTGCGCGAGATCGAGCAGGTCGCGGCGCGCGCGCATGTGGATCCTCTCGAGCGCGCGCGGTACGGGTTCGACGAGGACGTGCTCCGTCTCGCCGCCGCCTCGCACGCCGCGGGCGACGACGCGTCTCTCGTCCGCGTCGATCTGCTCCTCGACGCCGAGGGAAGCTGGAGAGCCTGCGAGATCAACGTGGACTGCCCGGGAGGGCACAACGAGGCGCTCGGCCTCCCGCGGCTGGCGCGCGCCGCGGGGTTCTCCGCGGCTCACGATCCGACGCACGTCGTGCCGCGTCTCGTCGCGCGGCTCTCGGCGCTCGCCGAGGGCGGCGCGGTGGGCATCCTGCACGCCACGGGATACGCCGAGGACCTGCAGGTCTGCGCGCTCGTCGCGCGTGAGCTCGAGCGCGCCGGGACGCCGGCCATCCTCGCGCCTCCGACGGCGCCGCGCCTGCACGGAGGGGACCTGTGCATCCACGGCCGGCCCGTGCGCGCCCTCTACCGCTACTTCCCCACCGAGTGGATGAGCGGCCAGCGCAACGTCGCCGACATCGCGCGGGCCATCGAGGGCGGACGCGTGAGGACGCTCACGAGCCCCGGGCACATCTTCGCGCAGTCCAAGCTCGCGTTCGCGCGTGCGTGGGCGCGCGGTGCGTCGGCCGTCGTGCCCGAGACCCACGATCTGACCGAGACCGATCGCGAAGCGATCGTCGCCGCGCGCACGTCGTGGGTCGTGAAGCGATCCATGGGTCGCGTCGGCGACCAGGTGTTCGTCGGGGAGCTGTTCCCCGACGCCGAGTGGGCTTCCGCGGTCGACCACGCCCGCGCCTGCGCGGCGAGGGGCGAACGCTGGATCGCCCAGCGCTTCGTCCGCCAGCGTCCGCTGCCGACGCCCTGGGGCGACCGCTTCGTCACGCTCGGCGCCTACGTGCTCGACGGCCGCTTCGCCGGCTACTTCGCGCGCATCACCCCGCAGAGCCACGTCTCGCACGACGCGCTCTGCGTCCCGGTGTTCGTGGCGACGGGAGGGGAGGGGTACCGATGATCCGCCGCGCGCTCGCCCTGTCTCCGATCGCCGTGTTCGCCACCGGCTGCGTATCGGCGCGGCCCTGGACCCCGTCGGCCGACCTCGCGAGCTCGCCGCAGGAGCCGGACGTGCGCGCGACGACGCTCCCGTCGCGCGACGCCGTGTTGCGCCGCTGGCAGCTCCCGCCCGGCGACCCGTGGGCGCCGTACGCGAAGTTCACGCTCGTGAGCGCGATCGACTCGATGCCGGGCAGCGGCATCGAGCTGCCGGTCGTCGACTCGCTCGACGACGTGCAGCGCGCCCGCGCCGCGGCGGCCCGCATCGCGCAGGAAGGGCTGCCGCCGGGGACGCTC
>DATJYG010000091.1:0-6446 GCA_035499695.1 Polyangiaceae bacterium
CCCGACCAGCCAGAACGCGATGACGCTCGCGCGCTCGACGTAGAACCAGCCCTCCGGGTAGCGGATGGAGCGCATCAGGTCGCGCAGCTCGTCGCGCTCGACCTCGGGGCTCGCGAGCTTCTCGAGGTCCTTCAGCGGCGCGCGCATGAGCGCGCCGGCGCTGTGGTCCTTCACCTTGAGGAGCTTCTTGAAGTAGGTCATCACGGTCCCCTCGAGGAGCTTCTCGTTCGCGCCCTCGGCGACGAAGCCCATCTCGCGGAAGCCCTTCAGGGCCATCGCGCCGTTCTCGGTGAGGATCCCCTGCAAGACTTGGAGCGCGCCGCCGACGAGATCGTCGGAGACCTCGCTGATGGCGCCGAAGTCGAGCACCACGATGCGCGGCTCGCCGTTCGGGCCCTTCTGCACGAGGAAGTTCCCCGGGTGCGGATCGGCGTGGAAGAAGCGGTCGACGAAGAGCTGCCTGTAGAAGGACTGCACGAGCCTCGTCGCGAGCTTGTGCCGGTCGATGCCGAGCCGGTCGAGCTCCTCGACCTTCGTGATCTTCACGCCCTCCATGAAGGACATCGTGAGGATGTCCGAGTTGGTCCACTCGTGGACGACCGCCGGGAAGAGGATGTCCGGCTCGGCGGCGAAGTTCTTCGCCATGCGCTCCATGCACGCCGCCTCGTGCACGTAATCCGTCTCGCGCTGCAGGAGGTCGACGAGCGAGCGGTGCACCGTCTCGAGGTTGCGGCGCGGCAGCCAGCGCGAGAGCGCCGGGATCACCATGCCGAGCGCGCGCATGTCGACCTTGATGACCTCGCGGATGCGCGGGTAGAGCACCTTCACCGCGACCTTCTCGCCGCTCGCCATGACGGCCGCGTGCACCTGCCCGAGGGACGCCGCCGCGATGGGCTCGCGCTCGATGCTGGCGAAGCACTCGTCGGGGCTCTTGCCGAAGGTCTTGCGGAACGTGCGCTCGACGTCGCGGAACGGGTGCGGGGGCACGTTGTCCTGCAGGCTCTCGAGCTCCTTCGTGAAGGCGCGCGGGAGGAACCCGCCCAGGATGCTCAGCACCTGCCCGAGCTTGATGAAGACGCCGCGCAGCCGCAGCATCCCCGCGAGCAGCCGGCGGGCGTTCTTCACGTCGACCCGCTCGCGCCGCGCCTTGAGCCACGGGCGCGTCGGCTGGCCGCGGCGCCGGAAGATCCTCACGAGCGCGAAGTGCGCCAGGTAGCTCGCGTAGATGAACGCGAAGAGCCACAGCACACGGACGAGCCGGAGAGCCACGCAGCCAGGATAGTCTCAGAGAGTCCCGTCGTCCGGCAGCCCCGTCGTGTCGAACGCCCAGTATCGCCCGTGGTGCGAGAGCAGGCGCACGGCGGCCGCGTCCTTCTTGAACACGAGCTCCCGCACGCGCCCCTCGGCGGCGGCGTCTCTCGGCAGCTCGGCCGGGGCCTTCACGATGACGAGCGGGAAGGCGCGGGCGTACTTGCAGCGCGGGTCGTACTGGGGTGCGTCGAACTCCCAGCCGTGCTCCGGCCAGGCCGGCTGCGACCCCGGCTGGAAGCGGACGGGGACGCTGAGGTAGCGCGCGAAGGCGAAGGCCCACTGCCCGTGCTTGCGCGCCGCGTAGTAGGCGGCCAGGTGGGTCAGCGTCCCGTTGCGGAAGGCCCACGTGCCGGGCTCCCAGATGACCGCGGTGGCGGCGCCCCCGGCGGGCAGATCGTCGATGACGCGCGACGCGTCGTTCGTCTCCCACGCGTAGAGCATGCAGTGGAGCGTCAGGTTCGCCCCCGCGGCGAGCCCGAGGCCGAGGAACCACCTGGCGGCGCGCGCGGCCTTCTCGGCCGGCACCTGCGGCATCGCGAGCACCGCGCCCAGCAGGGCCCACTGCGCCAGCCGCGGGAAGATGAGGTGCGTGCCGACGAGCACCATGGGCGTCGCCAGGTACGCGCCGAAGAGGGCGACGAACGGGAGCACCAGCGGCCGCGGCCCCGGCGCGGCGGCGAGCCCCGCGCGCCTCCTCTTGAACGAGAGCCACTCGGTCCAGCCCATGACGGCGACGGCGACGGCGAGGAGCACCTGGTCGGTCGCGTCCCAGAAGAGATCCGTCGAGTACGCCGTGAACCAGAGCAGCTTGGCCCACACGGGGGGCGCCGTGCCCTCGAGCGTCGGGTCCCGGTACATGTTGGGGTCCCACACGTACTGCTCGCGGTAGACGGCGATGCAGTACAGGCACCCGAGCAGCAGCGGCCCCACGGCGAGCGCCACCCGCGCCACGGTGCGCGCGGCCCTCGTCGCCCCCGAGCCGCGCGCGCTGCGCCACGCGACCTCCAGCCCCACGGCCGCCGCGGCCAGACACAGGATGAGCATCGCCAGCACGTGGGCGAAGGCGCACACGCCCCCGAGCACCGCGACCGCCGCCACGTCGAGCACCGTCGGGCGGATCGCCGCCCGCGCCACGAAGACGAGCGCCCACGCGGCGATGGCCGTCGCGAGCACGTAGTTGACGAACCCCCACCCCACCGAGAACGAGAAGAGGACCGGCGTGAAGAGCGCCGCGTGCACCGGCGGCCGCCGCGCCACGCGCAGCAGCGCCACGACCGCCCCCGCCATCGCCACGAGCGACGCGCCGACGACCAGCCGCCCCGCGAGCTCGATCGGCAGGAGGTGCGACACCCACGCGACCACGAAGTGAAAGAGCCCGTTGTACGTGAAGTAGTTGAGCTGGTACTCGGCGTGCTCCGGCGAGCCCGCCTCCGCGAGGCGCCGCGCGACGTCGCTCAGCGCGAGGTGCTGCGGGTAGTCCACGCAGGGCAGGAGCTTCGTCACGAAGAGCCCCGCCACGCAGAGCCCCACCCCGGCCCAGTAGAGGAGGGTCGCTCGCGGCGTCTCCAGCGAGAGCGAGATGCGGCTCGGCGTGCTCGCCGAGTCGACCAGGGCGTCGCCCTCGTCCACCTCCAGCGCGGGGGCGCTGGGGGGCTCGGCTTGCTGAGCGCTGGTCACCGTGGCGCGCCCCGTTTAGCGCACCCGCGCCTGCGGGGCCAACAGTCCCCGGGGCCAGCGAGCGCGGGAACCCCTGGCCACCGCCCCCGCAGCGCGGTAGGGGAGGATCATGAAACGCAGGGATCCCAAAGGGTGGGTTGGGCTCGTGGCGGCCGCGCTGGTGGCGGTGGCGGCGTCCGGTTGCGACAACGAGCGCAAGCAGGAGTGCTCGCAGTTCATCGGGGCGATGAAGCCGCTCGACGAGGGGATGCCCAGCGCCGACACGGTCGACAGCGTGTCCAAGCAGGTCGCCGCCATGAAGTTCCAGGACCAGCCGCTCGGCGTCTATGCGACCAACTACCGCAAGACGCTCGACGTGCTCTCGAGCACCCTCAAGCTGAAGGCGAGCGGCTCGGCGCCGGACGGGACGGACGACGTCATCAAGAAGAACCTGAAGGAAGCGCGGACCGACAAGGACGACGTGCAGCGCTACTGCTCTCAGTAGACCGAGTACGCGCCCCCAGTGACGCCACGTCCGAGCAAGTGGGTCGTCTTCGGCATCGTCGCCGTCGGCGTGCTGATGGCGACGATCGACTCGTCGATCGTCAACGTGTCCCTCCCGGTCATCGCGCGCGGCTTCGGCGTGCCGCTCGGCGGCGAGGTCGAGTGGGTCGTCATCGCGTACCTCGTCGTCGTCGCGTCGCTGCTGCTGACGGTGGGCCGCATCTCGGACGTCGTGGGGCGGCGGCGCGTGTGGGCCACGGGGCTGGCGGCGTTCACGGCGGCGTCGGCGCTGTGCGGCGCGGCGCCGTCGCTCGGGGCGCTCGTGGGGTTCCGCGCGATGCAGGGGGTCGGGAGCGCGGGGACGATGGCGGTGAGCCCGGCGATGCTGGTGGCGGCGTTCCCGCCGGAGCAGCGGGGGCGGGCGCTCGGGCTCAACGCGGTCGTCGTGGGCCTCGGCATCAGCCTGGGGCCGACGCTGGGCGGCGTCATCACCGAGCACTTCGGGTGGCGGTGGATCTTCTACGTCAACGTGCCGCTCGGCATCCTCGGCGTCGTGGCCTCGCTGCGCGTGCTGCCGCACGAGACGGCGGAGACGCGGCAGCGCGTCGACTGGGTGGGCGCGATGCTGCTCGCGGCGGGGCTCGGGGGCCTGACCGCGGGCCTGTCGTTCGGGCCGGAGCTCGGGTGGACGTCGGCGCCGCTGCTCGTGTGCGGGGTGCTGGCCATCGCGGGCATCGCGGGCCTGTTCGCGCGCGTCCTCCTGGCCGACCAGCCGCTCGTCGACCCGCGTCTCTGGCAGAACCGGGTGTTCGCGTCGGCGTCGGTGAGCCTGCTGCTCGCGTT
The DNA here is from genome assembly GCA_035499695.1 of Polyangiaceae bacterium. Classification (GTDB taxonomy): domain Bacteria; phylum Myxococcota_A; class Polyangia; order Polyangiales; family Polyangiaceae; genus Palsa-1150. Next base: position 4,315 of record DATJYG010000091.1, read on the forward strand.
CATCGCGACGTTCGCGGTCGCCGTGTTCATGCCGTTCTACCTCGTGCAGCTCCGGGGGTTCTCGGCGCAGAAGGCGGGCCTGTTGCTCACGCCGCTGCCGCTCACGATCGCGCTCGTCTCGCCGGTCACCGGATCGCTCGCCGACCGCATGGGCACGCAGAAGCTGGCGGCCGGCGGGATGTTCCTCGCCGCCGTGGGGCTGGCGTGGCTCTCCTTCCTCGACGTCGACGCGAGCATCCCGCGCATCGTGGTGAACCTCCTGCTCATCGGCGTCGGCCAGGCGGCGTTCCAGCCGCCCAACAACAGCGCGCTCATGGGCGCGGCGCCGCGCGAGCGCCAGGGCGTCGCCGCCGGCGTGCTCGCGACCGGGCGGACCCTGGGCCAGAGCCTCAGCGTCGCCTTCGCTGGCGCGCTCTTCGGCCTCTTCGGCGGCGCCGCCGCCGCCCGCGCGCTGCATCGAGGCGCCGGCGCCGGCCCCTCGGCGGACGCGTTCCTGCACGGGATGAACGCCGCGCTCCTCGGATGCGCGCTCGTGGCGCTGACGTCGTCCGCGGTCGCGCTGGTGCGCGGGAAGGACCTCGGCGGCGCGGCCGGCGGGCGCAGCGGTGTGGCCGAAAGCCGTCGAGGCGGCTAGCGTCCGCGCCGTGCGCGTCCGAGCTCCGACCGCCCTCGCCCTGGCGGTCGCGCTCGGCGCGCTGGCGATGTGGCGAGCGTCCTGCGTCCTCGCAGGAGCGGACATCGACACGGACGCGTACGCGCACCACATGATCGCGCGCGCCATCCTGAGCGATCCGCACGACCTCGCGGTGCACTGGGTGTGGCTGCCGCTCTTCCACTACGTGCAGGTGCCGCTCGTGGCGCTCGGCGGGACGATGGAGACGGTGCGCTGGACGAACGTGGCGCTCGCCGCGGCGCTGCCGGTGCTCCTCTTCTTCTACGTGCGGCGCACCGCGCGCTCCGGGCCCTCGCTGATGCAGCCGGAGGCGACGGCGCTCGTCGCGGCGCTGCTCGCCGCGGTGTGCCCCATCGCGATGCAGATGGGGACGACGGCGCAGCCCGAGCCGCTCTTCGCCCTCGTGATGCTGGGCGTCGCCATCGCGTTCCAGGAGCAGCGCCCAGGGTGGACCGCGGCCCTGCTCGCGGTCGCCGTGATGCTCCGGTACGAAGCGTGGGCGGCGCTCGCGGTCGTCGCGGCGTGGGCCGCGTGGCAGCGTGGGCGGCGCGGAACGTGGGTGACCGTGGCGGCGCCCGTCGCCGCGATCCTCGTGTGGGCCGCGCTCCGCCGGCCCGTCGACGGCGCCTGGTTCGCGTTCCTCCGTCAGACGAAGGAGTTCGCCAACGACGCGACCCACGCGCGCTTCGGCGTCGCCCGCGACGCGGCCTACTACCCGGTGTTCGTCGCATGGCGCGTGATGGGCTCGGCGCTCCCGCTCGTGCCGCTCGGCATCGTGCGCACGTGGCGCCAGCAGGGCGCGCGCTTCGTCCTCGTGCTGGCGGCCTGCCTCGGGATGATCTCGCTGAGCTGGATCACCCGCTCCTCGCTCGGCCTCGACCGCCACTTCGTCTGCGTCATCCCGCTCTACGCGACGTTCGCGGCGCAGGGTGTCGCCACCGCCGCCGACGCGATCGCCCGCTGGACCCGCCGCCCCGGCGCCGCGCGCCACGTGGCCGCCGTGCTCGCCGCCGCCTCGATGTGCGGCATGGGCACTCAGCTCTACATCTGGATGGGCCAGTGGCGCGCCGGCGTCGCCTTCGGCTGGCCGGACCGCGAGGCCACCGCAGCGTTCGTCCGCGCCCTCCCCGGCGAGCCGGTCGTCTTCTGCGACGAGGCCACGCTCGAGATCCCCACGGGCCTGAGCTGGCGCCGCTTCGACCGCCATTGGGTCGACGATCCGCATACTTGGGACCTCATCGATGAGGCAGCGGGCCGCAACGGCCCCGTCTACGTGGCGACCTGGCGGCGAAAGCTCGCCGGCCACGAAGGCCCAGGCCGCGAGATCGTCTTCGCCGCCGGCGCCGACCCGCAGAGCCCTGCTGCCAGTGGATTCGCGGTCATGCGCGTCGAGCGCTAGCCTGCGGGGCAGCGACTCGCGCTCATGGCGGACGAAGCCCGACCAACAACTCTCCCGCGT
>DATJYG010000092.1:0-6742 GCA_035499695.1 Polyangiaceae bacterium
CCCTGCACCACGTCAGGAGCACCGCTGCTCCACGTCAGGAGCACCCCTGCACCACCTCTGGAGCACCCCTGCACCACGTCAGGAGCACCGCTGCACCAGGCTTCGTGAGCCATGCTCCATGCGTGGTACAGGGCTGCTCCACGCCTGCAGGACCGGTGCTCCAGACCACGGATCCACCTTGGATCGCCTGGAGCAGGGCTAACGCAGCTCCGCAACCTGTTCGCCGAAGACCCGCTCGATGCCCGAGAGGAGCGTGTCGCCCACCTCGACGCGCCAGGCCTCGGAGAACGTGAGCACGGCCTCGGCACCGTTGGGGAAGCCGATGTAGAGGGCCACCGGGCACGAGCCCTTGGCGTCGGTGAGGACGCGCGCGAGCTTGTCGAGATCAGCGGGGCGGGTGCGGTCGGCCCGCAGGCGGATCGCGATCGACCGCGTGTCGGCGCGAACTGCCTCGGCGAGAGGGCGCACCGTGTTGAGGAGGATCGTGGGCTCGCGCGGACCCTCGGGTTCCTCGACCTCGTCCTCGGCGCGCTGGGGGAAGCTCACCTTGCCCTCGACGAGCACCGGCTCGCTGGCGGTGAGGAGGTGCGCAAACTGCTCGATCTCGCGCGCGCGCACCTTCACGCTGATGCGGCCCGTCAGGTCCTCCAGCTCGAAGAAGGCTATCTTGCCGCCGCCGTCCTTGAAGATGCGCTCGCGGTAGCCCTCGACCATGCCGGCGATCTTCACGACCGCCCAGTCGTCCTTCTTCGCGCACTCGCCGAGCGGCGTAGCGCCCACCTTCGCGAGCCCCGCCTCGCCCCTCACGTAGCGCTCGAGCGGGTGCCCGGAGACGTAGAAGCCGAGCGACTGGCGCTCGCGCACGAGGAGCTCGCGCCGGTCCCACGCCTCGGCCTGGGCGTAGTCGCCCGCGCTCGGCGCCGCAGCGGCCGTCGTCTTGGGCGCGGCGGCGTCGAACATCCCGAACATCGAGGTCTGCCCCGCCTCACGATCGCGGCTCGCCGCGCGCGCCCGCTCGAGCGCGATGTCGACCGACGCGAAGGCGCGTGCCCGCGAGACGCCGCGCTCCTCGAGCGTCGAGTCGAAGGCCCCGCACTGCACGAGCGCCTCGAAGACCGCCTTGTTCACGCGCTTGGCATCGACGCGCGCCGCCAGATCGAAGAGATCCCGGAACGGCCCGTCGCCCCGCGCCTCGAAGACCGCCTCGAGCGCCGCGCCGCCGAGGCCGCGCACCGCGCCGAGGCCGAAGCGGATCTGCGGGCCGAGCTTGTCCTTGATGCGGTCGACGCGCCGCACCGGGCGCGCGCCGTCCGGGTGCGTGTAGACGACCTTGAAGTCGGTGTCGCTCTCGTTGACGTCCGGCGGGAGCACCGTGACGCCCATCGCCCGCGCGTCGGCGATCGTGCGCACCACCTTGTCGATGCGGTCCTTGTCGCTCGTGAGGATCGCGCAGAGGAGCTCCACCGGGTAGTGCGCCTTGAGCCACGCCGTCTGGTACGTGATGAGCGCGTACGCGGCCGAGTGCGAGTTGTGGACGATGAGACCATCGGCCACGAAGTTGTGGTCCTCTGCGACCGTCAGATCGAAGGTCTCCTGCATCCCCAGCGGTTCAATGGCGACCACCCGATCCCAGAAAATGTCCGAGGTGGCGATCTCTTCGAGCTTCGCGTCCGCAAGCGCATGACCAAGAGCAGCCACGGTGCTCCGACGGAAGCCAACCTTGTGCTCTGGTCCACGCCCGACGAAGTCCCTGGTGCTGACCCCGGACTGTCTTTCGAGCTCCTTCCAGTTGAGCCCTTTCCGTCTTCGTGCCGCGTCGACGAGCTCGCGGACCTCGACGGGTACGGTGTCCGTGCTCGTCTTCCCGCGCGCAGTCCTCGAGATGTGAGCCCGAAGCAGGTCGACCTGCCGCTCCCGACCACAACAATGAGGAGCGATTCGCCGAAGGAAGGCCTCGACGGCTCCGTCCCCGACAACGTGCACGGTGTAACCGGGGACGCTTCGGCCGCGATACTGGAAGGCCTTGGTGTGCACTCCGCTCTGGATGCCGAGGCGGAGGAGCAGCAGCTGGACGTCGCGCGCGAGGCCCTCCGAGGACGTCGCGTAGAAGGGAACCGCCTGCGTGGCGTTCGCAACGAACCCGTCCCCCGCCCACAGTCGCCCGAGAAAGAGCTCGAGGTCTGCATCACGCAACGAGAAGACCTGGGTCGGCACCCGCTTCTGCGGCGCCTTTCGTCCGAGAATGCCGAGCGCCCCCGCCCATTCGAACATCCCAGACCGGGTCGGCCCCTGAAGCGACACGACCTCCCCGCCTGCGGCTCGCGCGTTCCAAGGCACGTGCCCCTTGGCGAATCGACGATCGATCCCCGTGCTGACGCAGACTTCGTATCTTCCATCCGCGCGCGCGTAGACGCGAGGAACGCTCTGCTCGAAATGCGCCGCCGCGCGCGCGAAGTCGTCCACGAGCACGCGATCATTGCCGAAGAAGTAGAGGCAAGTCGGATGGCAGGTGTTGCCCTCCGAGAGCAGTCCCGCCAGCGCGATCACCTCGTGCTCCGGCCACGTCGCCTTCGATGAAACGGAGAGGCGTCGCGGAGCGGCAATCCTGTCGCCGAGCCGGAGATCCGCGAGGTTCGTCCACCCGTCGAACGTCCGAAACGGGTGATTGGCGGTTGCGACGATGCGCTTGCCCTGCGCGGTTCGCAGCTCGAACACACGCTTGCGCCCGTTGCGAAGGACGCGCTCGACCCGGCGCGGACGAAGCTTGCCGTCGTCGCCCAGTGCATGGACGGTGAACGCACGAGGTCTTGCGAACAGGTCACCGACCGTCGTCTCTTCGCCGGTCGATGCCTCCATGATGCGGGTGTCCCCAATCACGCACTTGTTGAATCCGTAGCCCGCGAAGTACTCGAGCAAACCGAAGATGCGCTCGGCCTCCTCCTGGGCCACGCCGTTGTTCTTGGCGCCGTCGACGAAGACGCTCTTCTGCTTGGCCATCTCCTCGGGCTTCTTCTTGCCCATCGCGCGGCGGAGGAGGTCAGCTCCGCCGAGCGTGTAGCCGGCGAGCTTCTGCGCGATCTGCATGACCTGCTCCTGGTAGACGATGACGCCGTACGTCGGCTTCACGATCTCGTCGATGAGCGGGTGCAAGGATACGATGGGCGCCTTGCCGTGCTTGCGGCGCACGAAGTCCTCGTGCATCCCGGCGCCCATCGGGCCCGGGCGATAGAGCGCCACGGCGGCGACGATGTCCTCGAAGCTGTCGGCCTGCAGCGACGTGAAGAGCCGCTGCATGCCGTCGGACTCCAGCTGGAACACGCCCTTGGTCTCGCCGGAGCCGAGCAGGTCGTACGTCGCGCGGTCGTCCATCGGGAGGCGCGACAGGTCCAGCGTGCGGCCCTCGCGCTTCATGTCGGGGCGCGCGTCGACGAGGCGCACGGCGACCTCGAGGACCGTCAGCGTCTTCAGGCCCAGGAAGTCGAACTTCACGAGGCCCGCCGCCTCGACGTCGCTCATGTAGTACTGCGTGACGAGCGCCCCGCTCTTCTCGTCTCGGAACACCGGCACGTGGTCCCAGAGCGGGCCCTCGCTGATGACGATGCCCGCGGCGTGCTTGCCGGCGTGACGCGTCAGCCCCTCGAGCTTGCGCCCCTGGTCGAGGAGCTCCTTCACGCGCGCGTCGCGCTCGTACATCTCCTTGAGCTTCGGCTCGAGATCGAGCGACTCGGCGATCGTGTACGTCTCGGCCGGCGTCTTGCGCGGAATGAGGTTCGCGATCTGCTGCGCCTCCACCGGCGTGATGCCGATGCACCGCGCGACGTCCTTCACGACGCTCTTGCTCTTGAGCTCCGCGAAGGTCGCGATCTGCCCGACGCTCTCCACGCCGTACTTCTGCTGCACGTACGCGATGACCTGGTCGCGCTTCTCCATGCAGAAGTCGACGTCGAAGTCCGGCATGCTGATGCGCTCCGGGTTGAGGAAGCGCTCGAAGAAGAGGCTGTGCTCGATGGGATCCAGGTCGGTGATGCGCATCGAGTACGCGACGATCGACCCCGCGCCCGACCCGCGCCCCGGCCCGACCGGGATGCCGTTCTCCTTCGCGTGCCGGATGAAGTCCCAGACGATGAGGAAGTACCCGGGGAACTTCATGTTCGCGATGACGTCGAGCTCGGTCTCGAGCCTGCGCACGTACGCGTCGCGGTCGACGCTCTTGCCCTGCGCCGCCAGCTCCTCGATCCGCCGCTCGAGCCCCTCGCGCGCGACGTGGCGGAAGTAGCCCTCGGTGTCGAACCCCTCGGGCACCTTGAAGCTCGGGAGCATCGGCTTCCCGAGGTCGAGCTTGAGATGCGAGCACCGCTCGGCGATGGCCATCGTGGCGCGCACCGCGTCCGGATGGCCGACGCGAGAAAAGAGCTGCGCCATCTCGTCGGGCGACTTCAGGTACATCTCGCTCGACCCGTGGTGGCGCTCGCGCGCCTCCTCCACGGTGCGCCCCGTCTTGATGCACGAGAGATAGAGGTGCGCCTCGGCGTCGACGCGCTCGGCGTAATGCACGTCGTTGGTGGCGACGAGCGGCAGGTCGATCTCGCGCGCGAGCTTCACGAGGATCTCGTTGAGCACCGGCTGCTCCGGGAGCCCGTGGTCCTGCAGCTCCACGTAGAGGCTCCCCGGCTCCAGCGCGTCGCGCAGCGACGCGAGCGTCTCGCGGCCGCGCGTCTCGCCTTCCTCGAGGATCGCCTGGGGGACGAGACCGCCCATGCACCCGGTCATCACGACGAGCCCGCGCGCGTGGCTGGCGATGTCCTCGAGGGGCAGCGGCGCGCCCTGCACGTGCGCGCGCGACACGAGCCACACGAGGTTCTTGTACCCCTCGGCACTGCTCGCGAGGGCAGGCAGGTGCACGGCGTTGCCGCCGCGGCCGGCCACCTCCAGCTCGCAGCCGAGGATTGCCTGAACGCCCGCCTCCTTGGCCGCCTTGTACAGGGTGATCGCCCCGAACATGTTGCCGTGGTCGGTCACGGCGACGGCGCGCATCCCGGCGCCGGCGACGCGCTTCACGAGGTCCTTCACCTTCACCGCGCCGTCGAGCAGCGAGTACTGCGAGTGCACGTGAAGATGGGTGAACTCGGTCACTTCGGGGCGTAACCGCTAGCGGTGTCGCCAGCCGGACGCAACGGATATACCCCCGGTCTCTTTTGCGGCTCCATTGCCGGCCAACTCGACGCCCAACTCGACCGTCAGTTCAGCGGTGGCACAATCGGCCCGCACCATTGCGCTTGCGCTTGGCGCGCTGCGCCGATTAGCATCCGCGCGGCTCATCCGGGCAGGGATAGGGATTTTCGAGGAGGACGTATGAAGCTTTCACATGGATTGGGGCTCGCCCTGGCGGGCATGTGTGGGGTCGGGCTCTTCGTCGGAGCCACGCTGAGCAGCGCGGGCTGCGGCAGCAGCAGCGGCGGTGGCAGCAGCAGCGGAAGCAGCAGCGGCGGCGGCGGCTCGAGCGGCAGCGGCCTGTGCTCGTCGCTCCCGGCGGGCGACTGCAATGAGCCGCCGAAGGCGCCGTCGGGCGGAACCCCCACGATGGCCAAGCACAACTACGCCCTCCACAAGCTCTACATGGGCGACACCGACCGCACGGGCGTCACCAACGCCGACGCGTGGAAGAGCTTCGGCTACGACCTCGACGGGAAGATCACGACGCAGGCCTCGACCGACGTGTGCACGCTCATGGCCGGCGCCTCCAAGAGCGTCCAGATCGACGGCACCGGCGGCGTCGACAACTCGTTCGGCGCCAACATCATGCCGATCATCCAGACACTGGACAGCACGGCGTCGCAGACGGTCAACAACACGATCGAGCAGGGCAGCTTCACCGTGCTGTCCTACGTCGTCGGCTTCGACGACTCGGCCGGCAACATGACCAACGCGACCGGGCTCACCGGCGTGCTCCTCGCCGGCGGCAACTACCCGGCGGCGCACGATGGCGGCGCTCCCACGTGGGACATGAACACCCACTGGCCCGTCCGCCCCGAGCTCCTGAACTGCGACACCAACGGCACCGACAACTGCACGACGAGCGATGACCCGATCGCCCAGGCGAACGTGCAGTTCAAGTCGGCGTTCCAGAACAAGGGCACCTTCGTGAACGGCACGCCGAGCCTGCTGTCGCTCAGCCTCACGATCGGCGGCAACACGATCACCCTCAACGTGCACTCGGCCGTCGTGAGCTTCGACCCGCAGATGCCCGGCAGCGTGACGAACGGCGTCATCGCCGGCGTCATCAACACCGAGGAGCTCATCGCTGGCCTCAAGCAGATCGCCGGCCACATCTCGACATCGCTCTGCTCGGGCAGCGCCTTCCAGAGCATCGCGTCGCAGATCGAGCAGACGAGCGACATCGTCGTCAGCGGCGACAGCGTGTCGAACACGGCGGGCACGATGTGCAACGGCATCTCGGTCGGCCTCGGGTTCGACTCGACCGAGATCGCGCTGCCGACGGGAGCGGACATCGCGCCTGCGACGACGCAAAGCCCGGATCCCTGCGCGGACGCCGGCGGCGAATAGTCGTCTCTTCGTGACGAGCGCGGGCGGTGCGTCGAGAGATGCACCGCCCGCCCGCGTTTTGTGGCGCCGCCTCAGAGCTCGTTGCAGGTGAGCTCTCGCCCACCGCCGGACACGAGCGTGCACTGCTCGTTGCACGACATTCCCTGCGGGCATGGCGGACAGAGGTTGCACCCGCACC
>DATJYG010000093.1:0-8838 GCA_035499695.1 Polyangiaceae bacterium
ACCCCTGGAAATTCGACGTGTGAAGAGGTGTAGACAAGCGCGTGCAAGTTGCACGCGCTTGCCCAATGCTCGCTCGGTCGCGTCGATTATTCGGAGTCCGGGATCGTGTGAGCCGGCGGTCGCGGCGAGTCGTCCTCGGTCGAGTAGGTGCCCGCTTCTGCGGTGCCAGTGAGCAAGTCGAAGAGACCCGGGGCGAAGGTGCCCGCGATGAGCTCCTCGACGGCGTCCGCCGTGTCGAGACCGAGCGCTGCCTCGGCGGCACGCTCGCAGTCGGCCGTCGTCACGCGACGGAGCGCCTCTTTGATCTCGGGAATCGCCGCGGCCTCCATCGAGAGCTCGCGCAGACCGAGACCCACGAGCAGCACGGCGGCGAGCGGGTCGCTCGCCATCGCGCCGCACAGGGCCACGGGCACGCCGTGCGGGCTCGCCGCGCGCGCAACCTGCCGGATCATCCGGAGGATCGCCGGGTGGAACGGGGATGCGAGCGGCGCGAGCGAGCGGTTGCCCCGGTCGATGGCCAGCGTGTACTGGATCAGATCGTTCGTCCCGATCGAGAAGAATTCGGCCTCTCTCGCGAGCACATCGGCCATGACGACGGCGCTCGGCACCTCGATCATGATGCCCAGCGGGATGTGCTTCGCGCGCGCGTGCCCGGCAGCGTCCACCTCCTGCATCGCGCGCCCCACGAGCTTTCGCACCTCGCGTAGCTCCTGAACGCTCGCGACCATCGGGACCATGATGCGAAGCTCGCCGTGCGCGCTGGCGCGCACCATGGCGCGAAGCTGAGTCAGGAACACGTCCGGTCGCGACAGTGCGAGCCGCACCGCGCGCAGACCGAGGGCGGGGTTCATCTCGGCGGGGAGCTGGAAGCTCGAGGCAAACTTGTCACCCCCGATGTCGAACGTGCGCAGGGTGACGGGCCGCGGTGAGACCGCTTCGACGACTGCGCGATAGAGCTCGTACTGCTCTTCTTCCGTCGGCATCGTCGTGCGGTCGATGTAGATGAACTCGGTGCGATACAGGCCGATGCCCTCGGCGCCGTGATCGAGCGCCAGGATGGCCTCCGCCGGAAGCTCGACGTTCGCCTTCAGGCTCACGGGCTCGCCGTCACGCGTGACGCACGGCTGGTTGCGCGCGCTGAGAAGGCCGCGCGCGAAGGCCAGGTGGCGTGCCCCACGCCCTCGCGCCTCCTCGATGGTGATCTCGTTCGGATTGACGACGACCTCGCCGCGCAGGCCGTCGACGATGACCATGTCGCCGGTCCGGATGATCGAGAGCGCGTCCCCGGCCCCCACGACCGCCGGTATCTCGAGCGCCCTGGCCATGATCGACGTGTGGCTCGTGCGCGTGCCGATCTCGGTCACGAACGCGATGACCGGCTCGCGCACCATGCCGGCCGTGTCCGCCGGCGAGAGGTCCCGTGCGATGACGACCATGGGCTGGTCGAGACGCGGCACGATCTGCTTGGTGTCCCCGGTGAGCTCCCGCAGGAGCCGGTCGCACACGAACTCGACGTCGTGCCGGCGCTCGGTGATGTACGCGTCGCGATCGGCCGGATCGGCCGGGGCGAACATCTTGGCGATCTCCTCGCACGCCTGCGCGACGCCCCACTCGGCGCACTTCCGGTCGTCGCGGATCTTGTGCTCGATCCGGTCGATCAGCATCGGATCGCCGATCATCGTGAGGTACGCGTCGAGGATCGCGTTCGTCTCCATCGGCGCCGACGGGATGCGCGCGGCCACCTCGCGCACGTGCTTCTTCGCGTCGGTCACCGCCTGCTGCAGGCGCTTCACCTCGGCGTCGACCTGCGCCTGGGTGATGTGGCGCCGCAGGTAGGCCGCGCGCGTCTCGCCCACGACGAGCGCCGGCCCGACGGCGACGCCGGGGCTCCCGGCGATGCCCTTGAGCACCACGCCGCGCGGGGTGCTCTGGTCGCTCGGCGGCGGCCGCGTGCCGCCCGGCGGCGGGGGAGGGGTGGGGGGTGCGCCGCGCTCGGTCATCTCGGCTCCCCGAACTTGCCGGCGATGAGCTCACCGATGGCGTTCACGCATTCTTGCGCCTGGTCCCCTCTCGCGCGCACCTCGATGACGGTGCCCTTGGACCCGCAGAGCAGCAGCACCCCCATGACGCTCTTTCCGTTGGCGCTCTGATCCTCGCGCGAGACCTCGACGTCGCAGGGGAACCTGGACGCGAGCTGCACGAGCTTCGTCGCGGCGCGCGCGTGCAGCCCGAGCTGGTTCACGATGGTGAAGCGGCCCATTGCTTCGCTCATCGCTCCCGTCTCCTGGCTCATCGATCACCTCTGGAGGATGCTGCCGGCGGTGGGGTGGTGGCGCCCTTGAGCTCGAGCGCGCTCGAGCGCTCTCCCGCTTCGGTGTCGCGCGGCGGGCCCTCCCCCCGGTCGACGTCGCGGTGCACGACGGCGATGGGAGAGCCCGTCGCTCGCGAGAGACTGCGCGCGAGCTCGTCGGCGACGACGACCGACCGGTGCCGGCCCCCCGTGCAGCCGACGGCAATCGTGAGGTAGCTCTTTCCCTCGCGCTCGTACTTGGGCATCACGTACTCGAGAAGATCGCGCGTGCGCTTGAGGAATTCTTGAGTCTCCGGCGCGTTCATGACGTGGCGCACGACCGGCTCGTCGAGCCCCGTGAGCGGCTTGAGCTCGGGCACGAAGTAGGGGTTGTCGAGGAAGCGCACGTCGAGCACCAGGTCCGCGTCGACCGGCGTCCCGTACTTGAACCCGAAGGACACGAATCTCGTGACCATGCGCGGCGCACCGCCCGAGGCGGGGCCGAAGTGCGAGACGAGGATACGTCGCAGCTCGTGAACGCTCGTGTTCGTCGTGTCGATGACCCGCGTGGCGCTCGCGCGCAGCGGCGCGAGACGCTCGCGTTCGATTCGCACGCCGTCGAGCACCGCGAGCGCGCCCTCGTGGCCGCTCTCTGCCGACAGGGGGTGGGGGCGGCGCGATTCGCTGAACCGGTGCAGGAGCCGCTCGTCGCTCGCGTCGAGGAAGAGCACCTGCAGATCGCGCTGCCCTCCCGCCGCGAGGAGCTGCAAGACGTTGCCGACCTCCCCGAGGAACGCCCGCACGCGCACGTCGATGCCCAGCGCCAGGCGGGTCATCCCGCCGCGCTCGCACAGGGCCACGGCCTGTGGCGCGAGGAGCGTAGGCAGGTTGTCCACGCAGAAGAACCCGAGGTCCTCGAGCGCGTGCAGTGCCTGCGACTTGCCCGCGCCGGACAGGCCGGTCACCACGACCACCGTGGGGCGGGAGGGAGCGTCGTTCACTCGTCTCTCCCTTTCGGCGGGCGCACGGCGGGGATCCACGCGGAGCTCTCGGTGCCGCTCGCCTGCGGCATGAGCGTGGACCACGACGGCGCCGGCTGGGTGGGCACCGCCGGCTTGGCGGGCGGCTGGCCGGCCTGCGTCGTCGGCGGCGGCGGCGAGGACATCGAGTCGGGCTCGCGCTCGATCGCCGGGCGCGTCGTCAGGTGCGACTCGATGCGCTCGAGGAACTCCTGCGCGGTGTGCCGACCATCGCGCCGCAGCAGCTCGTTGCGCGCCGCCATCTCGATGATGCTCCCCATGTCGCGTCCCGGGCGCACCGGCACGCGCAGCTCGCGGATGGGAGTCCCGAGGATCGTGTGGAACCGGTCCTCGACTCCGAGCCGGTCGAACTCCTCCTTGTCGTTCCACTCGCAGAGGCGCGTGACGATGTCGATCCGCTTTCGCTCGCGCACCGCGGTGATGCCGAAGAGCGCCCGGATGTCGAGCACGCCCAGCCCCCGGATCTCGATGTGGTGCTGCAAGAGCTCCGCGGGCTGCCCGAAGATGACCCCGGGCGGCTGCCAGTCGCAGCGCACCATGTCGTCGGCGACGAGGCCGTGCCCGCGCCGCACGAGCTCCAGCGCGCACTCGCTCTTGCCGATGCCGCTCTTGCCCACCAGCAGGATGCCGACGCCGAACACGTCGACGAGCACCCCGTGCAGCGACGTGTGTGGCGCCAGCTGCTCGTCGAGCACCTGGTGGAGCGCGTTGATGGTCCGGCTCGACCGCGCGTCCGTCACGAAGAGCGGCGTCCCCGTCGCCTCCGCCGCCGTGATGAACGCCCGCGGCGGCTCGTGCCCGCCGCTCACGACGACGCACGAGAGGCCCAGCGCGAAGAACCCGCGCGCCGCCACGCTGCGCGCCTCGTTGCTCAGCGAGTCGAGATACGAGAGCTCCGTCTCGCCGAGGACCTGCACGCGCGTCGGCACGACGCCGTGGAAGTGCCCCGCCAGCGCGAGCCCGCTCTTCTGGACGCGCGGGTGGCGGAGCGGCCGTTCCAGGCCCGCCTCGCCCGCGATGCGGCGAAGCTTGATCGACAGCCGCTCGTCCTCCACGAGCTGCCGCACGGTGAGCTGCGGGATGGTGTCGGCGGTCTTGCCGGGCTCGTGCCTCTCGTCCGACATGTCAGTCCCCCCCGGGTCTCGATGGAGCTCCGCGTCCCATCAACCCGCCCCCTCCTCCGTGGAAATCAGATCGTACGCTGCTTTGGAGTCCTGCGCCGCGATCAGCCGATCGCGAAACCCCTTGTTGCGGAGCAAGCGCGATACGCGCGCGAGCGTCTTCAGGTGCTCGCCGGTCGCCCGCTTGGGCGTGATGACGGCGAACAGGATGTTCACTGCGAGCCCGTCGATGGCGGCGAAATCCACGCCTTCGGGCACGATGAGGAGCGCGGCGAACTGCGTCTCGAGCTGCGGCAGGGCTCCGTGCGGGATGGCGACCCCCTCGCCGATCCCGGTGGACTGGAGCTGCTCACGCTCGGTCAGTACGCGCTCGACGGTCTGCGGCTCGGCTCGCGCACCGTTGGCGAGGAGCTGAGCCAGCGTCTTGAGCGCCGCCGGCTTGTCCAGGGTGTGGCCGTCGCCGTTGTGGCGAACCGCCACCCGTTCTGCTGTCAAAAGTTCACTGAGACGCATGGGGGCAGAGACACTCTAGACCGAAGTCACGGCCCCCCGCACCCCCTCGCGGGCTCGTCCGGTGTGAGTCCGCCTCGCGGACTCGCGGCACTCAGTCCTCGTTGACTTCGGGCAGCAGATGCTGCGACGCCCGCTCTCCTCCCTTCTTCTTGGCGCTGACAGCCTCCTTGGCCGAGAGGATCTGCCGCTCGATCTTGTCGATCACCTTGTCGATCGACGCGTACATGTCCTCGCTCGTCTCGTGCGCATGAAAGCGGGCTCTCCCGGCGTGGATCTCCACCTCCACGCGGTGGAGCCGGTCCTGCTGACAGCTCAGCGTGACCTGGCTCTTCATCGGAGACCGAAGGAAACGTTGCATCTTGGAAACTTTGTCCGTCGCATAGCCCTTGACCGCATCCGTTGCATTCATGTGCCGGAACGTCACTGCGATGTTCATGAGGGCGCGCCTCCTGCCGATCATTTGGTCGGTCTAGAAGCTCCTACCGACAAGCGAGCAGGGTGATTCCCCCGCCTTCGCTCAATCGTAACAGTCGGCTCATGCGCGCCAAGGGTCGGCTTGCGCTTTCTCGGCGGTCTGGGGTGGTCTGACGGCTGACCGGAGCGCGGTCTTCGCAAACCTTGGGCCAAGCGGTGTTTTCAGGGCACGGCGTAGGCTTCGACCGCGCTGTCCATGAACAGGGGGACGAGGACCCGGCCCCGCTTGGTGTCGTACCCGATGTCGGCGGGGGCCTTGAGGTCGGAGAGGACGAGGGTCCAGTCGGCCCCGGGCTTGCCCCTGTAGATGCCGGAGCCCTCCCAGCTCGAGACGAGGTAGGAGCCGTCCGAAAGCGTCACGACGCCGTCGAGCGCCCCCTTGGGCAGCTTCTGGGCGTCGGCCTTCTTGCCGGCCTTGTCGAGGGAGTAGATCTCGCCGGTCCCGAAGGTCACGACCCAGAGTTTGTCGCCCGACCAGACCACGCCGTTCGGGTGGCCGAGGTCGTCGCCCTTGGCGAGGGTCTTCGCCTTGCCCTTGTCGACGACGTAGACCGCGTCGCTCTTGGTGGGGACGGGGTTGCCCTTGTCGTCGAACTTGATGCCCGAGTCGGACACGTACACCTTGCCGTCCGGCCCCGCTGCAACGTCGTTGGCGAAGGTGCAGCCAGGCAGGGCGATGTCGCCCTTGGGCTTGCCGCCGTCGGCATCGAAGGTGCGCAAGCGCGTGATGTCGGCGACGTAGAGCGTACCGTTGACGATCACGCTGCCCTTGGGCGCGTCGAGCTTCACGCCGCTCTTGCCGGCCTCGATCCACTTCGCCTCGACCTTGGTGCCGTCGGGCGACACGCGCGAGATGTACCCGTTGTTGTCCGTGGCCGTGGGGCTGCCGTTGATGTTGCTCACCAGGTAAACGTCGTTCTTCGCGTCGTAGTAGACCGACTCGGGGGTGTTGAATCCCGCGTCGTGCAACGAGAGCGCCGCTGCGGGCTTCGCCGGCGCGGCGGGGGCCGCCGGAGCCTCGGATGCCGCGGGAGCCGCGGACGCCGGAGCGGGCGGCGGGGGCGGCTCGGGCATCGCGCTCGCCGTCGTGGGCGGCGGAGGCTGCGCGGGCGGCTCGTTGCCGCCGCAGGCCGCGAGCAGGCCGACGAGGAGAGGAGCGAGACTGCTGCAGACGGTGGACCCGAGCCGATTCATGGCGCCCCGCATAGCACGGTTTGTCGCGTCAGCTCGCGGCGATCTCGCTCAGCAAGAACGCGCGCGCCTTGCGCCAGTCGCGCCGAACCGTGCGCACGTGGACGCCGAGCACGTCGGCGATCTCTTCCTCCTCCAGCCCCGCGAAGAGGCGGAATTCGACCACCTTGGCGAGCCGATCGTCGAGCGCCGCGAGCTTGTCGAGCGCCGCGTCGATGGCGAGGAGCTCCTCGATGTTCGCGTCCACACCGACGCGCGACAGCGCCGACTCGGTGACGGGTGCCTTCCCGCCGCCGCGACGCTGCGCCCGGCGGCGGCGCCCGTAGTCCACGATGACCTGCCGCATGGCCATCGCCGCCACGGCGAGGAAGTGCGATCGGCTCTCGAACTCGCCGTTCGCCCCGCGCGCGAGCTTGATCCACGCCTCGTGCACGAGCGCCGTCGTGTTGAGCGTCGCCCCGCTCGAGCGAAGCAGCTGCCGGTGCGCCAGGTCGTGCAGGACCTCGTAGACCGCCGCGGAGGTCACGATGTTCGCGGTCATCGCCCCGCGCCCTCCGCGGAGGCTTCGGCCCGCGCGAGCTCCGTGCGCGTGGTCACCAGGTACGGGTGCGTCGGCAAGAGGATGCGTTCCTGCACCGCGAGCGCGCGCGACAGCTCGGTGCGCGCCTCCTCTACGCGTCCCTCGTCGAGCAGGACGGACCCGAGCAGCGATCGCGCCTTCGCCGTCCGCTGGTTGTCGCCGAAGAAGGAGAGGTTCATATCCACGGCGCGGCGAGCGCTCGACTCCGCCTCCTCGAGCCGACCCGCGCCTCGCAGGGCAGCCGCTCTGTACTCGACGGTGAGCGCGACCTCCTGGGATTGCTCGCCGAACATCTCGGTGGACCTCGCCGCCGCACGGTCCAGGAGGTCGAGCGCCTCCGTCGGACGTCCGAGCGCGACGAGAGCGCGCGCTCGCTGCCTCCACACGCTGGCGAGCTGGCCGGACCCGGGTCCGAGCAGTTCGGCAAGGTCGCTCTCGATCCCGCGCAGCACCGGCTCCGCTTCGTCGGCGCGGCCGACGTCGACCAGGTAGTACGCGAGGTTGTAGCGTGCGAGGTCCGTGTCCTCGTCCTTCGCGCCGAGCACGTCGGCCATCACCGGGATCGAGCGACGCGTCTCGTCGATCGCCTCGTCGATGCGTCCCCACTCGCCGAGCACCAGCGCGTGGTTGATCGCGGCGGCGAGGGTTTCCGGAGCGCGCTCGCCCTCAACGCGCTCGAGCAGCGCCAGGTGCTCGGCGGAGATGCGCTCGGCGTGCGCGAAGTCCCCCTGGAGCCGCAAGATGCCCCCGACGCCCGCGCAGGCGCTAGCCGCCTCGAGGTCGTCGTTGCCGCGCCGCTCGCGCAGGATCGCGCAGGCGTCGCGGTAAGCCTTGGCCGCGTCTTCGGGGTGCGTGCGCTCGACGCCGAGGACGTCGCCGAGGAGCACGAGCGTCATCCCCTCCTCCTCGCTGCGGGGTCCGAGGGACGAGCGCTCGAGGGCGATCGCGCGCTCGGCGTCGCGTTTCGCGCGGTCGAAGACGCCCAGGTTTTGCCACGTGCGGCCGAAGGCTCTCCAGAGCCTCGCCTGCACCTCGGGCCTGTCGGCCAGCTCTGTCTGGAGGCGCTCCTCGCCGCGGATGAGGATGTCGCGTTCCTCCACCGGACGACCATGGTTCTCCGACGGGTCGAAACTCTGGAGAAGGCCGAGGAGAAAGTCCTGCACCTGCTCGGCCTTGCGCGCCTCCTGGCGCGCGCGGTGCGCCTGCCAGAGCGTGCCCGCGAGGCCGGCTAGCACCACCGCGAGGCCGAGGGCCGAGGCACCCACGGCGAGCCGGTAGCGTCGCACGAACGACCGGAGCAGGTAGGTGGCCGTCTCGCCGCGCGCAGTGACGGGCAGCCCCTCCAGGTGACGCCGAACGTCCGAGGCCAGAGCCTCGGCGGAGGGATAACGGTCTTCCGGACGGGAGCGGAGCGCCTTGAGCACGATGGCATCGAGGTCGCCCCTCAGCCTTCGACGCAGCGACCGGTCGCCGGCGTGCGTGCTGGGTCGCGAGGGCGCTGCCTCCAGGATCGCGCGCTCGATCTCGCCGATCGACTTGTGGCTGCCGCGGTACGGTCGGACGCCGCTCAGCAGCTCGTGCAAGATCACGCCGAGGGCCCACACGTCGGTCGTCGTGGTCGCCGGCTCG
>DATJYG010000094.1:0-8685 GCA_035499695.1 Polyangiaceae bacterium
AACGCGTACTTCGCCGACACGCAGGGCGCGCTGCAGAGCGCCCTCGGCACCATCCTGGCGCAGATCGCGAAGAACGCGACGACGCGCACGACGCCGGCGTACTCGCCGGTCCTCCCCAGCTCGATCGCGGGGACGGGCAACTCGAACGAGAGCGTGTTCCTCGCGTCGTTCAATCCGTCGCCGGGGCAGCCCTGGTCGGGCGACGTGCAGCGCCAGCGTTACGTCTGCACGACGTCGGGCAACACCTTCACGGTGCCGCCCCCCACGATCACCGTCTCGTCGGGCGACGACTTCGCGAAGAACCTCGACTCGAACTCGGGCCCGGGCCGCACGTTCATCGCCTTCAAGCCGGCCGTCATCGGCACCACCGGGGTCGGCGACTCGACGACGACCATCCGGCCGTACGTGGCGGCCACCGTGGGAGACAACCTCGGGCAGTACTCGGCCACCACCTACGCGGGCACGGCGGCCGCCGTCGTCCCGAACATCACGCCGGACGTCCTGAACGTCCCCTCGACGGGCTGCGCCTACGTGTCGACGCAGAACGGCGCGCAGAAGTACCTCACGCAGCAGCAGTGCACGACCATGCTGCTCGACTTCGACTTCGCGGAGTCGTCCTTCTCCGGCCCGGCGGACTTCAACTTCATCTCGCGCAGCGGCAACGCTTTCGGCGACGTCTACCACGCGAACCCCGTGGTCGTCGGTCCGCCCGGATCGCTGCTGCAGGACCCGCTCTACGTCGGGTTCCGGCAGGCGTGGGGCGCCTCGCAGTCGACGCGCGCCGTGCCGACGACGTGCCCCAGCGGCCAGAGCACCTGCCGCAACACCGTCGTCTACGTCGCGACCAACGACGGCCTGCTGCACGCGTTCTGGTCGGACGAGACGACGCTCGAGAACAACGAGATGTGGGCGATGCTGCTGCCGCAGCCGGCCGCCTCCCTCGTCTCCTCGTATCCGTCGAACCACGAGTTCCTGCTCGACGGCTCTCCCGTCGTGAAGGACGTGGTGTGGGACCGCAACGCGACGACGACCGCGTCGAGCGTGTGGCACACGATGCTCGTCGCCGGCTACGGCTCGACGTTCCCCGGCTACTACGCGGTGGACGTGACCAACCCGGATCCGACCGGGATGACCAACGGCAGCACCCCCGCGGATCCGCCGCAGGTGGGGCCGGTGTTCCGGTGGCAGCTCACCAAGCTGCCGGCGACCAACTTCCAGCTCTTCGGGAGTTCGTCGGCGACGCCCGCGATCACGACGCTCTTCATGGACCCAGGCGACGGCGGGAAGGCGCGCGAGATCGGCGTGGCCATCCTTCCCGGCGGGCAGAACGGACCGCCCACCTCGAGCCTGGCGACGGGCGGGTGCGACCGCGCGGCCAAGACGACCGACTCGGCGCCCATCAACTCGTACACCGCGCGCAAGACGGTGCGCTGCTGGGGCACGAACAAGCTGGCGACCGACCCCGTCGTGGGCCGCTCGCTCACCATCGTGCGGCTCGACACCGGCGAGATCCTCCGGGCCTTCGGCCGCAAGGAGGACTTCCCCGCCAACGACACGCTGGCCCGCGCGAACCGCGTCACCGATGCGCGCCTCGACTCGCCGATGACGGGCACGCCGATCGTCTACCCGACCGACGTCGGGACCGACACGACCAAGGTGTTCGTGGGCGACGCCGACGGGACGATATGGAAGTTCGACCTGTCGAGCTCCGACCCGAGCAACTGGACCGGCGAGCTGTACCTCGACCTCTACAACGCGACGGCCGACACGAACTCGGCGTCGGCGTGGAACGACGGGCAGCCGTTCACCGTGACGCCGGTCGTCGCGCTCGACCCGGGCGGCCAGGTCGTGCTCGAGGCGGCCACGGGGACGACGCAGACGTTCGACACGAACGGCTTCTACTTCGTCTACTCGATCACCGAGAAGGTCCAGGGCACCAGCCCCGCGAAGCTCCGCGCCAACGTGAACTGGTGGCTCGGGCCGAGCTCGATGGCGACCTCGGGCATCGGGTTCGACCCGGGCGAGCGCGTGTCGGGCCCCATGACGGTGTTCAACGGGACGGTCTACTTCTCGACGTACGCGGCGGCGGCCCAGGGATCGCAGTCGTGCACGAGCGGTACGGCGCGACTGTGGGGACGTGACTTCGTGCGGCCCGACGTGCAGTCGGACCTGTCGCAGGGCGGCGTGCGCCAGATGCAGCCGCCGCCGCCGAATCCGCCGGTCAACCCGCCGCCCATCAGCATCGTGCCGGCGACGTACACGGGCAGCGGCGTGACGCCGGGCGCGGTCATCCCGGGCGTGAGCATCATGAACACGCCGGCGTGCGCATCGATGGGCAATCCGGCGGCGGACCAGTACGTGTACGGCGCGCAGCACGCGGCGCCGCAGAACTTCACCGCGGGCGGCTTCTCGCTGTTCTCGCAGGTGGGCAAGGCGAATGGCGCGGGCGGCGCGGCCGCGGGGACGATGCAGATGAGCCTTCAGACGCCCATCGCGCCGACGGCGGTGGACTCCTGGGCGGCGGTGCTCGAATGAGGACCGGCGCGGCGGCGCTCGCCTTTTGCGCCGCGTGTGCGCTCGGCGTGGGGTGCAGGAGGGCGCCCCCCGAGAGCGACGGCAGCAGCACGACGGGGCCGGGGGGGCCGGCCGCGGGAGCGACGGCGCCGACTGCGGCGGCGCCGCCGCTCGACCACCTTGCGCCGGGGGAGCTCGTCGAAGGCACCGAGCAGGCGTTCGGCCTCGCGCTGCCGCGCGACGTGCACGTGGAGTCGTCGGACCGCGGCGACGTGCGCGCGGTGGGCCTGGTGACGCTGCACGCGTTCGTGAAGTACCTGCGCACCCACGTGCAGGAGTCCACGGTCGACGAGGGCGACCAGTATGCCGACCTCCACAAGGTGAAGCTGCACGGCAAGCCGGGCGCCCTCTACGAGATGCACCTCGCGCCCGCCGGATTCCGCGGCACGTCGCTCCTCGTGCAGGACGTGACCCCCTCGCCCATGCCCGACCTCCCGAACGACGCCGAGCGCTGGAAGGCCGCCGGCCTCACGCCCAACGGCAAGGTCCTCGATCCGACACACCTCGACTGACGAGACGTCCGTTCGCCGGGGCCAGAGTGAGACGAGAGGAGAGGGAAAGAAGATCAAGAAGATCAAAAGATCAGAAGAAGACTTGGGGATCGGTCCAAACCACACCCCCTTCTTGATCTTTTGATCTTCTGATCTTCTTTCCCTCTCCTCTCGTCAGCCTCTGGAGCCTGCGTGCTCCTCGCCCCTGGAGCCCTGCGGTCCGCTCAGTACACGGAGACCGGGCCGCCGAAGCAGCCGAGCCAGCGCAGGCCCCAGAGGATGATGCTCGCGGCGTAGGCGACGGCGAGGCCCACGAGGGCGGCGCGGCCGAGGCGGCTCTTGTGGACCATCGGCCACCCGTACAGGTAGGTCGTCCACACCGTGGCGAGCGCGAAGGTCGCGCCGGCGGCGAGGACCGGCAGCGCCAGCGGGTGCATGTGGAGCGAGCCGCGCCAGTCGCCCGCCAGGAGCAGCGTCACCGCGCGCGTCATCCCGCAACCGGGACAGGGGATGTGGAACATCCGGGCGAATCCGCACTGCTGCCAGCGGAGCGCTGCCGGAAGCGCAGCAAGGGCCCACACGAGCACCGCCAGGGCCGCACGCCGCGGCTGCACCTGGCTCGGCAGCTGACGCTGCCCAATCAACTGGCGAGTTCCCGCTTCCACCGCGGAAAACATCGTATCATCCGCCTCCTGGCCGTGAGACCATCCGCTTCCGCGACTCGGGAGGGTGAGAAGGCATGAACGAGAACACCATGGGGACAGACGCCGTCGAGACTGCGGGATACGGACCTCCGGGCGGGGGACCGCCGGGCGGGTACGGACCTCCGGGCGGAGCGCCGCCGGGCGGATACGGACCTCCGGGCGGCGGTGGATACGGTCCGCCTCCGGGTGGCGGTCCTCCGATGGGCGGCGGCTATGGTCCTCCCGGCGGTGGTCCTCCCGGATTCGGGCCTCCTCAGGGTGGTGGCTTCGGTCCTCCTCAGGGCGGCGGCTACGGCGGGCCGGGTGGACCGATGATGCCCGGCATGGGCGGGCAGAAGTTCAACCCGCTCGCCATCGTCTCGATGATCTGCGGGATCCTGTCGATCCCGACGTGCTTCTGCTCGTGCTTCGCCCCCGGCATCAACAGCCCGCTCGCGCTCGCGGCGGTCGTCTGCGGGATCATCTCGCTCAACAAGATGAAGGCGGAGCCGCAGATGTGGAAGGGCGGGGGAATGGCAATCGCCGGTATCGTGACCGGCGGCATCGGTATCATCCTCGTCCTGATGGCGGCGTTCACCGAGCTTGACGACGCACTCCGACACAGCAGCGGCCTCTAGTCCCAGGGAAGACAAGGCCCGCACGGCGGGGCGCGGCGGCGTCGCCGTGCTCGGGGCGAAGCTCTTCTTTCTGGTCGCGGGCTTCGCGCAGCAACCGCTGCTGCGCCGCGCGGTGGGGTTGAGCGACTTCGGCGCGCTCGCGCAGGCGATGGCCGTCGCAAACGTCGCCAACAACGTGATCATCTCCAGCTCGACGCAGGGCGTGAGCCGCGCCGTCGCGGGCGCTCCGGGAGAGGAGCCTCGGGCGCTGCGTGCCGCGCTGCGGGTGCACGTACCGCTCGCGGTGGTGATGGGGGGCATCGCTGCCGCGGCCGCGCCGCTCTACGCATCGTTCGAACACGCACCCGACGTCGTGGCGCCGCTGCTCGTGATGGCAGGGGTGACGCTGCTCTACGGGCTGTACGGGCCCTTCATAGGGTGCCTCAACGGGAGCAACCGGTTCGGACGGCAGGCGCTGCTCGACGTGACCTTCGCGACGCTTCGGACGGTGGGCCTGGTGGGCTTCGGGTACTGGTTCGTCCGGCGCGGGCTCTCCGGCGCGCTCGGCACGAGCGTGGGCTGGGTGTGGGCGAGCGCGCTCATCGTGCCGCTCGCGCTGTGGTCCACGGGAATCGGGAAGCGGCTGGATCCGACGAAGCCCCGACCGGCGGGGGTGCCGACTTCGGGCGCGTACCTGGGAGTGCTCGGACCCATCGCGGGCGCGCAGCTGTGCACGAACCTCCTGATGCAAGTGGACATCGTGCTGCTCGGGCGCTTCCTCAGCGACGCGGGAGCGGCCGCGGCGGGTGGGCTCGACGCCGACGCGCAGCGTGCGCTCGTGAAGGAGGGGATCGCCATCTACCGCGAGTGCCAGACCTTCGCGTTCCTGCCGTACCAGCTTCTCTTCAGCATCACGCTCATCCTCTTCCCGATGCTCGCCCGCGCGCGGGCCGAGGGGGACATGGCGGCGGTACGCGAATATGTCGCCCGCGGCGCGAGGCTCGCTGCGATCTTCTGCGGGCTGCTCGTCGGGGTGGTCGTCGCCATGCCGGCGTCGATGCTCTCGTTCGCCTACCCGGTGGCCGACGCGATGAAGGGCGCCGACGTGCTCCGCTTCATGGCGCTCGCGCAGGCGGCGTTCGCGATGCTGGGGATCGCGACGACCGTGCTGACGAGCATCGGACGCGAGGGCACTGCGGCGCTGCTCACGCTGGGCGCGGTGGTCGCGGTGGGTGGAGCCTGCGCGGCGCTCGTGCCGGGTGCGACCTTCGGGCACGAGCAGCTCTTGCGCTCGGCGCAGGCCTCGGGGATGGCGCTGACGGCGGCACTCGTCGTCGGCGCGGTGCTCGTGAAGCGCGCGACGGGCGCGTTCATCCCGGCGGCCACGGCGATCCGCTGTCTTCTCGCCCTCGCGGCGTGCGTGGCGGTGGGGCTCGTCGCGCC
The DNA here is from genome assembly GCA_035499695.1 of Polyangiaceae bacterium. Classification (GTDB taxonomy): domain Bacteria; phylum Myxococcota_A; class Polyangia; order Polyangiales; family Polyangiaceae; genus Palsa-1150. The sequence continues at coordinate 5,809 of DATJYG010000094.1, forward strand.
GCGGTTCGGTCGACTGCTCACGCCCATCGCCGCGGCCGCCGCAGGCACCGCCTATCTCGTGGTGCTTCTCGTGACGCGCGAGATCGGCAAGCGCGACCTCGGGATGCTCCGGGCGCTGCGCGGCAAGCGAGCGAGCGGCGCTGCCTAGGTCCCGGACTGCGGCCCGCCGATCGCGGGAGCGCCGCCCGCGGTCCCACCACCCCGCAGCCCGTGCTTCTGCACGAGCCGGTGCAGGTACATGCGATCCATGCCGGCCATGCGCGCCGCCTTGCTCATGTTGTTGCCGGCCGCCTCGAGCAGCGCCGTGAGGTATGCGCGCTCGAACAGGTCGATTGCCGAGTCCTTGGCGATCTTGAACGGGATGCTGATGTCCGCCGCCGGCGGCAGGCCGAAGGCCACGCCCGGCGTCGACCGGCGGATGGTCGGCCCCGCCTTCTGCAGGACGACGCTCCGCTCCACGTAGTTGCGCAGCTCGCGCACGTTGCCCGGCCAGTCGTGCCGCGACATCTCTGCGAGGACCTGCGGCGAGAAAAGTCGCTCCTGGTCCGGCACGCCGAGGGCCTGCAGGAACACGCGGATGAGGATGAGCAGGTCGTCGAGCCGCTCGCGCAACGGCGGCACGCGCACCGTCATGACGGCGAGGCGGAAGTAGAGGTCCTCGCGGAAGCGCGCCCGGTTCACCTCGCGCTCGAGGTCGCGGTTGGTCGCGCTGATGACGCGCACATTGACCTTGCGCGGCCTGGTCTCCCCGACGCGCCGGATCTCGCGCGCCTCGATCGCTCGAAGGAGCTTCGGCTGCAGCTCGACGGGCAGCTCGCCCACCTCGTCGAGGAACACCGTGCCGCCGTCGGCCGCCTCGAAGGCGCCCACGCGGTCGCGGTCTGCCCCGGTGAAGCTGCCGCGCAGGTGCCCGAAGAGCTCCGACTCCACGAGGTTCGGGCTGATGGCGCCGCAGTCGACCACCACGAAGGGCCGCTCGGCGCGCGGGCTGCGCTGGACGATCTCGTTCGCCACGAGCTCCTTGCCCGTGCCGCTCTCGCCCTCGATGAGCACGTTGATGTCGCTCGGCGCCACCTTCTCGAGCAGCGCGAAGAGCTTGCGCATCGGCACGCTCGTCCCCGCGAGCTGCCCGAACGCCGGGATCATCGGCACGACGGCCTGCCCCGCCGGCGCCACCGCGCGCACGCGCACGACCGAGTCGCCGAGCGCCAGCGTCGCATCGGCCGGCAGATCGGCGTCGCGGATGCGCACGCCCTCGAGCTTCGTTCCGTTCAGCGATCCCCAGTCGCGAACGCGCCAGGCGCCCTCCTCGCGCACGAGGCGGCAGTGGAAGCGCGAGACCGCCGGGTCTTGCAGCACCAGATCGTTCGAGGAGTGCGTGCCGATGCGGCAGAGGTCCCCGTCGTAGAGCACCGTGCGCGACGTCGGCTTGCCCGACTCGCGCTCCACGGTGAGCGAGAGCCGCGGGATGGCCACCGTGTCGATGAGCTGCCGCACGGTGGCGACGCTCGCCTCGTCGCGACGGAGCATGGTCGGCGGTCCGTCGGGAGCCGAAGGGAAGAACGAGGGGGGCTTCGGGGCCGTCCCCGGAATGTTGCCGATCGCGGGCGCCGTGCTGCGCGCGCTCGGAGGCTGCGGACTCCTCGCGCTCTCCGGAGGAACCGGAATGCCTCCCTCCGACGCGGGCGGAGACGATGGCCGGGCCGGTGGCCGCGGAGGCAGCGGCGTGGACGGAGGGATGGGACGGCGAGGGTTACTCAAGCAGCCCCAGAGTATGGCATCCACCGGGGCATGTGCGACCCCGAAGGCGCAGATACGGTCGAGTAGGGGCGGCGCTGGCGTCAGCGCCTCGGCGCGGCCTCCTTCCGTGGTGCAAGCGTGCCGCGAGCCTGCACGCGCTCGGACGCCGTGGCATCGGATGCGCGGTCCAACGGTTGAGCCGCAGCCGCAGCCGCAGCCGCAGCCGCAGCCGCAGCCGCAGCCGCAGCCGCCATCGCGGGCGCCCCCGCGTCCTCGGTGAGTGACCTCATGTTGAGCCCGGCGAAGATCCCCAGGGCCGCCACGGCGACGAAGATCGCCAGGAGCTTGCCCGCGGTCCGACCGCCGCTCGTCGACGCCAGCCGCGCGACGGGGCCGACGATCCCACCGACGTCGACCGACGGCCGCCGACGGATGCGCGGGATGATGGGCAGGTTCGATCGCACGGGCCGAAGCACCGGCACGACGGGAATTGTCTGCGCGCGCGATGGCGCCGGCGGCGGCGACTCGTGCTGCTCTCGGACTCCCGGCGAGAACGTGAGCACGGGCGTCGAGCGAACGAGGATGCCTCCCGATCCCATCGCGACTCGCATGGTCGGACCACCCCGGAGCAATCCCGATGCCGCGTGTGCCGCGCGCAGTGGCGATGTGTTCTCCCGGTGAACTCCCGGGTGGACCACATGCCCCCCTGATGCCCGGCGACCGCAACCTGCTGCCTCGCTCTCTCAGCGTCCGGCACTGCTCCAGGAGCACCATTCGCGTGTCATCTCGCGCGCTTCGCTCTTCCGGCGCGCAAGTTGAAACGGCCCGGGCCCCCGCAGGAGTTTCACGCACATGCGCGCCCTCGTAACTCGTCGGATCCTCGTCACGTTGCTCGCCTCGACGGGGCTTCTCGTGAGCGCGACACCGCCCGCGCACGCCGATGGCCCGTTCCGTCCTTCGTCGGCGCAGGAGGCAGTCGTCCGCGCGGGCGATCGCGCCGCCGACACGCTCACGGGAGAGCCGATGCACGTGCGCGTGGGCAACGCGGACATGTACCTGCCGACGTTCTTCCACGCGGTGGACGGCGCCTACGACCTGGTCGTGCACTTCCACGGCATGGCGTCGCTGCAGGAGGAC
>DATJYG010000095.1:0-2384 GCA_035499695.1 Polyangiaceae bacterium
CCCGGATGCCGGCCGTCCAGAAGGCGGCCGCCGGTCTCTTCAAGCGCGAGCCGAACAAGAGCGTGCACCCCGACGAGGTCGTGGCGATGGGCGCCGCCATCCAGGGCGCGGCGCTCGTGCAGGAGAAGCAGGACATGATCCTGCTCGACGTCACGCCGCACGCGCTCGGCATCATGACGTTCGGCAGCTACTTCGAGGAGCTCATCCCGCAGAACACGACGGTGCCCACGCACCGGACCAAGATCTTCACGACGAGCCGCGACAACCAGACGGCCGTGAAGATCGTCGTCATGCAGGGCGAGAGCGAGCGCGCCGAGGAGAACGAGCTCCTGGGCGAGTTCATCCTGACGGGCCTGCGCCGCGCCGCGAAGGGCACGGTCGAGATCGAGGTGACCTTCGAGATCAACGCGGACGGCATCGTGAGCGTCCACGCGAAGGACCTCGAGACAGGCAAGGAGCAGTCGATCGAGGTCACCGCGTCGAGCGGCCTGACGCGCGAGGAGATCAAGTCGATGATGGAGGGGGCCAAGGACTACATGGTCGAGCGGCGCTCGACCGAGGAGTTCGAGGCAGCCAAGCAGGAGGCCGAGCGCATCGTCGGCGAGATCGAGCGCCTCTTCCCGCAGGTGGAGCAGATCGTGGCGGCCAGCGACTTCGGGCGTGACGCCATCGAGAAGGCGCGCGCCATCGTGTCCAAGGCACGCACCGCCATCGGCAAGCGCGACGTCGCCGCCGTGAAGGCCGAGATCGAGGGTCTCTCGCGAACGCACAGGATGTTCAAGGGGGTCGTCGCGAAGACTCACTGACGATCGGCCATGCCGGACGACAAGAAGAAGAAGGGTGCAGGGAGGCCTCCGCCGGCGCCGCCGCCCAGTGCGGACGACGAGAACGATCGGCCGACCGTGAACCCACCCTTCGACGTCGAGGCGTACGCGCGCCAGGCGGGCAAGCCGAGCGCCTCGGGAGGTCCGGGCGCGCCCCCGCCTCCGGCAGTGCCGTCCTTCGAGCCCGAGGAGACTCGCTCGAGGCAGATCACGCTTACGAACGAAGTCGAGCTGGAGAAGGCGCGCGAGATGTCCGCGGTGCGTACCGATCCGCCGCCTCCGCGCCACGCGACGCCCAGCGCTCTCTCGATGGCAGACGCGCGGGCGCCGAGCGCCCCGAACCACCCGGCGGTCGTGCCCGGACCGCGCAGCCCGACGCCGGCGAGCATCGAGGCGGCGGTGCTCGGGGCGATCGGATCGTCGCCCGCACCCGAGATCACCGAGCGCACCATCGAGGACCCGGTGGCCGAGATGCGCGAGCGCTTCTCGCTGGGCGACTACACGGGTGCGCTCGAGATGGCGGAGCTCATCCTCGCCGAGGAGCCCGGCAATCTCGAGGCGGCCGAGTGCGGTGAGAATTGCCGCACCGTGCTGGAGAACATGTTCGCCGCACGTCTCGGTCCGCTCGACCGCGTGCCGATGGTGGTCGTGCCGCGCACGCAGATGCGCTGGCTATCCATCGACCACCGAGCCGGCTTCGTGCTCTCGCTCATCGATGGCTCTTCCAGCGTCGAGATGATCCTCGACGTGTGCGGCATGCCACGGCTCGATGCGCTGCGCATTCTGCACGAGCTCGTGCAGCAGAAGATCGTCGCGTTCCGCTAGCGCGCGCCTTAACGCAGAAACGTCGGAGCGCAAGGGAAAGTTTGTCTCGTGTGTTCTCGGCCGCTTCTCGCGTTGCACGCCCTGTATCGGGAAGCTATCACCCAAGGAACACGATGGAGGGACGCAGTCGACAGGCGCAGGAGCTGCGTCGTCAGATCGAGTGGACGCTCGCTCGCGCCGTCGATCCGGGTGACGTGCTCCCGATGCTCCACCGCCTCGCGCGCGTGGCCGACGAGGCGTCCGACGACGGTCTGTTCGCGAACCTGCACCTCGCCGAGCTCCTGGTCGAGCGCGACCCTTGGCGCGCGGCGCTCTACGCGAAGCGCGTTCTGGCCCACCGGCCGGACGACGATCGCGGGTGGGCGACGCTCGCGCTCTGCCAGACGCTCCTCGGCAACTATCGCTTTGCAGTGGCCGCGTACCACAGCGCCATCGCGAGCGCGCCCAAGAACCCGTGGTACGCGCACAACCTCGGGCACCTGCTCGATGTGGCCCTGGGTCGCGCGGGCGAGGCCATCGGCTGGCTGAAGCGCGCGTACCAGAGCGCGACCTACAGCGGCGAGGTCGCCGCGAGCTACGCGCACGCGCTCGCGCGCGTAGGCCGCATCGCCGACGCGCGACGGGTGCTGACCCGGGCGATGAAGCGCACGGCGTCGAGGGAGCACTCGGCGCTCCTCAAGTGGCTCGAGCAGGGTGCTCCGGCGGACAAGGACCATCCGCTCCCCCGTCCCGCGC
>DATJYG010000096.1:0-4717 GCA_035499695.1 Polyangiaceae bacterium
AGACCCAGTGCAAGCGCCCCGGCCCGAGCTCGAAGGTCACGAACCCGTAAAGGTGCCAGGGGTCCTCGGGGTCGACCGCGACGAGCGTGTGGGCGCGTCGCACGAGGGCGAGCACGAGGGAGCGCTGATGCGCGTAGTAGAGGTCGTCAGGCACGCCACGCGCCGCGAACGCGTGCCGCACCTCCTGCACCCACGCGTGCGCGATGAAGCGCAGGTCCTCGGGCTGCGCCCGACGCACCTGGTGCGCGAGCCGCGCGCCGGCGCCTATTGGACCGGGCTCCGCAGTACCCGCTCCGCCTCCGCGGCCTGGGCAGCGAGCTCCTCGTCGCTCATCGCGTCGAGGGGATCGCCGGGGGACGGCACATACAACGCCTTCGGCGCCTTGACGTCGCGGCGGGCGACGTCGGCGAGGTTCCAGGCGGCGCGTACCTGCAGGCCGGGCTCGCCATGACGCGCCACCGACAGGAGCACCCCCTTGGCGATGCGCAGGAGCTCCTCGTCGCTCGGCACCCGCTCGGGGGGCACCGGGGGAATCGCCGCCCCGAATGCGCCCCGGAATGCCTCGACCAGCGCTGTCGTGACGGGTCCCCCGCGCGCGCGCGCGCCCGCGCGAGACGCCTCGGCGGCCAGCCGGCGGGCACGTTTCTTCGGGCTTCCCGCCATGGTCACGCCGTCCCGTGGCGGCGCAGGCGACGGTCGACCGTGTCCTCGCGGAAGCCCGCGGGGTCGACGACGGGCGCCGGCGTCCACGGCGCGAACGATGGGCCGTCGAGCGTCAGCACGCGCGCCCCCCGCCAGTTGTAGGGCCCCGCCGACACTCCGCCCGAACGCTCCTCGGCGATACGTCGCCCCAATTCAGGATTTGGCTTGAGCAGACCCCGTGCGATGAGCTTCTCGCGTTCCGTCAGGCATCCGGCTCCGTGGCGGAGCGTCTATGGCTCCGGCCCGCGACGCGCCGAGGGCACGCGGCGGACCCACTTTCGTCGCTCAGTATCCGGGACGCAAACCGCATTTGCAAATTGCAGTCAAGGACTTGGCGCTCCATGGGTGCTACCTCCAGTCCCATGGAGAAGGCCAAATCCCGGCGCGGCTTCGCCAGCATGGACCCCGAGCTGCAACGAACGATTGCCCACAAGGGCGGCAAGGCCGCCCACGCGATGGGCAAAGCGCACGAGTTCACGAGCGAGGAAGCGAAGGAGGCGGGGCGCCGCGGCGGCCTCGCCGTCTCGAGCCGACCCGGCCACATGGCCGCCATCGGCCGCATCGGCGGCACCAACCGCGGTCGCCGCAAGCGCGAGGCACACGCCGACGCGCCGGCGACGACCGATGGTTAGAGCGCCTCGAGCAGCGCGCGGAGCTCGGGGGGCGCCGGCGTGATGCCCGCCGCGAGCTCGGCCTGTCGGGAGTCCGCGTAGTCGCACGCCGAGCACCGGCGCAGACCGTACGCCCCCGCCGGCACGCACGCCGCGGTGCTCTCGCCGTCGGGAAAGCGGATCGTGCAAGGGTCGTCCGGGGTGCAGCCGCACGCGGGGCAGCGACGAACGACGTAGCGGCCCCAGGTCCAGCGGCTGAGAAGGCGGATGCGCTTCACGACGCGCACGCCGGCGACGGCGGTGGACCGAGCTTCGCGAGGACCTCGGCGACCGACGCGCGCACCAGCCCCGGGCCCGCGCGCTCGCGTCGGAGCTCCTCGTGCGCGTCGCGCGCTTGTCGCTCGCGGACCGCGATGTCCTCGCGCGGACTCGCTCGAGCGCCCGGCGGGGCCCGGTCTCGCTCGCCGAGGACCCAGAGGCGCCAGGCCCGCGCGACCTCCAGGGTCTTGCCCGCGTGGTGCACGCAGAAGCGCCGCCAGGAGCGGGCGACGTCGCGCACCCCTTCCCGCTCGGCGAGCTGCTCGAGCTCGGCCGGCATGCGGTCCCCCTCGAGCACGACGCGCTCGAGCAAGGTCGGCATCGCGCCGCTCTCTCTCTTCGGATCCAGATCAGAAGAGAAGAGAGAGAGAGAGGCATCATGCTCCGGCGATGCTCGGGGCATGCGTGGAGCATGCTCCGGCGATGCTCGGGGCATGCGCCCGCCGCCCCCCCACCGGGCGAGCGCAGCCGCCCGCGCCTGCTCGCTCCGGCTCTTGCCCGCCGGCGCCGGCGCGGGCACCGCGGCGGGCTGCGCGTGCTCGAGCGAGAGGGCCACTTCGATCATCGTGCGGGCTGCCCCCGCCGCCGCCCCGCGCATCCGGGCGAGCGTTGCGAGCGCACCGCGCAAGAGCTGCTCGGCGGCAGGGATCATCCCGTCTTGCCCCCGCACGGCTTGCAGCGAAGGAGCGACCAGAGGTTCTCGCGGTGCGAGTGGGGCCGGACCGCCGTCACGCGCTCGAGCGCGGCGAGGGGGAACGCCTGGCCGCACCAGGCGCAATGCCCCTTCGGGAGCTCCACCAGGCGCAGGACGATTTGCGGACCGGGTGTCACCGCCTCGGGCGCGCCGGCGCTCACGGCCGACCTCCCCTCGTCGGCGGCCGCTTCGGCAGGCGGCTTCGGTCGGACATCCAGATCGGTCGCGGCCTTCCCGAGTCGTGGACCATGCCGCGCATCCGTGACGCGACCGCTTGCTGTCTGCGGATGCGCAGACCCCTCTCGACGCTCTTTCGTGTGGCCATGGCAGTACCCCTTGGTTCGTTCGACGGTCTTCGTGAACTGCGGTGCTGCGATGTGCTTCGGGCTGCGAAGCCGACCCGCGAGGCTTGGAGGCCAGCGCTTGGGGTCGCCGGGGGGCTCGGCCCCGCGGGTCGGCTTCGAAGGTCGAAGGCGCTACGTGACGAGAGGCTTGAGCAGAGCGGCGGCGGCGGCCATGCGCGCCCATTCGTCTCCACCCTCGCGCGTGAGCAGCTCGCAGGCGCGAAGCACGCGCAACGGCGTACGGTTGCGCCGTCGCATCGTGATGAGTTCGAGCGCGCGCGAGCGAATCGTCTGCTGCGGTCGCTTCCCAAGGCCGCGGCAGACGATGTCATCGATGACGAGCATCTCGGACGCGGTGAGGCGGTTCACGCGGCACCTCGCCGTCCGGCGATCTTCGCCGCGCGAAGCGGTCGTCGCGCGCGCGGCGCAGGCACGCAGTTGGTGCAGAGCGTGTGCTCGGCATTCGCCCATCCGCACGGCATGTCGCAAGGCTCCCGGTCGGTGCAGCCGCAGACGCTGCAGCGGCCCGCGACGACGAGCCGGTAGCGAACGAGCGCGGGCACGACGGCGCAGGGGCACTGCGAGCAAAGGGCGAGGAGCAGCCCCTTGCGCGATGGCCGCTCGGCCGGTCCGAGAGCCCTGCAGCGCGGGCACACCCCGACGACGATCTCCTCGGGGGGCTTCATGAGGCACCGAAGATGCGCGCAACCGCACCGCCGAAGGCCTCGTGCTCGCCCTGGTCGCGACGCGCGTAGAGGTCATGGCGTTTGAGGCGGAGCCGATGGCCGACCGGCACCCCGCTTCCGCGGAGCACCCGCGCGACGAAGTCCTCGGCCTCAATGACCTCGATGCGCACGAGCGCCGCGCCGAGCACCGTCCGGCGCGTGCTGGGCGTCGGCGGCGTCTGCACGATCGCCCACGCCCGATCGCCGACGGCGAGCGGCGCGCTCACAGCGCACCCGCCTGCGCGATGCGCAGCGCCATCCGACCGAGCACGCCCTGCATGTGGGTGAAGCTCGCCTCGAGCGCCGGAGGGCTCGTAGTCAGCGGCAAGTCAGCAGACGGTATTTCGGCCGAAATTCGATCAAAGCGATGAATTCCTAAACCGAAGGCCACAAGTTCGACTCTTGTCGGGGGCGCCGCTGGATTCGCGCTTGTTTTCGCGAGCTTCGGATGTGTGACCTCCGGTGACCCTGAACCAGGTTGCTGACTCGTTCTGACTTGTCCTCCACCCCCCCCCTCGTCCCCTCCCGAGGACCGTTTCGGAGGCAGCGCGGGCACCTCTTCGCGCGCCCCCGAAAGGTGCTCCTCGCCCACCTCCAGGCCCGTCAGGCGGGCCGCCTCTTCGGAGGCGCTCGCCGCGAGGTGCGCGTAGCGCTGCGTGATGGTGATCGACGTGTGCCCGAGCATCTCCTTGACCTCCTGCAGGCTCCATCGCCTGCCCCACCAACCGGACACGAGCCACGACGCGCACGTGTGGCGCAGGTCGTACCAGCGAAAGCGGCGCTTCAACCCCGCGCGCTCAAGCACCGCCTTCCAGGCTTCCCAGCGGATGACATGGTTCTCGTCGCGGAAGCCCCCGCGCTCGCGCGGGAAGACCAGGCCGTGCGGATTTCTCTTCGGGGCCTCGAGCCCCATCCAACTCTGCATCGCGATGAGCGCCAATCCGAAGAGGTGCACCGTGCGCACGGCGCCGGTCTTCGTGGGCACGTCGGGCGCCGCACCGTAGCGGATGACGATCCGCGGCCGATCGTCGAGGTGCACGTCGGCGCGCCGGAGCGTCACGAGCTCGCCCGGACGGACGCCAGTGCCGACCTGCACCGCGGCGAGGTGGCGCTCGATCGGGTCGAACGCCGCCAGAAAGCGCGGCATCTCCTCGCGCGTGAGGTACGTCCACGCGTCCTTGTCCTTGCCCTTGACGCGCACGCCGATGCACGGGTTTGCCTTCATGTGCCCGAGCTCGTGTGCCTGACGGAAGATGGTGCGGAGCAGCGAGAGCGCGTTGCGCCTCGTCTGCGGCGCGAGCCCCTTGTCCTCGAGGCGCGACA
>DATJYG010000097.1:0-14276 GCA_035499695.1 Polyangiaceae bacterium
GCCCCTGCTGACGCGTGGGTGAACATCCTGCTATCCGTGCTCGGGGCGGCGCCCCTGCAACATTTCGAGGTGCGTCGAGCCGAGCCCAGACTGTCCGGCGAGGTCGTGAGCCATCACTGATCGTTCGGGCTTGGTTCCGGCGCCCTCAGGGTTGCATGAGGCGCCGACCCGTTTTCATCCCTCGGGGGGTGTCCCAGGACACATGCTTGACTGTCCGGGACAGGGGGTCGGGTTTGCAAGTACGCGAGACTCCAGGGCCCAGCTCTGGCACCCACGTTGCTGAAGGACGGCCTCAGACAGATCAAGGCCTCGCGTGAGAGCTCCACGCGAGGCCGCAGGACGAAGGGTTGCCATTTCGGGCACGAGTGGGCGGCAACGGCCCACGGCGAACAGCGAGGGTCACTCGAGGCAGAGGCGCTTCATCGCCCCTGCCTCCAACCGGAGAACGTCCGATGCTGCACCCATGCGGTCGCAGCAGAGACCTCCCCGGGAACCCGAGCCCAGTACCCGTGGGTGATGGGCTGCGCAGCGGGCACGGACCGGTGGCCGAATTCCTCGTTGGGGCAGCTGCGTCATCAACGGCTCGCATCCACCGGGTTCTCTCCCCGTTTCGCGCGCTCCAAAAGGGGCCGCATCCGGGGAGGGAACTCTTGCGACCGCGCGGAAGCCTCAACGATGCGCACTCGTGTATCCCGCGCGCGCCTCCCCGTTGCTCTGCTCTCTTGGCGACTTTGAGGACACGCCCCAGGGACGTCAGGCGATCGGCGCCTCGGGGGGGACCGAGCGGTAGGGCGTGCCGCCGCCGTTGCGCTTGACGAAGAAGCCGGCACCGCGCGTGGCGACGAGCGTGCCGATTCCCGCGAGCGCGGTGATGAGGCCCACGAATCCACCGACCCACGGGAGCGCCGAGAGGGCGACGAAGAGCGCGCAGCCGACGGCGAGGTGAACGTATTGGTTGGTCGTCCGATGGCGCAGCAGCGCCTCGCCGACCACCGACAGCACCGCGCACATCGCGCCGAACATCCCGAGCACCCCGAGGAGCGCACCGACGAGCGCGATGGGAATGCCGATCACGGTGACGCAGAGGGCGATGAGCACGACGACGCCGCCCAGCAGCCCCACGAGCCCGAGCGCCAGCGTGCGCATCGGACGCGCCGCCACCTCGAAGCGCAGCGACTCCATGCGCCGCCCCGCGAGCGCGAGCAGCACCGTGCCGATGACGAAGAGCACCGCCGCGAGGCGCACGCCATCCATGATGGATTCGCCGGCGCGCATCACGAGGCCCCGGGGCTTGTCGTGAGAATCGCTCGAGTCGGAGTCGGAGGTCTTGGCGTTCACGTCGCCACCGATCTGCGACCCTGGCTCGCGCTTGAGGGTGCCGCCGAGCGCGCTCACGTCGCCGTCGACCTTGGCGCCGGGCGCGAGCGCGAGGGTGCCACCGAAGACGGTGGCATCCCCGTGCACGCGGGCTCCCTCGTGCACCCGAACGTTGCCGCCGAAGACGGTCACGTCTCCGGTCGCTTCGCCCTCGATGTCGACGTTGCCGCCGAACACGGTGATGTCGCGCGCGATTTCGCCCTTGGCGATGCGGACGTCGCCGCCCATCACGGTGCGGTCCTTGCCGCGCGCGTGGGGCTCGTCGACCTCGCTGGAGTCACTCCCGATGCTGATGCTCACGCCGGTCGAGGACGGCGCAGCGTGCACCGAGCCCACCGGGGGAACCGGCGGGACTGGAGGGATCGGCGGGATCGGCGGGATGACCAGACCCTTCAGCGCATCCGAGGGATTGCCGCTCCCCTCCTCGTCCTCCTCGATCACCACGAGAGTCCCGTCGCGCTTGGCGACGTAGTCGTCGTCCTCGTCGTCGAGCAGCAGGTCGAGCACCTTCCCCGCGGGCTGCTGCTTCAGATGCAGGTCCACCAGCTTCTGGGGCAGGTTCGCCTTCACCACGAGGCTCCAGCCCGCGGCGTCGGCGACCTTCCTCAGCGCTTCGTCGCGCGGCGTCTTTTGCAGGTCGAGCGTCACGGGCTTGTCCGCGTCGGGCCAGGCCCCCTGGCGCTTCACGTGCGCGTCGGCTGGCGACGCAACCGCGAGCGACGCAGCGGCGAAAGCCGCTGCCAGAAACGAGCCCCTGAGCCAACTCATGACACACTCCTCTCGGACGACACGCGCGATCGCGTGCGGGCGATCGCCAGACCCATCAGAACGAGCAACACCGACGAGACGATCGTCGCGATCTGCAGCCCTCGCGACACGTCCGCGCGCGAAGCCATCGCGATGCCGCGCACCAGCACCGGAAGCCCGTGCGACGACAGCACCTTGCCGAACGTGACGAAGGTGCCGAGCCTCGAGGCGAGCTGCGGCAGCGAGGGCACCGCGGCCAGCACCGCGACGGTGCAGCCCAGGAGGAGCGCGCGCCACGGGCTCGGATTCGTCACGGCGCGCGAACCTTGCGCCTGCGCGGACGCGAGCGCAGGACGCGCCTCACGCAGCCCCTCGCCCACCGCGGACGCCATCAGCGCCGTGCGGCCCATCCTCCCCACGCACCAGTCGCACGAGTGGACGTGCGCGACGGCATCGGCGGGCACGATCGACTCCTGCCCGTCGGCGATCGCCGTGAGCCCCAGCTCCGAGACGTGTGCGCCGTCCCAGACGAGCTCCCTCGGCAGCTTGCTGTCCTCAATCATGACTCCTCCGTGACGCCGACAGCGGCGGCGACGCTCTTTCGGGCACGCATCACCCACGTGGCGACGGTGCCGAGCGGCACGCCGAGGCGCACCGCGATCTCCTGGTACTGCAGTCCTTCCATGTGAAACATGACGAGCGCCCGCCGCTGCCCGTCGGGCAGCGCCGCGAGGGCCCGCGCCACCGCCTGTCGCCTCTGGACGGCGGAGAAATGGTCGAACGCGTCCGGCGACGGGTCGGCCACCCTCTCCAGGGGGTCGGGCGAGCTCCCGTCGGCGTCCCGGGCGACGACCGTACGGTCGCGCTGGCGCTTGCGTGCACGCATCGCGTCGAGAGCCACGTGGCGGGCGATGCCGGTGAGCCAGGGCCGGAGGGGCTCTCCGGGGCGGAGGCGGGACCGGCCCTCGATGGCCCGCTTGAGGGCCTCGTGCGTGGAGTCCTCCACGTCGGCGTGGTCGCGCGGCAGGTTCATCACTGCCGCGACCACTGCACGGACGTGCGGTCTGAGCTCTGCCGTTGCAGCCGCGAAGGCGCGCTCGTCGACGTGTTCCGGCAACGCCGCGGCGGGGGGCATGAGCAGGGATATCATCCCGGGCGAGGGTCCATTCGCCCGGAGGGCCAAGGGAATTTCAGGGTACGCCCACGTGGGCGCCCTGCGCCACTCAGGGCAGCTGCCACATGTTGCGAACCGCGGCGTACACCGGCTGAGGGAGCAAGATCTCCACGGCCTGCTGCGGCTTCAGCCACGCGAGCACCGTCTGGAGCGCCGTTCCGTCGAGCGACGTGCAGCCCACCGTCGGGGCCGTCGGGCCGCCCCACACGTGGATGAAGATGCAGCTCCCGCCGCCCGGAGTGCGCGGACTGCTGTTGTGGTTCACGAACACCACCCAGTGGTAGAGGCCATCGGTCCGGAGCATCACCTCGGCGCTGTTCCAGTCCGGCGTCACCAGGTTTTCGTCGACGATCTCGTTGTAGTAGCTCGACGCGGGATCGTCGGGGCACCGAAGGCTCGGCGTGATGAGCGTGTAGGGGAACGATCCTGCGCCTTGTGTGTCTCCGTAGACGGAGCCGAGGGTGAACACGCCCGCTGGGCTGCGTCCGTCGCCCTCGGCCTTGGTCGGCCCGCTACACCCTGGAGGTGTCAGCTCGCCGTGCAGCCCTCGTCCCCATCCGAGTCCCGTCTCCCCGACCGTGACGGCGATGGGGCTGGCGACCGCCGTCCATGCCCCGTTCGAGGAGCGCTCGAACTGGGTCATCGTGCCGGAGAAGTCGGTCCACGAAGGCGTCGTGACGACGAGCGCCTGCGTGATCGCCGACGGGATGGGCAACGCTGAAGGAGGCATGCACGTGACGGCCGTCGCGGGTGCATCCGAGGCGGCGGCCTCGGACGTGGCGACGTCGGAGGTGGCAGCGTCGGAAGCGGAGACCACGTCGGGCCTGACGACGACATCGGAGCTGACGACATCGGCAGCAGTCGCCGCATCCGTCGTCGCGCCCGAGTCGCCTGCATTCGCGTCCGCTCGGGCGTCGGGCTCGTCGGCCCCCGGGCTCGAGGAGCACGCGAGCACCGAGGCGACGGCGAGGAGCGCGAGCGTCCGCATGGGCCGCTACTGCCAGGCATCCACGAGCGAGCACCAGTCGGTGGGCCAGCCGGCTGCCTGCGTGCAGCAGCCGCCAGTCCCCATGGTGCCGGACGGAGCTTTCAGACACACGAGGAGCGAGTTGAAGTTCTCGCCCAGCGGCGTCATGCAGCCCTCGGTGTAGCAGCCGTACTCCGCGGTGTAGCTCTCGCCGGCCACGCCCCATCCCGACTCGGAGTCGGGAGAAGCATCCACCAGCGTGCCGAGCGCCGTGCCGTTGTACACGAACGATCCCGGTTGCAGGCTCGGAGCGAGGTCGATGTTCTGGGCGAGATAGATCGTCTGTCCGGCGGCCGGACCCGCGCTCAGCTTGTAAGACACGAACGTCCCACCGGGCCAGCCGGAGTCGTCGCGGTTCTTGTAGACGTCGATGACCCCTGGACCCATCGCGTAGATGGGACCCGCGCCGCCGTAGTCGACTCCCTGATTGATGCTCTCCGCCACCAGGCTGGTGAGGTCGCGATACGGGTTGCAGTAGAGCTGGTTCTGCGGGTCCATCGGGATGCACGCCTGCGACGTGCCGGTGGCGCAGACGGTCACCGTGCCATCGCTCGGCCTGTCCGCGAGGTTTGCGGAGGTGGCCGTCCCGCCCGCGGGGACGTTCACCGTGATCGTCTTGGTCCCGTTGGCGACCGTCACCTGCCCGGCGACTCCGCTTCCGTTCGAGGCCACGACGTAGCTGGCGCCGCACACCGAGCAGACGGCCACGTCGACTCCGGTGTTCTCGAGGGATCCGGACCACTCCTTTCGGTCGCCGGTCTTGCATGCCGCGGCGGGCGGCGGGTGGCTGCCGCCGTCGTGGCCCGATCCCGATGAGCCTTCGGGCGAGCCGCCATCCGACGGGCCACCCGAGGAGGACATGCCGCCCGAGGAGCCGCCCGACGAGCCACCAGAGGAGGAAGAGCTCCCGGAGGAACCGCCCGAGGAGCCTCCGGAGGAACCTCCAGAGGAGCCTCCAGAGGAGGAGCCGCCGTCCTCGCCGGTTCCCAGGGGTGCCCCGATCGCACCGCCGTTCGACCCGCCGCACCCGGCGGCCACCCACCCGACCACGCACGTCGCGACGAACGCGCGCAGCAGAAGATTCCGCAGCGTGAGGTGCTTCATGAGACTTCGCGATCCGGGGTCATCGGTGTGCTCCGCTGTGTGGCGGCGTGCGCTAGCAGCGGTCGTGCCTCCGCCAGGAAGCTCGATTCTCGAATCACACTGGAAAGAGCGGGCATGTGCTCGCGATGCCTCGCGAGAGGCTCGCGATTCGTCGCGAGCAAGCCTTTCTCAGAAGCGCTGCGTCAGTAACTGCTCGCGAGCTACGCGTGCTCGCGCCCGATCGACGGTCGTCGTACCGGTCATCAGCAAGACTCGGCCGCGACTTCGATGACTCGGCGGGCGACACCCGCAGAACCCCAGCCTGTCTTGCCCGGCATCGCGGCAAGCTCGGCTCGATGGATCGTGATGTCACGCGGCATCGACCGGGATCTCTCTGTAACCGGTGACCACCTTCGCATCATCGGGGGCTGGTTCGCCGAGTTGCCGCGCGACCTTCGCTTCGTCGCGCGCGATGATCGTGATGATCGGACCCGAGTCAGCGATGATTCCGCGCAGTCTTCGCTCAATCGGGGCCGCTCTTCGCTCACTCGCGCGCAAATGTGACCTAGTTGGTCCCCGATCTTCGCTCATTTCCGCGCGAGTGAGCGAAGACTGCGCGGAGTCTTCGCTCATTCGGGCTCGAGTATCGCTCACTCGCGCGGAATCATCGCTCACTCGGGCCCGATCTACGCTGACATTGCCCGCGAATGAGGCTCAATTGCGGGCAAATATCACTGACATCGGGGGCGATCTTTGCTCATTCGGACGGAGTCTTCGCTCATTTGCTCCCGATTGAGCGAAGATCGGGCGCGATCATCACGTACATCGCGCCCAGATATCGCTGGTGGACGCGCAATCATCGCTCACTTCCGCACGATCTTCGCTCATTCGGGCCGAATCTTCGCGAGATTCCCCGCGAGTGAGGCTCACTCGTGCCCAGTCTTCGCAGACTCGGGGGCGAATGAAGGAAAGTCGCCCCCGATTGTCGCGAGCGGGCGTCATCCCTTCTCTCGTTTCAGGGGAGACCTGCCCTCCTTCTCGACCCGTTCAGCGAAGGTCTCGCGCATGCGAGCGAACCTCTTCTTCACGGCAGCGCGAATGATCCCCGATTCAGCCGCAATTTCCCGCTGACTAGTCCAGCATCCCCTCCAGGAGGGTCTTCTTCGCGTCGAGATACTGCTTCTCGAGCACGTCCGGCTCGTCGTCGCCCATGACGCGTGACGCCCTGGGGAAGTACTGGTCCTCCTCCTCGGAGACGTGGTGCATCACGAGGTCCACGAGGCGGTCGAACATCCTGCCCCAGGCGGCGTCGGCGTAGTCGGTCGCCGAGAGCTCCTTGATG
Organism: Polyangiaceae bacterium; assembly: GCA_035499695.1. Taxonomy (GTDB): domain Bacteria; phylum Myxococcota_A; class Polyangia; order Polyangiales; family Polyangiaceae; genus Palsa-1150. The sequence continues at coordinate 6,751 of DATJYG010000097.1, forward strand.
ACTTGCTCCAGCTGGATCGCCTCCTTCTGGTGGTCGTCGGCGATCGCGATGAGCTCCGGGTACCGGCGGAACGCGGGGTACACCACCTCCAGCTCACCCTTCTCGTGCGCGAGCAGCGCCCGGCGGATGTCCGGGAACAGGTGACGGCGCACCTCGACGTCGGAGCTCTTCTTGACGCGGATGAGCAACGCGGTCACTTCGCCGTGCTCCTGCGACAGCTTTCTGAACACACCGCCCAGGCCCTTGACCGTCGCCTTCGCGGCCTTCATCGCACCCATGGCCTTGGATGCAATCTGTTCCGTTCGAGTGAGCATTGCGGGAACCTCCGGACGCGTCGGCTTTGCATCCCACGTTCCCACCCGCTCCCGCGCCAAGGCTCAGCCGAGCATGCGTCCGAATCGCTCCACCGCCGCCTCGAGCGTCGACATCGGCGGACCGAAGGAGAAGCGCACGTAGCCCTTGAAGCGCGAGGCTCGGCCGTGGCGCCGCTTGCCCGGGTTGATGTCGAAGAACTCTCCCGGCACGACGATGACCTCGTGCTCCAGCGCCGCACGGAAGAAGCTCATGCCGTCGTTGAGCGGCGGCGGCAGCTTCTCGATGCAGCCCCACACGTAGAAGGTGCCGTCCGGCGCGCGGTCGACGCGCACCCCGAGCTGCTCGAGGTGCGAGAGGAGAAAGTCGCGCTTCGCCCGGAACGCGCTCTGGATGGCGCGCGTCTCGGCCACGACGTGGTCCTCGGCGAGCAGCGGGATCGCCGCGCGCTGCAGGGGTTTGCTGCCGCCGCCGTCGAGGAAGGAGCCGGCGCTCGAGAGCGCCTCGACCACCGTCTTGGGCGCGAGCGCCCACGTGACGCGCCAGCCCGGGTAGCGCCAGTTCTTGGTGAACCCGTCGAAGAGCACGACCGGATCGCGCTCGACGTCCTCGACGTAGCGGGCGGCGCTCTCCACCGGGAGCCGCCCGGGCGGCGCGCGGTAGACGTAGTGCGAGTAGAACTCGTCGAGCAGCAGCGTGCAGTCGAGCTGGCGCGCGACCGAGACCCAGCGGGCGAGCTCGTCGCCCTCCACCAGCTTGCCGGTGGGGTTACACGGGTTGCTCATGAGGATGGCCGACAGGCCGCGCCCGAGCACCTCGCGCCGCAGATCGTCGGCGCCGAACGCGTAGCCGTGGTGGCCCTCGAGCAGGATCGGGATCGACGTGAACGCCTTGAAGATGTCGAGCAGCTCCTCGTACGCGGTGTAGTCCGGCAGGAAGTGCCCGAGGTTCACGTGGCCGAGGCTCGCCGCGGCGCGCGTGAGCGCCGCACGGCCGCCGCCCGAGACGCACACGTTCTCGGCCGAGTACTGCGAGGGCATCCCTCGCCGGTAGAGCGCGTTGTAGAGCGACGCGATCGCCTCGCGCAGCTCCCAGAGGCCGGCGATCGGCGCGTACTCCTGGTCGTCCATGTGGATGGCGACGTCGCGCACGCGCGGCGGCGCCCCGGGCAGATCCCCCGTCTCGGGCTGGCCTTGACCGAGGTTGCACCACGACGGGTTGGACGGCGAGAAGCCGCGCTTCTGCGCCTCGGTGGTCACGTAGATGACGCCCGTGCGTGGGACGGGGCGGAATGCGCTGTGCTCTTCGGACATCGTCGGCCTGGCGCAGGCTAACATCGCCGCGTCCGATGAGCATGCGAGCATGGCACGCGTCGACGCGGTGATCGTGGGCGGAGGCATCGTGGGGCTGGCCTCGGCGCTGGCCCTGCTCGCGCGCAGGCCGGGGGCGTCCGTCGTCGTGCTCGAGAAGGAGCCGGGGCTCGCGGCGCACCAGACGGGGCGCAACAGCGGCGTCGTGCACGCGGGTCTCTATTACAAGCCGGGCTCGCTGAAGGCGACGCTCTGCACGCGCGGCAGGACGCTGCTCGAGCGCTTCTGCGAGGAGCACGGCGTGCCGCTCGAGCGATGCGGCAAGGTCGTGGTCGCTACGAGCGAGGAGGAGCTCCCGCGTCTCGCGGAGCTCGAGCGTCGCGCGCGCGAGAACGGGCTGCGCGGGGCGCAGCGCCTCGGACCCGAGGAGCTGAAGGAGCACGAGCCCCACACGAGTGGCGTCGCGGCGCTCTTCGTCCCGGAGACGGGCATCGTGGACTACCGGGAGGTGGCCGCCGCGTATGCGCGCGAGGTCGCCCGACGCGGCGGCGAGGTGCGTACGGGCGCGCGCGTGACGGCGATCGAGGCGCGAGCCGACTCCGTCGTCGTCGGGCACGAGTCGGGGGAAGTCGAGGCGCGCGTGCTCGTGGGCTGCGCCGGGCTCGCGAGCGACCGGATCGCGCGTCTCGCCGGCATGGAGCCGAGCGTCGCGATCATTCCCTTCCGCGGCGAGTACTGGATGCTCGCGCCGGAGCGCGCGGGGCTCGTCCGTAACCTCATCTACCCGGTGCCTGATCCGGCCTTTCCTTTCCTCGGCGTGCACTTCACCCGTCGCATCGGCGGAGGTGTGGAGGCCGGCCCCAACGCCGTGCTCGCGCTCGCGCGCGAGGGCTACCGCCGCACGAGCTTCGACGCTCGCGATGCATGGGACACGGTCGCATGGCCGGGGTTCTGGCGCATGGCGTGGCGACACTGGCGTTCGGGCATGGACGAGCAATGGCGTTCGCTCAGCAAGCGCGCGTTCGCCCATGCGTGCGGGAAGCTCGTACCTGAGCTGCGCCCCGAGGACCTCGCGCCCGGGGGCGCAGGCGTCCGCGCTCAAGCGGTGCGGCGCGACGGTGCGCTCGTCGACGATTTCGAGATCGCCGAGGACCGCCGCATGGTGCATGTGCTCAACGCTCCCTCCCCCGCCGCCACGGCCTCGCTGGCGATCGGCGAGGAGATAGCCGCCCGCGCGGCGCGCTGGCTCTGACGGGCGCACACGCCCGAGGCACTCCACCGCGTCCGTTGCCCGCATTGGCAGAAGGGTCGTCGCACGTTGGCGACGCGCCTCGCGTGAACCGTGAAGCTCCGGTCCAGTCGATTCGCACGCGGAACGGTCGAGCGCCGGACGCTCCAGCGAAGCGCCTGCGCCGTGAAAGAAGCTGGACGGAGACGATCGCTCGAGCCTCTGCGCTGGAGCTTCGCCCTGCCGCTGAGTCGCCTAGGCACCAGCGTTGCTCTGGAGGTCGGCCGCGCAGGGCAGGGGGAGCACGATCGGGAAACAGGGTTCCCGCGCGCGCGCCAAGCCACGCGCTTCATACGCATAGGAGACTGTCATGAAGCTCAATATCGCGAGAGTTGCCGCGCTTGGACCGCTTGGCATTGGCATCCTGTTCACGGCTCTCGGAAACGGCGCGTGCGCGGCCGGAAACGGCGCGCCGAACTCGGGCTCCTCGGAGGACGTGGGCAAGAACACGCAGGCGACCATCACGCCGCTCTCGCTCAACAGCGACGGCGGCTGCAATGCGGTGGGTACGTTCGGGATCACGTCGCCGCAGGTGATCAGCTTCATCGCGGCGAACGCCTCGCAGTTCAAGAACGCGCAGTTCCAGCTGTTCGTGCAGACCCAGAGCGGGTCGACGAAGCAAACCAACATGACGTCGTCGTCGGCGAACGCGTCGTTCCAGAGCATGCTGGTCGCCGCGAACTCCGCCAGCGCGGCGCAGGCGGCGACGGCGATTCAATCGGCCAGCGCCAGTGCGCTGAACAGCGCCCAGACGTCCACGACGGCGGCCGAGGCGGACACGACGATCATCAGCGGCTCTCAGTCCTCGTGGCAGAAGAGCGACTCGACGGTCATGCACCATGACGAGAGCAATGCCTCTGCCACTGGCACGGCCCTCAACAACGTGATGACCCTGGCCAGCGCCACCAGCACCGCGCAAGGGACGAGCGGCGCGCTCAACTCGACGAACTCGAGCTTCATGCAGACCGCGTTCAACTCGGCCACCGTTCCGGCGTTCTTCGGCGGCATCGGGCTGCTCCCGGTCATGTCGTCGTCGTCCGCGAGCCAGGTCAACTCGGCCTCCGCCGTGAACACCGCGTTCTTCAACAACGGCTCCGGGGCGATCTCGCAGAACGCGGTGAACAACCTGTCGAACGTCAGCACCGGCAGCCACACCGACAACACGACGGTCGACACGGCCCAGCAAGACACCTCGCAGGGCTCGCAGTTCGAGCAGACGCTGACGCACAATCTGAACGCCCAGAGCGGAACGACGGCTGTGAACGTGGCTCAGAACCAGTCGAATTCGCTCTTGAACCAGAGCAGCGGGTCGTCTCAGGGCTCGACCAACAGCCTCCAGCAGAGCGGCTCGAGCATGAGCATGCAGGGGACGCAGGTGTACAACGATCTCGAGACCTTGAACTCGAACACCTTCGTGCTCGTGGCCCAGCTGCAGGCGTCGCAGGCGAGCACCATCCTGCAGCTCTTCCAGGGCAGCAACGGCGTCGTGACGGGCGACCAGAGCTTCCCGATCGTGCTCCCGTCCTGCGGCAACTGAGCGCGCGCAGCAACGTAGGGCGCAGGGGGACGGACTGCGCCTGATCCACCCGGCGGCGGGGGCCTCGTGGCTCCCGCTGCCGGGCTCTTTTTTGTCGTCCGTCAGTCGCCGGCGCCCGCGTCGAACCCCGTCATGCCGCCGTCGCCGCCGCCGAAGCCGCCGTCCATCGCCGCGCGGCAGGTGCCATACATGGTGCCCATGCGCATGCGGCACGTCTCGCCCGCGGGGCACATCGGGTTGTTCGGATCGCAGACCTGACGGGTGCCCGTGGGGCACGTGCTCCCGGTGACGCACATGCTCGTCGTCCCGCCGCCCATGCCGAAGCCCACGCAGCAAAGGCCGCCCGCGCCGCAGCTCGTCGGCGTGCACGTGAGCCCACCGTCGCCCATCGGACCGCCGCTGCTGCTGCCACTGCTGCTACCGGCGCCGCTGCTGCTGCCGCTGCTGGAGCTCGAAGTCGCGTCCATGCCGCCGCTGCTGCTTCCGCTGCCTCCGCTGCTCCCGCCGCTGCCGCTACCGCTGTCGCCCTCGTTGCCGCCGCCGCCGTTGGTCGTGCTGCCACCGCACGCCGCTGCGACCAAGGACACCGCCGCACCCACGATCAAGAGCACCTTCATGCTTCGCATACGAAGCCTCCCTCGTTTTTCCGCAGACGAACCCGGGCGGCTCCTTAGCGTGCGACTTCATACTCACGGCGTCTCACGGTCGTCGCACGGTGGAAGAAAAGCCGTGATTCGAGCCAGACCGTAAGTCTTCAGTCGGCGTTCGCGTCTCCGGCTTCGCCTGCGCCCCCGTCGGGTGCTTCGCCGCCCGCATCGGGCCCGGCGTCGTCGCTCTGAGAGTCAGCGGCGGCGTCCTCGCCGCCTTCACTCCCCGCCCCGTCGCTCTCTCCAGCGTCGCTCGCCGTCGCGTCCCCCGCGGTGGCGTCACCCGTCGTGGCATCGCCGGCCGTCGCGTCGTTCCCTGCTGCATCGCTCCCGCCATCCGGCCCGCCGGGCAGCTTTGCGATCCACGCCCTCACCGCTGCGACGTCCGGCGTGTCCACGAACCGCGAAAGAGGCGGAGGCGGCATCTGGAGCGAGCCTCTCTGGCTGATCAGCTGCACGATGACGCTGTCGCCCGGATCGCCCGGCGCGATCCGCGGCCGGCCCGCCACGCTGCCCGAGGTGCATGCGACGCCGAGGGTCGTCCGCAACGGATCCCAGCTCGAGTCGGGAGTGGACCCGTCGAGCCAGCGCGGATCGAGGCGCAGGCGCATGCCTGCTCCATAGGCCGTCGCGCCCTCGTTGGCGTTGTGGCAGGTCACGCCGCAGTTGACGTGGAGCCACGCGAGCGCGGGAGCATCGAGCCCCGTCCCGTCGTCGCCAATCGAGAGCGCGCCGAGCGGCGGCGGCGGATCGAGGAGATCGTCGGCGACGAGCCGAGACAGCGGCATGCCGGAGGCGCCCGGCAGTCCGAGATTCACCGCCTCGAAGCCGAGGATGCGATCGCTCCGGCCGTGGTGACAGGAGTCGCAGTCTCCCGGCGACGGAATGAGCCACGAGCCCCCGTCGGCGGTCGCGACGCTTTCGCCGTACGAGATCTGCGTGGCCGTCTCGGTCTCGTTCCACGCGTAGGTCGCGTGCACCCACTCGTTCGGCGCGACCTTCTGGAACAGTCGCGTCTCGACGCGCCGGCCACCGTAGCTGAACTGCTTGAACACCTTGGTGCCGACCGGGAAGACCCACTCGTCGGGGTCGCTCGCGTCGATCTTCTTGCCGGCAGGCAGCTCGATCCAGCGCTGCTTCTCGGCGCCGTCGGACCAGAGCGGCACGGCCGGCGTGTACGCGTGCATCGTCGACGCGATCGTCTTCGTCGCGAAGTCCGAGTACAGGCCGGCGCACTCGAGCGTCGAGGGTGGCACTTCGCCGGAGCCGCACGCGCTCGGCGCGGCGTCGGCGCCGGCGTCACCCACGCCGCCTGCGTCGCCGGGCGACGCACCCCCGGCGGCGTGACCGCAAGCGGTCACGATCGCGAGGAGTGCAACCACCCGGCGAGTCATCCGCAGACCGCGAGAACGATGTCACTCGCTGGCTGCGTCGCTCGACGGACCGGGCCCACCGCCGCCCTCACCGCCGCCGTCCGGCCTCGGCGGCCTGCCGCCGTCGCGTCCGCCGCGCCCGCCGAAGTTCGAGGTTCCCGTCTGCGGCGCAGGCGTGAGCGATCGCAGGTACGTCACGATGCCCGTGTACTCGTCCGACGTGATGTCGCACCACTGGTGGAGGGCGTGCCAGCGCTGGTAAGCGCGATCCGCGCAGGTTCCGCCGTCGCAACCCGCGATGATGACGCTCGGATCGAAGTAGCCGCCGTCGGGGATCTCACCGTGCACGATGATGTTGATGAGGTCCTCGTCGCTGAAGCCGCCCGTCTGCTCCGGCGTGTGGGCCACGTCGTTGAAGAGCGTCATGCCCGTGGCGCCGTGACAGTTCGTGCACGCCGTGCCTCCGTCGACCTCGACGATGCCGCAGCCGCTGTCGTTGTCCATGCCGCCGCCGCCCATCCCGCCGCCCTCGGGTCGCATGAAGCCACCGTCCCCGAAGCCGCCTTCCGGACGCATGAACCCGCCGTCGCCCGGGCCGAGATGCAGCGACACACCGTCGTTGTATCGCGTACTGCCGTTCTGCCAGTCATTCTCGGTCGCGCTCGTGATGTTCAGCGTCGAGGTCCCGCACACGCCGCCGCTCTTCGTGGCGATGACCGTGACGGTCCCGGTGCCCGTCACCGTGATCATGGTGCCCGGATCGCCGTTGAACATCTGCGTCGCGAGCGTCGCCTTGCTCGGGTCGGAGACGCTCCAGGTGGCCTCGCTCCCGTCGTCGAGGATCGCCGGGATCTGGAACGTGTGCGTCGTGCTCCCCGGGATGTACGCGGAGTACATCGGCGAGAAGATGATCGGCACCGTCGGGTTCGAGCACGCGGCGCCTCCGCCACCCCCGCCGCCGTCACCGTTGCCGTTGCCGTTGCCGCCCGACGAGCTGCTCGAGCAGGCCACGACGCCGGCAGCAGCTCCGATCGCCGCGGTCGCCAGGAGGTAGGCCAG
>DATJYG010000098.1:0-32792 GCA_035499695.1 Polyangiaceae bacterium
GCCCCTGCTGACGCGTGGGTGAACATCCTGCTATCCGTGCTCGGGGCGGCGCCCCTGCAACATTTCGAGGTGCGTCGAGCCGAGCCCAGACTGTCCGGCGAGGTCGTGAGCCATCACTGATCGTTCGGGCTTGGTTCCGGCACCCTCAGGGTTGCATGAGGCGCCGACCCGTTTTCATCCCTCGGGGGGTGTCCCAGGACACATGCTTGACTGTCCGGGACACCCCCTCGGCGATCGCAAGTACGCGACTTTCCTCGCGTGCGGCCTCGGCACGGCGCATGGAGAGGGAGGGCGCATGATGACGACGCAGGAGACGACGTGGGTGGGCCCGCGCGAGCGGGCGGTCGAGGCAGGCGTGGAGACGCTCGGGGACGCCGATCTGGTGGCCATCGTGCTCGGGACGGGCTCCGCGGGAATGCCGGTCACCGTGCTCGCCGCCGACCTGCTCGAGGCGCACGGCGGCGTGAGCGGCCTGGCGCGCGCGGGGATCGGCGACCTCGCGGACCATCCGGGCGTGGGCCACGCGAAGGGCGCGCGCCTCGCGGCGGCCGTGGAGCTCGGCAGGCGGGCCGTGTTCGCGGCATCGCTCGACGCGTCGCCCAAGCTGCCGGACCGGGCGGCGGTCGAGGCGTGGGCGCGCCCCCGGCTCGCGACGCTGGACCACGAGGAGCTCTGGGTGCTCGTGCTCGACGGTCGCCACGGGCTGCGGGCGGCGCGCCGGGTCGCGTCCGGCGGCGTGCACGGGCTGCACGTGGGCGTGCGCGACGTGCTGCGCACGGCGCTGCGCGAGGCGGCGAGCGCGATCGTGCTCGTCCACAATCACCCGAGCGGTGACCCTGCGCCGAGCGACGAGGACGTCGCCTTCACACACGCGGTGGCCGAGGGCGCGACCGCCGTGGGCACGCCGCTGCTGGACCACGTGATCATCGCGCGCCGTCGCGCCAGCTCGATGCTGGAGCTCGGGATGCTCGCGCCGTCACGGCGACGCGACCATCTCCTGGCCCGAGGCTCGGCGGGGTAGCGCGAGGACCTCGTCGAGCGCCGACGGCGCGTACAGGTACGCGTAGGCGGCCTCGCTCGTGAGCACCCGCTTCAGGTAGTTGCGCGTCTCGTCGTAGGGGATGCGCTCGACGAAGAGATCGAACTCGTCGGCTCCGCGCTCGGTCAACCACCTGCGCACCGCGCCGGCGCCACTGTTGTACGCGGCGATCGCCAGGGCCTTGTCCTCGGGGAACGAGGCGCGCAACGAGCCGAGGAAGTGCGCACCGATGGCGATCGACACCTCGGGCTTGTGGAGCGCCGCTTCGTCGAGGGGCGCCGCCGGCGGCGTGGCGATTCGCTGCGCGACGAGGCGGGCCGTGCCCACGAGGAGCTGCATGAGGCCAATCGCGTTGGCCGCGCTCTTGGCGTCCGGGTTGAACGCGGACTCCTCGCGCATGATGGCCCACGTGAGCGGCTCCGGGATGCCCGCGGAGGCGCTCTCGGCGCTCACGGTGTCCTGCCAGGGCCGGGGGAACGCCACTTCCCAGGCGAGCCGCCACCGGCCAGCCGGCCAGTGCGTGCGCCAGTCGGAGAGACGCGCGCGGGCGTACGCGTGCCCTGCGTCTGCCGCGCCGGCGTGGTCGTAGCACCAGGCGACCGTCCAGAGCACCTCGGGATCCACGCCGTCGGCCACGAGTCCGCCGGCGTTCGCTTCACGGCGCGCGTCGTCGAGGTCGCCCACTTCGAGGAGCCGGAGGAAGCGCTCGTACGCGGCCGATTGGAGCTCGGGGTGCTGCTGGGTCAGGAACGGGCCGTTCGCCTCGCGAGCCACCGCGCCGTCGACGGTCGCGCGCGCCGCCGCGTCGTCGAGCGCGCGCAGCCGGCCGTAGGCGAGCAGCATGTAGTACCCGAGCGGGTGATCCGAGACCATCGCCGTGTACCGGGCCTTCGCATCCGCCGCGTCGCCCGCGAGCTGCGCGACGCGCGCGCGGAAGTAGGCCGCGCGGTCGGTCCCGTTCGAGACGTGCTCGTCGTGAGGGAGCGCGAGGATCGCGTCGAGCGCGCCGCGCGCGCCCTCGAGGTCGCGGTGACCCAGCTTCGCGAGGGCCACGCGGAAGAGGGCTTCTCCCTTCATGTCGCCGTCCGGATAGTCGGCGGGGACGGCCGCGAGCATCGCCAGGGCGTGCGCCTCGTCGCCGCCGTCGCCGACGATCTGCGCCGCGTGCAGGCGCGCGTCGTCCGCGAAGCGGTGATGCGGGAACAGCTTCTCGACGCGGGCGAAGCGGGCGAGAGCCTCGTCGCGCCGGTGGGCGGAGCTGCTCGCCTTGGCGCCGTAGTAGAGCGCGGTCACCAGCTCGTCCTCGCCCTCGCAGCGCGCGATGGCCGTGGTCCACGCGTCGGCGAGCACCTCCGATTTGCCGCGCGGCGTCGCCTGCGCGTGCACGATGGCGGCCTGGCATCCCGCCCCGTGGTGCTTCGTGTCGCGCGAAGGCAGCGCCTTGAGGAGCGCCTCGGCCGTCTCGACCGCTCGCTTGGGCTGATTCGCGTCGAGCCAGGCCTTCGCCTGTCGTGCGCGCTCCTCGGGGGTGAGCGGCGGCGGGTTCGACGGCAGCCGGAGCGCCGTGCCCGCCCGCGTGCGCAAGCCGAGCACGTCGATCTTCTCGGCCACCATGGGCGCCTCGACGAACACGCGCGTCGCCAGATCCAGCGCCTCCTGCGCGCGCGTCTCGGGCGGGCCGTCGACGCCGTCGAGGAGCGCCGTCGCGAGCTGCATCGACGAATCGGCCCAGCGCAGCCCGTGAGGGCTGGCGGCGAGGAGCTCGCGCCAGATCGGGATCGCCTCGGTGCGGTTCCCCTTCCCCACGAACGCGTCGGCCAGGGCGAGCTTGGCCTCGTCGTGCGACGCGACCTCGTCGACGACGGCGCGCGCGCGCGTCAGCGCCTCGTCGAACCGCCCTGCGTGCACCAGGGCTTCGGCCGCACGGAGCGTCGCGTACGGAGCCAGCGGGCACGGGACTCCGGCGTCGTCCGGTGCGCCTCGCGCGCGGTCGAACGCGGCGGCGGCATCGGCGTTCTCGTCGGCCTGGGCGTGCAGCGTCCCGGCGACGTACGCCCACTCGCAGGCGTGCAGCGCGTCGAGGCGGGCTGCCGACATCGCCGCGTCCATGGCCTGCGCGGCGGCGGAGTAGTCCTTGTCGCGCGCCTTGTCGCGCGCGACGGCGAGCCGCGGGTCCTCGAGGACGACGGCCAGCCTCGGCATCCCCTGCTCCAGCAGCGACGTGCCGGCGTCGCCGCCGCCCCCGTCCGGACTTCCCGCGCGCGCCAGGGGGACCGCGGCCGACGCGGGCTCCGCAGGCGGACGGGACTCCGGCGCACTGCCCCCGCGACACGAGGACGTCAGCGCCACCACGGCGACGGCGAGCCGGGCTCTCATCGCTTCGGGCGAAACGCCTCTGCCATGGATTCCTCTTCCTTCGCCTCTGCCCGCTTCTGCTGCACGGCCTCCCACCGGGCTCGGTCCTTGGCGACCACGTCGGCGTCGGCGCGCCGCAGCGCCAGCTCTTCGCGCGAGCGCAGCTCCGTCTCTCCCGCCGCCTTCTCCGCTGCACGCGCCCGCTCACCCTCGGCGGCGAGCGCCGCACGCTCCGCCTCCATGCGCAGCTCCCAGGCGTGGGCGTGCGCCAGGTCGGCAGCCCGGAGCTCACCGCGCCCGAGCGCGTCGCGCTCCGCCTGCTTCACGCGATCGACCCCCGCCGCGTGACTCTCGGCCGCCTGCTCGACGGCGCGTGCGCGGGTCGCGGCGGCCTCGCGCAGGGACACCGCGCTCGCAAGACCGCGCACCGCGTCGTCGACCTGACGCTCGCGCACGTCCACGAGCGGCTCCAGCGGGTACTGCGGACGCCTCATGTGCGCCCCGCATTCTACCGCATCAACCCCCGGACCACTCCTGAAGGGAGCGAACGCTCGGCCCGCCGCGCTCCCCTTGAGCCACCTCGAGCGCGTCGCACGCCGCGAGGGCTGCCGCGATCGTCGTGAAGTACGGGATGTTCGCGAGCAGCGTCTGCCGCCGCAGCGAGTAGCTGTCGCGCACCTCGCGCGCACCGATCGTCGTGTTGACCACGATGGCGATGGTGCCGCTCCGGATCGCGTCGATCACGTGCGGCGAGCCCTCGTTGACCTTCTTGACCACCTCGGCCGGGATGCGCGCGCGCCCCAGCGCCGCGGCCGTCCCGCTCGTCGCGAGCACGTCGAACCCGAGGGCCCGCACGCGCCGCGCGATGTGGATCGCGGCCGGCTTGTCCTCGTCCTTCACGCTGATGAAGACGCGACGGCGCGCGCTGCCCTTCTCGGGCACGGCGAGCTCGATGCCGCTCGCGAGCAGCGCCTTGCCGAAGGCGCGCGCGAACGTCTCGGCCACGCCCATGACCTCGCCGGTCGAGCGCATCTCGGGCCCGAGGATCGTGTCCGCCCCGGGGAACTTGGCGAAGGGGAACACGCTCTCCTTGACGGCCGTGTGCCTCGGCACCGGCGCGTCCTCGACCCCGAGCTCGTCGAGCGTCTTGCCGACCATGAGCGCCGCCGCGATCTTCGCGAGCGGCCTCCCCGTGGCCTTCGACACGAAGGGCACCGTGCGGCTCGCGCGCGGATTGACCTCGAGGATGTAGACCTCGCCGCCCTTCACCGCGAACTGCACGTTCATGAGCCCCACGACGCCGAGCTCGAGGGCCAGCATCCGCGCCTGCTCCTCGATGCTGAGGACGATCTCCGGCGACAGCGAGTGCGGCGGCAGCACGCTGGAGCTGTCGCCCGAGTGCACGCCGGCTTCCTCGATGTGCTGCATGACGCCGCCGATGACGGCGCGCCGCCCGTCGGCGACGCAGTCCACGTCCACCTCGATGGCGTCCTTGAGGAACTCGTCGACCAGGATGGTCGGCGTCCCCGACTCGCGGGCGACCTCGAACGCCGTGCCCACGAAGGCGGACAGCTCCTCCTTCGAGTACGCGATCATCATCGCGCGCCCGCCGAGCACGTAGCTGGGGCGCACGAGCACCGGGAACCCGATGCCCTCGGCGACCTCGAGCGCCTCGGCGAGCGTCTGCGCCACGCCGCTCCGGGGCCTCTTGAGGGACAGCTTCGAGAGGAGCTGGTCGAAGCGCCCGCGGTCCTCGGCGCGGTCGATCGCGTCGGCCTTCGTGCCGAGCAGCTTCACGCCGCGCTTCTCGAGCGGCACCGCGAGCTTGAGCGGCGTCTGCCCCCCGAGCTGCACGATGACCCCCTCGGGCTTCTCCTCGTCGACCACGTTGAGCACGTCCTCGAGCGTCAGCGGCTCGAAGTAGAGGCGGTCCGACGTGTCGTAGTCGGTCGACACCGTCTCGGGGTTGCAGTTGACCATGACGGTCTCGAAGCCCAGCTCGCGCAGCGCCATGACGGCGTGCACGCAGCAGTAGTCGAACTCGATCCCCTGGCCGATGCGGTTCGGTCCGCCGCCGAGGATGACCACCTTGCGCTTCGCCCCCTCGGGGTGCGCCTCGCTCTCGGTCTCGTACGTCGAGTAGAGGTACGGGGTGTGCGCGACGAACTCGGCCGCGCACGTGTCGACGCGCGCGTAGACGGCGCGCGTCCCCTGCGGCCGGCGCGCCGCCCGCACGTCGTCCTCGGTGCCGCCGGTCAGCGCGGCGATCTGCCTGTCGCTGAAGCCGAGACGCTTGTACGCGCGGATCTGGTTCGGCCCGGTCTCCCCGCGCCGCATCTGCTCCTCCGCCGTGACCAGGCGGCGGATGTTCGCGAGAAACCAGGGATCGATCGCCGTGCGCCGGTGCAGCTCGGCGTCGTCGAACCCGACGCGCATCGCGTCGGCCACGTAGAAGAGGCGGTCGGCGGTCGGTGTCGCCACGAGCTGCTCGAGCGCCGCGCGGGTCTCTTCCGGCGTCGGCGGCGGCAGGGCCCCGGGCGGCTCCACGTCGGGCGCCTCCATCGAGAGATCTCGCTGGCGCTTGGGCTTCGCGAGCGTGCGGTAGTCCGCCTTGCCCATCAGGGACACGAGGCCGTCCTTGCCCGTCTCGAGCGACCGTGCCGCCTTCTGCAGCGCCTCGCAGAAGGTGCGCCCGATGCTCATGACCTCGCCGACGCTCTTCATCTGCGTGCCCAGCGTGGTGTCGGCCCCGGGGAACTTCTCGAAGGCGAAGCGCGGCCACTTGACCACGACGTAGTCGATGACCGGCTCGAAGGCCGCGCTGGTCCGCGTGATGTCGTTGCGCAGCTCGTCGAGCGTGTACCCGACGGCGAGCTTCGCGGCGATCTTCGCGATGGGATACCCGGTCGCCTTGCTCGCGAGGGCCGAGGACCGCGAGACGCGCGGGTTCATCTCGATGACGTGGAAGCGGCCCGACTTCGGGTCCACCGAGAACTGCACGTTGGCTCCGCCGGTCTCGACGCCGATCTCGGTCATGACGGCGCGAGCCGCGTCGCGCAGCCGCTGGTACTCGCGGTCGGTCAGCGTCATCGCCGGCGCCACCGTGATCGAGTCGCCGGTGTGCACGCCCATCGGGTCGAGGTTCTCGATCGAGCAGACGACGATGAAGTTGTCCGCCCGGTCGCGCATGACCTCGAGCTCGAACTCCTTCCACCCGAGGACGCTCTCCTCGATGAGCACCTCGCGCGTCGGCGACTGCGCGAGGGCCCACGCGACCTTCGGCTCGAGCTCTTCCTTGGTGTAGGCGATGCCACCGCCCGAGCCGCCCAGGGTGAAGCTCGGCCGCAGGATGGCCGGGAAGCCGGTCTCGCGCACGACCGCCCACGCCTCCTCGACCGAATGGGCCACCCCGGCCCGCGGACAGGAGAGGCCGATCTTCTCCATCGCGGCCTTGAAGAGCGCCCGGTCTTCGGCCTTGTCGATCGACTCGGCGCGCGCCCCGAGCATCTCGACGCCGTACTTCTCGAGCACTCCCTCGGCGCGCAGCTTCATGGCGAGGTTGAGCCCCGTCTGGCCACCGAGCGTCGGCAGCAGAGCCTGGGGCCGCTCGCGCTCGATGATCGCCGCGACGGTGCGCCATTCGAGCGGCTCGACGTACGTCCGGGCCGCCAGCTCGGGGTCGGTCATGATCGTCGCCGGGTTCGAGTTGACCAGGACGACGTCGTACCCTTCCTCACGCAGGGCCTTGGCGCCCTGTGTGCCCGAGTAGTCGAACTCGCAGGCCTGGCCGATGACGATGGGACCAGCGCCGACGAGGAGGATGCGCTGCAGGTCGGTCCGGCGGGGCATTCCGAGCGAACGCGCTTAGCAGGTGCGCGGCCGCGCGGGTAGCCCGGACCGTCGGAAGGGCGAACCGCCACCTCAACCGGAAACGGCTGATAGCTTGTCGTCGCGCATGACGAGAGAGACCGCCGCGCCCGACCGCAACTTCACGCTCTCGACCGAGGAGCGCGTGCGCGCCCTCGTGGCTGGCCTGCCTGCGTTCGTGCGCAGGCTGCGAACCATCGAGGACCTCGAGGCGGCCATCGTGCGCCTCGTCGCTTCCGGGCAGCACGAGCGCCAGGCGAAGTGGCTGCTCGACCGGCTGAACGACCTCGTCTCGCGGCACAATCGCTACTACCCCATCGAGGCGGAGCTCCCGATCGACCCGCGCACCGGCGAGCTGCTCGATCGCGACGGGAAGCACTGGAAGCCCATGCCCGCCCGGTCCCTCGAGAACCTCAGGTCCACAGCCCGGGCGTGAAGGAGCGTCCACGGGGTGCGCGAAAACGCGGGCGCCGCGCACGACGGCGCGAGCACGACGCTTGCTCCCGGGGGTGCGGGATGCGCCCTGCCCTGGTGGTGACCTGTGCGCTGCTCGCCGGAATGGCCGGAGGCTTTGCCTCGCGGCTGCTGCCCGAAGCGCACGCGGACACGGGCGTCGTGCTCGTGCCGGTCCCGCGCAACGGCGTCGTGTTCCGGGGCCCCGCCGGCAACGCTCTCGTGCGCATCCGGGAGGGCGCTTCGGGCGGGGTGCTCGAGATCCTCGACGAGAGCGAGCACACCGTCGTGCGGCTGCGCGCCACCGCGGCGGGCGGCAGCGTCGACCTCGACACGTCGCGCGCCCGGCCGGCCGTGAACGTCCTTCCGACCAGGAATCTCGAGGACCCCGGCTACTAGCGATCCCTCAGTCGACGCGGAGGACCGCCGTGTACTTGGTGTGGGGCGGCGCGTAGTCCTGCCCCTGGCTGAACTCGACGTAGTAGGTGCCGGCGACGGTCAGCGGGATGGTGCCGTCGGCCGCGTAGCCCGCGTCGATCGGCCTGCCCACGACCGTCTGCCCATCGCCCTGGTACGCCGTCACGCGCGTGTCGGTCGCCAGGTCGCCCGTGGTCTGCACGCGCAGCGTGGTCGTGCCGGGCACCGTGAGCCTGATCCAGTCGAACGCGTTTCGCGCGAGATCGCCATCGGTGAGGACGAACGGCAGGGCCGTCACCGCGACTGCGCCGGGGGCCGCCTGGTCGGCCGGCGTCGCGGCGGCGGTCCCCGCCACCTCGGTGGAAACCGCGGTCACCTTGTACGGGCCCGTGCCCCCCGTGTTCTCCCAGTAGACGGCGTAGAGCGGCGCCCCGGCGGGGGCGACCGCGGTCTGCAGGTACCCGAAGCCGAGAAGGTCGGCGAAGTGGCCGGAGCTCGGCAGAAGCGCGACGGCGGGGTCCAGGGTCAGCACCGACGACTCCACCGTGAAATCGACGATGGACATCGTGGAGGGCGTGATCGCGTACAGAGCGGAGTCGTAGGCCGAATTGGTCTGCCCGGCCGCAGCGACTCCGGACGTGAGGGGTGCGGCCGTGCGCGCCGACACGCGCACGCCGGACGGAAGCGGAAAGTCGGTCGTCGAACCCGCCGGACCGCTCACGAGATCGACGTCTCCACTCGCGATGGCCGCGTCGACGTCGACGCTCAGGCCGAAGGTGACCTCGAAGTCCGATATGGCGCTGACCCCGAGGTTGCCGATGCCCGACGGGAGGCTGAGCGCGAGGTTCGGATACGTGATCGTCCCAGCGAGATCGTGCTCCGCCGTGAGGTCGAGGGGAATCGACGTATCCAGCACGTGGAGCGTCATTCGCGCGAGCGCCCCCTGAGCCATCGTTCCGTCGAAGGACGCGGTCACCGGAGGAGCCACCTCGAACGCGCCCGCATAACGCTCGCTGCCGGTCCCGTCCTCCACGACGACGTCGCGCACGCCGAGAGGCGTGCTCTTGGTCGTCGCTACGTGCGCCACGAGCGCCGTGGGGCTGGCTGCGACGAGGTCGCGAACGACGATGCCCGGGCCGAAGTCGACCTTCGTGGCAGCCGACCAGTGCGTGGCGTAGCCGCTCAGCGTCACCTGCGTCGTGCGCGCCAGGAAGACGCGCGACGGGGCGATGCCGCTCACGCTCGGAGACCCGGGTGCTGCTTCGACGGTTCCGGAGTCGGCTGCGTCGTGGCCCGACGGTCCACCGCACGCCCCGGCGGCGCCGGCCATCACCACGAGCACACCTGCCACGAGCGAGCGCGCCGACCAGGGCATGGGCCCGACCCTTCGCTTCAGATCTACCGCACGCTGCCTCGGGGCGCACCTGGGCCCGCCACACGAGCCCATGGAGGGTCGGCGGTATCCGATGTGCAACGACAGGTGCCGTGCCGAGCCTCAAGTTCCGCCGGGTCCTGCTCGTTTCCGGGGTCGCCGCCGCGATGGCCGCTTCGTCCACGACGGCCGAAGCCCAGCAGTACGAGGCGCGCACCGTGGCGCCCCAGACGGTGGAGCACACCTCGCAGGGGGAGCTCATGCTCGGTGTCACCGGCGCCGTCTTCCTCGGCGTTCCGTACGCCGTCTCCGCGTGGGCTGCGTCGCAGAGCCATCGCGAGGGCGACAAGCTGCTGTACGTGCCCGTCGTGGGCCCGTTCGCGGCCTTCGTCGATCGCAACGTGTGCACGACGCCGGGATGTCGCGGCAACATCGCGAACGAGACGTTGCCGCTGGTGTTCTCCTCGATCGCGCAAGCCTCGGGCCTCGCGCTCATGATCATCGCGGCGTCGACGCCGACGACTCGCGTGAGCCCGCCGCCCGCGGAAGCAAACGCGCACCTCACTCTGCACGTCGTGCCCGCGAGCTACGACGCGGGTGCAGGTATCGCCGCATTCGGCACCTTCTGAGTGCTATCCTTCCGGCATCGTGCGCGCGTCCGTCGCGGCATCGGTGTCATTCGTGGCGCTTTTCGCGTGCGGCGCGCCCTTGGGCGCGCGTGACGCGCAGGCCGACGTGCCCGCTGCGAAGACGCCGGTGATCGTCGCGGCGATCGGCGACTCGCTCACCGACGCGCGCGTCGGCGGCGGAAAATATCTCGACGTCCTGCGAAAGCGCTGCCCGAAGAGCCGCTTCGACGGGTACGGTAAGGGCGGCGAGATGGTGAACCAGATGCGCCACCGCTTCGCCGAGGACATCTTCGCTCCCGGCAAGCCGGCGTACACGCACGTCATCGTCTTCGGCGGCGTCAACGATCTGTACAGCGACCTCACCGCCGGCCGGACGCCGGCGCTCATCGAGCGGGATCTCACCGCCATGTACGAGACCGCGCACCGGCACGGCGCACACGTCGTCGCCATCACCGTGACCCCGTGGGGGGGCTTCAAGCGGTACTTCAACGCGACGCGCCTCGCGGCGACGATGGAGGTCAATCGCTGGATCCTCGCGCAGCCGCAGGCGGGCACGGTCGACGCCGCGGTGAACGCCTACCCGCTGCTCTCGTGCGGGGATCCGGACGCCATCTGCGCCCGGTTCACGGCGCCGTTCAACGACGGGCTGCATTTCGGGCCCGAGGGCCACGAACGCCTCGGCGAGCAGCTCTTCTCGCAGGTGTTCGCGGACTGCGCGTGAGCACCCTTCGCCTGCTCGGCGCGGCGGCGCCGCTCGCGGTCGCGTGGATGGCAGCCTGCGTCCCGCCGCGCGACAGCACGACGCCGGTGGCATCCGCGGCAGGGGCGCCGTCCGCGTCGACGTCCACCTCGGAGAGCGAGGCGTCCCCGGCCATCTCCGCGTCGATACCGCCCACGGTCCCTCCGCCGCCTCCTGCCGTGCCGCGCTCGGAGCTGCCGGGCGGCGGTCGCACGATCTTCCCCGACCACATGCTGGTGGGCTTCTGCGGCACGCCGGGCGCACCGGCACTGGGCCCGCTGTGGGAGAAGCCCGACGTCAAGGCGAAGAAGCTCCTCGGCTTCGGAGCCCAGTACGCCGGCAACCGCAAGCTCCTGCCCGTCTTCGAGCTCATCGCGGTGGTGGTGCAGGGGTACGCCGGCGCGGACAAGAAGTGGCGCATGCGCGTCTACGACAAGGTCGTCGATCAGTACCTGCGCGTCGCTCGAGAGAACAACGGACTCTTGCTCCTCAACATCCAGCCCGGCGCGTCCGACTTTCTCACCGAGCTGAAGGCCTTCGAGAAGTACTGGCACGAGCCCGACGTCGGCGTGGCGCTCGACCCCGAGTGGGCCATGATCGATGCCAAGCACACGCCCGGGGTCTTCTACGGGCAGACGACGGGCGACACGATCAGCACGGTCATCCAGTACCTGGCCGACATCGTGAAGCAGGACGACCTGCCCGAGAAGGTGCTCGTCTTCCACCGGGTCAACGGTTACGTCGTGAAGCACGAGGAGAACATCCAGCAGCAGCCCGGCGTGGTCGTCGTGGAGAGCGTGGACGGTCTGGGGCCCAAGGGGATGAAGATCAACACGTACAACTTCCTCATGGGCACCAAGGCGCCGTGGATCCACCCCGGTTTCAAGCTGTTCTTCGACGAGGACACGCGCAACGGCTGGAGGCTCATGAGCCCCAAGGAGGTTTTGGCGCTCTCTCCGCCGCCCGAGTACGTGATGTACGAGTGAGGGCCGCATGAAGCTCGTCATCGCGAACAAGAACTACTCGAGCTGGTCGCTCCGGCCGTGGCTGCTCCTCGAGCACGCGGGCATCCCCTTCGAGGAGGAGAAGCTCAGCTTCAACGATCCCGAGTTCAAGGCGCGCGTGCGGCGTTACTCGCCCGTCGGCAGGGTGCCGGTGCTCGTCGACGGCGACCTCGTGATCTGGGACAGCCTCGCGATCGCCGAGTACGTCGCCGAGAAGCACCCCGACGCGCATCTGTGGCCCGAGGACGCGGCGGCCCGCGCGCGAGCACGCTCCGTCTGCGCCGAGATGCACTCCGGGTTCGCCGCCATGCGCAACCACATGGCGATGAACTGCGAGCTCTCGCTCCCTGGCGCGGTCTTCGACCGCGACGTGCAGGCGGACGTCGCGCGCGTCCTCGAGATGTGGCGCGCCTGCCGCGAGGCCCACCAGGCGAAGGGGCCGTTCCTCTTCGGGCGCTTCTCGGTGGCCGACGCCTACTACGCGCCCGTCACCCGGCGCTTCGTGACCTACGGGACGCCGCTGCCCGCGATCGCCAAGCAGTACGTGGACACGATCTCGTCGCTCCCGGCGATGCGCGAGTGGCTCGCCGAGGCGCTCGCCGAGCACGACTTCGTCGTCGAGGACGAGCCGTACCGCGCCTCGCGCGGCTAGGGCCGGGCGAACTCCATCGCGGGATCGTCGATGCGCCCGCGCCGCAGCATCACGCGGTCGAGCGCGTAGTTCTGGTAGAGGCGCCACGGCGCCGCGGACCCCTGCTTCGGCATCATGGGGAGCGCGCGCTGCACGTATCCGGAGCTGAAGTCGATGAGGGGCACTTCCTTCACCGACGGGTCGTTGCGGCGCGGCCGGCACTGCACGAACCCGTGACGCTCCATGTGCCCGAGCAGCCGGCAGACGTACTCGCTCGTCAGGTCGCACTTGAGCGTCCACGACGCGTTCGTGTAGCCGACGGCGAACGCGAGGTTCGGCACGTCGCTGAGCATCATGCCCTTGTAGACCATCGTGTCGTTGGGCTGGATGCGCCGGCCGTCGACCTCGACGTCGATGCCGCCCATGAAGCGCATCTTGAGGCCCGTCGCCGTCACGATCAGATCGGCCTCGAGCTCCTGGCCCGAGCGCAGGCGGATGCCCTTCTCGGTGAACGTCTCGATGTGATCGGTGACGACCGACGCGCGCCCTTCGCGGAGCGCCTTGAAGAGGTCCCCGTCGGGGACGAGGCACATTCGCTGGTCCCACGGGGCGTAGGTGGGGTTGAAGTGCGTGTCCACGTCGACGCGGCCCCGGACGGCCCTTCGGACTCGCTCGGTGAGGAACCGCCTGGCGCTCTCCGGGTAGCGGCGGCAGTAGTTGAAGATCCCCATGAAGAAGAGGATGTTCCTCCAGCGCACCATCGAGTAGGCCACGTCTTCCGGCAGGTGATCGCGCAGCCAGTTGGCGGCGTCGTCGCTCGACGGGGCAGAGATGACGTACGTCGGCGATCGCTGGAGCATGGTGACGTGCGCCGCGCGGCGCGCGAGCTCGGGCACCAGGGTGACCGCCGTGGCGCCGCTGCCGATGACGACGACGCGCTTGCCCTCGTAGTCGACGTCCGGCGTCCACTTCTGCGGGTGCACGACCCGGCCGCGGAACCGCTCGCGCCCCGCGAAGTCGGGCGTGTAGCCCTCCTCGTAGTCGTAGTAGCCGACGCACGAGAAGAGGAAGTTGCAGGTGAGCGTCACGGGCTCCCCGGTCGCCGTGTTGCGCGCCTCGACGGTCCAGCGCGCGTCGCGGCTCGACCAGCGCGCGCCCTCGACGCGCATCCGGTAACGGATCTTGCGGTCGATGCCGTAGGTCTCGGCGGTCTCGCGCACGTACTCGAGGATCGACGGGCCGTCCGCGATCGCCTTCGGCTTGGTCCAGGGGCGGAACGAGTACCCCAGCGTGTACATGTCCGAGTCCGACCGGATGCCGGGGTACCGGAACAGGTCCCACGTGCCGCCGAGGTTCTCGCGGCCCTCGAGGATCGCGTAGCTCTTGCCCGGGCAGAACGTCTGCAGGTGGTAGCCGGCGCTGATGCCCGAGATGCCGGCGCCGACGACGAGAACGTCGAGATGCTCACTCATAGCTGCCTCGCGTCGATCAGACGTTCGTCCCACGTGATGCGCCAGATGGCGCCGTTGGCGATGGGCGGCGGGACCTCACCCAGCGCCGTCGCGAGGAGGGCGCGCATGGCTCCTCCGTGCGACACGAGGAGCGCCGGCAGTTCGAGCGTCGCCACGTGCAGCGCGGCGCGCCCGACGGCCGCTTGCACGCGCACCGAGAGGTCCTCCTGACTCTCGCCCCCGCCCGGCGCCACCCTGTCGACGACCCACGCGCGCCATTCGTCCGGGTGGTAGGAGGCGCACTCGTCGCGCGTGAGCCCCTCGAAGGGGCCGAAGTGCCGCTCGCGCAGGTCCGGGTCGGTGTACGCGATGGTGAGCCCCAGCTCGCCGGCGACGATGCGCGCGGTCTCGTGCGCGCGAGAGAGATCGCTCGCGACGACCGCGGTGAAGGACTGACCGCGAAGCGTCGCCGCGATGGCGAGCGCCTGCGTCCGGCCGTTGTCGTTCAGCGGCACGTCGGTGTGACCCTGCCAGCGGCCCGCCACGTTCCAGTCGGTCTCCCCGTGGCGGGCGATGTAGAGGACGCGCGGCATCGGGTGCTCAGTCCGGCAAGTTAGCAAGAGACCCAAAACTTGGCCGCACCCTTGCCACCTCCTTACCGTGGGCTCGCATGGGCGACCCTTCCGCCAAAGGGCTGTCGTCCGCGGATCCGCTCGAGCTCCCGCGCATCCTCGGCCGGCGCATGCTCCTCAAGCTCGTCGCGCGCGGCGGGATGGGCGACGTGTACCTCGGCGCGACCACCGGCATCGAGGGCGCCGAGCGGCCTTGCATCGTCAAGACGGTGCGGCGCGACCACATCCACGACGGGTCGTTCCTCGCGCGGTTCCTCGACGAGGCGCGCGTGCAGGCCCAGCTGCAGCACCCGGGCGTCGCCCAGGTGCTCGAGGCGGCGACGGACGAGAACGGCGAGCCGTACACGGTGGTCGAGTACGTCGAGGGCCGCAGCCTGAGCGACCTGCGCCAGCGGGCCATCCAGGCCGGCGTGAAGATCGGCTGGCCCGAGGCGGTCGCCGTCGCCATCGAGGTCGCCCAGGCCCTCGCCCACGTGCACGAGCGCCCGGGGCCGGACGGATCGCCGCTCGGGATCGTGCACCGCGACCTCTCGCCGCAGAACGTGATGGTCGGGTACGCGGGCGAGGTGAAGCTCATCGACTTCGGCACGGCGCGCGGGCACAACCGCCGCTGCCACACGGTGGCCGGCGTGGTCTTCGCGAAGCCCGGGTACGTCGCCCCCGAGGTCGCCCGCCAGCAGGTGGGCGACGGGCGCATCGACGTCTACGCGCTGGGGATCATGCTCTGGGAGCTCTGCGCCGGGCGCCGCTTCCTCAACTCGGACCCGCAGCGGCACCTCGACGACGCCGCCGCCGGGCGCGTCGTCATCCCGCGCGTCGCGCACCTGTGCGGCGCCCCGACGGAGCTCGACGAGGTGATCTTCCGGCTCACCAAGAACGACCCCGACGAACGCTACGCCCGCGCTTCGCTGGCCGTGCCGGACCTCGCCAAGGTGCTCGCGTCCGCGCCGGCGGGCGACGGGAGCGAGCGCGGCGTCCGGGCCCGCGTCGCGACGCTCATGCGCAAGCTCTGGCCCCACGAGCCGGGGCGCTCGCGCGCCGAGTTCGCCCGGCTGCTGCGCGAGTCGCGCGACATCCTCGACGAGGGAGTCCAGGCGGCGAAGACGCCGGACGCGGGGCCGGTCAGCGAGGCGATGGCCAAGGCGCTGACGCCGAACGATCCCGCGATGGTGCTCGGCACGCCGTACAAGCTCCTGCGCAAGATCGGCGAGGGCGCAGGCGGCGTCGTGTGGGAGGCGGAGCACGTGGAGCTCGGTCGGCACGTGGCGCTCAAGGTGCTCGCGCCCGAGCACGCCGCGTCGTCGGCGGCGCTCGAGCGCTTCCGGCGCGAGGCGCGGGCGGTGGCGAAGCTCGCGCACCCGAACCTCGTGCAGATCCTCGACTTCGGCAAGTCGCTCGACGGCCGCGTGTACCTGGCGATGGAGCTCCTGACCGGCGAGACGCTCGACGTCACCCTCGACCGGGGGCCGGTGCCCTGGCGCGAGGCGGTGCGCGTGGCGACCAAGGCGGCGACGGCGCTGTCGGCGGCGCACGCGGCGGGGCTCGTGCACCGCGACATCAAGCCGCAGAACCTGTTCCTCACGTCGGCGGGCGACCTGAAGCTGCTCGACTTCGGCGTCGCCACCGCGCTGACGCAGGGGTCCGACCGCAAGCCCACCGAGAAGGAGCGGGCCATGCGCGGGTTCGCCATCTTCGGTACGCCCGAGTACATGGCGCCCGAGCAGGTCGCCGGCGACGCGGTCGACGGACGCACCGACGTGTACGCCCTCGGCTGCGTGCTCTACGAGATGCTCACCGGGTCGCGGGCCTTCGACGGCCCCTCGAGCGTCGTCGTCATGGGCAAGCAGCTCCGCGACACGCCGGTGCCCCCGCGGGTGCAGGCGAGCGCGCGGGCGATCCCCGTCGTGCTCGACGCCATCGTGATGCGCGCCATCCGCAAGGACCCGGCGGAGCGGTACCCGTCGGCGGCGGCGCTGCGCGCGGCCCTGGAGGAAGCGACCGCGGCGCCGGCGCGCCGGTGGGCGCGCGCGAAGCGGGCGGCATCGACGCTCGCCTTCGTCGGGTGCATGGTCGGGGCGGCCGTGGCGTCGGCGCAGTGGGCCAGGACGCACGCGGCGGTCGCGGACGCGCCGGCGGCGGCGGTGCAGCCTGCGCCTGCCACGCCCGCGCAGGTCGCCGTCCAGGCTCCCCTGCCCGCGGCGGCGCTCGTCCCCCTCGAGGCGCCCGTCGCGCTGCCCTCGCCCACACCGGAGCACCACGCCGAGATGGCGCACCCTGCCGCGCGCCCCGTGCACCCGCGGCACGAGCGTCTGCCCGAGCCGCGCGAGACGTCACGCGTCGCCACGAGCCGCTGAACCGCATCGGCTTGTCTTTGGCAGCCCCGTGGGTAGATTCCCGCTCGCCAGCTGATGGAGACGCTAGAGCTCGCGCCGCCCTCCATCGCGCTCTCGGGCAACCGCTACAAGGCCATCCTCTGGCTCGCGATGCCCACGGTCGTGGCGATGCTGTCACAGAGCATCGTCAACGAGATCGACGTCATCTACTTCTCGCACCTGCAGGTCCCCGAGTCGTCCTACGCGCAGGGGGCGCTGGTGCCGTCGCTCATCATCTTCTGGGCCTTCGGCGGCAGCCTCGGCGCCATCAGCGTCGGCACGCAGGCGCTCGTCGCGCGTCGCTACGCCGAGGGCAACCGCCACGCGGCGGGCGCGGTGCTCGCCAACGCCGTGTGGTTCTCGATCGTCGCGGGCGCGATCTTCTCGGCCGTGGGCCTGGCGCTCATGCCGTGGCTCGTGAACCTCATCATCGAGCGCCCCGAGGTGCAGGCGGTCGCCGTCTCCTACACGCGCTGGAGGCTGCTCGGGGTCATCTCGATGGCGGCCACGATGAGCGTCAAGGCGTTCTTCGACGGCATCGGCAAGACGTACGTGCACTTCGTCGCGGCGATCGTGATGAACATCGTGAACGTCGTGCTCTGCTGGATGTTCATCTTCGGCCACTTCGGCGCGCCCCGGATGGGCGCCCCGGGCGCGGGCCTCGCGGCCTTCGTGTCGACCTGGATCGGCCTGGCGATCATCATGCTCTACGCCTGGGCCGTCCGGCACGACTACCGCTTCGTCCGCTGGTCCAACATCTCGCGCACCACGACGTGGGCGCTGCTCAAGCTGTCCGTGCCGGCGGCGATCGCGATCGTCGTCATGATGGGCGGCTTCGCGCTGTTCGCGAAGATCGTCGGCAAGCTCGACGTGGGCGAGGGCAAGGAAGCGGTCTTCAGCGCGGCCAACACCGACATCATCGAGACGCTCAAGCTCACGTTCACCGCGTGCATGGCGTTCGGGACGGCCACGGCGACGCTCATCGGGCAGGCGCTCGGGCGCAAGCAGCCGGACGAGGCGCAGAAGTGGGGCTGGGCGAGCGTGCGCCTGGGGCTCGTCATCTTCGGCGTCGTGGGGCTCTGCGAGGGCGTCCTCTTCACCCACCAGCTCGCGCACTTCCTGTCGAACTCGGGCGCCGTGCGTCACGCGATGCTCTTCCCGCTCCGCATCATGGGCATCGCGACGCCGGTCATCGCGGTGGCCATGATCCTCAGCGAAGGGCTCTTCGGCGCGGGCAACACCAAGTACGTCGCGGTGGCGCAGGCCCTCGCGATCTTCGGCTGGCTCCTCCCCGCGGCCTACGTGCTGGGCCTGAAGCTGGACCTCGGCCTGCGCGGCATCTGGATCGCCGCCTTCGTCTACTCGTGCATCGCCGCCGTGGCGATGGTCGCCAAGTTCGCCGGCGGCACCTGGAAGAACATCAAGCTGTAGCGGCGGCCGTCGCCAGGGCGCGCTCGATGGCGTCCACGTCCAGCAGCTTGTACTCGCCGATGGGGTCCGCCGGGTCCTTCACCGGTCGGCCCTCCTCGTCGACGTAGCGCGCGCCGTCGCGGAAGCAGTGACGGTCGAAGAAGCTCCCGGGGAGCAGCGGCTCGCTGCGCACCGTCTCGAAGAGGCCGTGCGACCACGGCGCGCGCGTCGTCAGCATCGGCGGAACGAGCAGCGCGTCACGCGAGAGCTTCTCGCCCGCGTACACGTAGACGAGGACGCACCCGTGCGTCGGGCCCACGATGGCCTCGGTCGACACCACGCGCCCCAGCCGCTTGTGGCCGTGCCCGCGGATCTCGAAGACGTCCCCGACCAGGGGTTCCTTCATCGGCGTTACTTCTTCCCCGTGCAGTCCTCGAAGTCCGGGTTGCACCCGGCGTCCGGCGTCGCGAGGTCCGGATTGTCCTCGTCCGGCGCCGCCGACCCGCTCGGCACGGGCGCCTCGGGGAGCTGCCCGCCCGGGTACTTCTGCATGTCCGCGGGGCTGCACGGCTGCGGGTTGCTCGGGTCCTCCTGCACGCACTCCATCATCCACGCGTCGCGCGGCGGGAGGCCGTCCTTCTCGGCCTTCGCTCGCGCCGCGGCCACGTCCTGGGCGACCGCGACGTCGCTGAACCAGGGGACGTAGCTCACCGCCAGCAGGCCGATCGCCAGGATGCCCACGAAGGGCATGACGACGCGATACAGGCTCGAGACGGGCCGGTTGAACCGGAAGCTCGAGATGAAGAGGTTCAACCCGAGCGGCGGCATGCAGTACGCGATCTCGAGGTTGAGCAGGAAGATCATCGCCAGCTGGAACGGCGACATCTTCTCGGCCGGGTTCATGTTCCCGATCTTCGCGACGAACGGCAGGATCAGCGGCACCGCGACGAGGATCGCGCTGAAGCCCTCCATGAGCATGCCGAGGATCAGCAGGAACACGTTCATGACCAGCAGGAACTGCCACATGTGCTTGATGCCGATGCCCGTCATGAAATCGAGCACCTTCATCGGCACGTGCTGGTCGACGACGTAGTTCATCAGCGCGTTCGCCATCGAGAGGATCAGGATGATGGCGCCCGCGAGGCTCATCGACGCCTTCGCGATCCGCACCAGGTCCTTCTTCCAGGACAGGTCGCGGTACACGAAGAACTCGATGATCACCGTGTAGAAGGCCACGAGCCCCGCGGCCTCGTCGATCGACGTGAGCCCCGTGAGCAGGCCTGCGGCGAGGATGACCGGGATGAGCAGCTCCCACTTCAGCTCCCAGATCGCGCGCCCCATGCGCCGGAGCTCCGTCGGCTCGCGGTCGACGCGCTCCTTCGTGCCGATCCACGCCGAGTAGACGCTCAGGAGCACGATGACCATGGCCCCCGGCACGAGGACCGCCTTGAACGCCTCGTTGAAGTCGACGTGCGCCACGAGCGCGTAGACGAGCAGCGGCAGCGACATGGGCAGCAGGAGCCCGACGCTCCCGCCTGTCGTCACCAGGCCCAGCGCGAACTTGTCCGAGTACCGCTGCTTGCGGAGAGCCGGGTACAGCAGGCCGCCGATGGCGATGATGGTCACGCCGCTCCCGCCCGTGAGCACCGTGAAGACGGCGCTCGCGATGACCGCCACGATGGCCAGGCCCCCCGGCATCCACCCGAGCACCGTGCGCGCGGCGGCGACGAGCCGGTCCGGCGTCTTGGCCTCGGCGAGCACGTAGCCCACGAACGTGAAGAGCGGGATCGTGACGAGGATCGGCGAGTCGGCGAAGCGCTCGTCGAGCACGGTCGGCGCGATGAAGCGCAGGTGGTGGTACGTCTTGTCCGGGTGCGCGAGCCACAGGAGCTCCGCCGAGCCGCCCATGATGGCGAAGAGCGGCGTCCCGAGGAACGCGAAGAGCACGACGAGCCCCGCCGTGACGCTCCCGAGGGCCATGACCACGGCGACCGCGAGGCCGCCCAGGCTCATCCCGACCTTCGCGGCGCGCGGGGTCCCGGCCGCCGAGCTGTCCATCGCCGCCCCGCCGCTCACGACGCCACCCCCTTGGCCGCCGCCGCGTCACGCTCCTCGGAGCGCGAGAGCTCCGGATCGTCGTGCGCGCTGTCCGGGTCCACGTCGATGCGCCCCTGCAGGATGAGCACGATGCGCATCAGGAACTTGAGCGCGATGATCGCGAGGCCGAAGGGGAACACGAAGTCGAGCTCGCGCACGAGCAGGCCGCGCGCTTCCTCGCCGGTCCCCGGCACCGCCACCTGCGGCATGCGCGTCGCGCTCGGCTGCGAAGGATCCATGTGCAGCGCGTCGACCGCGTTCGCGTCGAAGTGCGCCTTCCAGTCCGCGCCGTCGAGCCACCCGTTCCACTCCGGCGCCGTGAGCCACTTGTCGTAGGGCGTCCCCGCGAGCACCTTCGGGAAGGACCGCAGGTCGAGCGTCATCTGCCGTCCGAGCAGGAAGAAGTCTTGCCCCAGCGCGTGCTCCACCGCCGCGGCCTTCTCGCCCGGCGTCGTGTCGCACGACTTGTTCTTGTCGTCCGGGCACGGCTCGGTCGCGTTCGCCCGGAAGACCGAGATGCTGATGTAGTCGCAGAACCCGATGGCCCCGAAGAAGCACACGAGGGCCGCCGCGATCTGCCCGGCGAGCGCCGTCGGCACCCGCAGCTTCACGGGCACGTAGCGCACCAGGACGTCCACGTGGATGTGCTTCCCTCGCGACGTCGCGAGCGACGCCCCGAGGAGCGCCACCCACAGCGTCAGGCGGGTCGCCAGCCCGCGCAGCCCCCCGATGAGCATCAGGGACGACGCGTTCTGCAGCCAGTTGAGGACGTTGCCGAAGTACGCGACGCCCACGTGCACCCAGGCGCGCCCCAGCATCAGCCCCAGGATCACGGCCGCCGTCGTCAGGTTGGTGTGCACCCGCGCGACCTGCCGGCGCGTCGCCAGGTGCGTGACGACGCCCAGGACGGCCGCGGAGAGGATGCACCGGTACACGAGCCCCGACGCGTTCTCCCCCGGGCGGAAGTCCGCCGAGAGCCCCTTGAGCGAGATCCAGAGCGTCAGCGAGGCAATCTCCGCGACGAGGACCGCCGCGCACAGCTTCGCCTCGATGCGTTGCCAGCCGGCGTCCGCCCGCTCGAGCGGGGACGCGGCGTCTTTCTTGTCGGCCATCCCGCCGACGAGGGTACCAAAAAGCCGAGCTTACGGTGCCAGGCCGACTACTGGGCCAGCCCGACCACCTTGTCGAAGACCGCCGGCGAGAAGACGGCGCCGCGCAGGGACGCCCGCACCTTGGCGAACACGTCCTTCCACTCGCCCTTCTCGGCGTCGTTCGGCTCGTAGGCGTTCTTGCTCGCCTTGAGCCGCGCGAACGCCTGCGCGTCCAGGTTCCGGATCGACCTGGTCAGCCGGTCCGCCGTCTCGGCCCCGCGCGTGTTGAGCGCGTTCTTCAGGTTGTCCGGCAGCCCCTGGAGCTTGGGGGTCGACACGATGATGGCGCCGATGACGAACGCCGAGGTCATCGTGTTGATGTCCGTCACGCGCGACGCCCACTGCAGCTGCTCGGCCGCGAGCGGCGGCACCGTCAGCACCTGGATCGACCCGTTCGTGAGGCCCGGCAGGATCTCCGGCACCGTGACTTCCTTCGCCGTGATGCCGCCGATGGTGGAGAACACCTTGGGCCCGATGGGGTCGCCCGCGAGGAAGTAGTTGCCCTTGCCCTGCAGATCCGTCGGGTGGTGGATCTGGAAGCCGATGCTCATCGTCTTGGCCGCGCCGACGTCGCCCCAGCCGAGGATGGTGAAGCCCTTGGCCTGGAACATCTGGTCGAAGTCCGCCTTCATCGCGTTGCGGGCGGCGTCGAGCTTCCCCCAGTTGGCGAAGAGGCCCGGCATCTGGAACGCGAGCACGTCGGTCACGCCCGTCTGCGCGAGGCCGACCGACGTCACGGCCGCTCCGTCGAGCTGCCCGGAGCGCATCTTCTGCACCATGAGCACCTCGTCGCCCGCCTGCCCGTTCCACTGGAAGTCGAGGACCAGCTCGCCGCCCGTGTCGTTGGCGACGTCCTTCGCCCACTTCTTGAACTCCTTGCCCCACGCCGAGTCGCCCGGAGCGAGCGTCCCGATCTTGAGCGTCGTGGTGGCATCGGCTTCATGGGTGGCGAAGACGGCGACTGCGGCGATGGCGGCGGCGGCAAAGAGCTTCCGGAGCATGGTGCTTGTTCCTATCACTTGGCCTGGGTCAGGTCGATTCCGCACGCGTCCTTCACGCGCCTCTTCCCGAGCCAGCGCTTGGCGCGCCGCTTGGCGATGGCGTTCGTGAGGCGCTGGTAAGGATCGGGGTCCGGGGCCTGCAGGACCTTGTTCAGCATGTCCTGGTAGAGCGCCCCGTCGCCCTTCATGCAGGCGTACTTGGTCCCGTAATTCAGGAGGACCATCAGGTTCTTGCCCTCGGTCTTGGCGACGGCCGTGTCGAACAGCTGCTTGGCCTGGTCCAGCTCGGCCATCCCCGTGCGCGCGTGGTACGCGGCGAGGGCGACGAGCCCCGAGTAGTGCTCGATGCTCGGGTCGATGGCCATCGCGCGCTCCACCATGGAGACGCCGACGTAGAGCTCCGCGATGAACCCGGGGCCCTCGGTGTCGTCCCCCTTCATGACGTTCACGCGCGCCATCCAGCCGTAGCCGGTCCAGAAGAGGTTCTCGGCGTCGTCCTTGCCGCTGAAGTTGTCCGAGAGCCACTTCACGAGGGACTGCTCGGTCTTCTTCGCCTGCTCGAAGCCGTCGGCGTTCTGCGCCAGGAGCTGCAGCCCGTAGAAGACGGCGCGGTCGTACGCCATGCGCGCGCGCTTGCGGTGGTAGTCGGCGAGATCGTCGTCCCCCGCGTCCTCGGCGGCCTCCATCTCGTCCTCGACGAAGCCGAAGCCGTAGCCGACCCACCCCTTGGTGAGCATGAAGAGCGCGTCCGAGTTGCTCGGAGCGAGCACGTGCATGCCCTCGAACTGCACGAGGCCCGCGCGCGCGGCGCCTCCGGCCATCTCGTAGTCCCCGATGGTGTCGAGGGCCGACGACGCCTCGCGCGTCGCCGAGATCTGGCCGTTGGTGAGGGCGGACTTGATGCAACCGGTGCTCGCCAGAGAGAGGGCGGCACCGAGACCCAGCGTTAGAAGGAGGGGGCGCATTTCGCCCGCCAGTCGTAGAAGAATGGGCCCGGCCGGTCAACGACTCCGGCCG
Source organism: Polyangiaceae bacterium (assembly GCA_035499695.1). Lineage (GTDB taxonomy): Bacteria > Myxococcota_A > Polyangia > Polyangiales > Polyangiaceae > Palsa-1150. The sequence goes on from DATJYG010000098.1 coordinate 23,638, forward strand.
GGCCTTTCCCCTCATTGCTTCCCGATTGTGACGGGCGGCGCGGGCGATTCGGCGGCTCCTCCCGTACCGTTGCGCTTGCGGGTGGCCACGGCTTTCTCCGCGGCCTGCGCCTTCGACTGAGCCGTACGCTTGCCCTTCTTGAGGGGCTTGAGGCCGAAGGTCGCGAGGCCGGCCGGGTCGCTGCCGACCTCGGCACGGATGCGCTGCTCGACCGAGCGGATGACGGGCGATGTCTCTTGCATCACGAGCTTGGCGGCGGCGCACGACGCGAGCCAGTCGGCATGCTTCTGGTCCGACTCCTTGTTCGCGGCGATGCGCTTGTCGAGCAGGGCGTCGATCTGCGCGGTCGTGTAGGGCTGCCCCTGCGAGACCCAGGTGACGCCGGGGTACTTCTGGTCGATGCCCTCCTTGAGCGACGCATCGGCGGTGACGGTGGACTGCTTGGTGTCTCTGGCCATGATGTTTCTCCCTTCACTCTCCCAGTGCATCGAGAAGCCGAAAACGGACGCGCGCCCCGGCGCGACGCGGTCGATTTTTCGGAAGTGCGCGCCGCGCATCGAGAAACGGGGCGATCTTTTTTCGTGGGACCGGCCGGTACGAGCGGTACCGAGCCCGGTACACGCGGGACCGACCCTCCCCGAGCCGGGACCGGCCTCTCCTCGATCGGGCCAGCGTGCAGTACGGGCGGAAGAGGACCCTTCGCGCCGGGGGAACCGCGCCGAACGCGCGAGATCGCCCCTCGTCGCCTCGGACGCCGGCTCCAGACCGTCGGATTCGACTCGCCGGACGCGTCGCACTGGCCGGCGGTCGGGTCGGGACCGGTCGGTACGAGCGGTACCGTGCTCGGTACGACGTGTACCGGGCCGGGTACCGCACGTACCGGGCTCGGTCCCGCGTGTACCGGGCGGTCCCTCGAGCTAGCGCATCAGCTGCGCGGCCTGGACGATGACCTTCATCTTGCGGAAGGCCACGTCGGTCGCGTTGACGGGGCGGTTCGAGAAGGTGCCGAAGCCGCAGTCGGGGTTCAGGAAGACCGTGTCGGCCGGGCGATCGTGCAGGGCGCGCGCGATCGAGGCGCGCACCTGGGGCACGGTTTCGATGTCGCTCGTGCGCGGGTTGACCACGCCGAGCCCCAGCTCCTTCGCGCGGAACGGCACGAGATCGCCGGCGCGCTCGGTCGCGTACTCGAGAACGAGCTGGCGCACCGGGATGCGGTCGAACACCGGCTGCAGCGGGTGATAGCTCCCGCGGAGCAGCGTCGACTCGTCGCGGCTCCAGTTGCCTCGGCACACGTGCAGCCCCGTGCGCACGCCGTCGAATCCCTCGAGCACGCGGTTCAGGAGCGACACGGCGAGCTCGAGCTCCGCTGTCGGATCCTTCGTCGCCGCCAGCGCGGCGCACATGAAGGTGCGCGTCTGGCCCTGCGTGAAGACGAGCTCCGTCAGCACGGGCTCGTCGAGCTGGATGAAGTCGGCGCCGGCGTCGACGAGCTCGCGCATCTCGTCGCGAAGGAGCTTCACGACGTCCTCGGCGAGGTCCTCCTTCGTCTCGTACGCGGTGGCTGTCGCCTCGCGGACGAACATCGCGCGCGTCAGCAGGTACGGGCCCGGAAGCGGGACCTTCACCGGCTTGTCGGTGTGCTTCTTCACGAAGCGCAGCTCGTCGACCGCCAGCGGCTTGCGCCGGGAGATGCGCCCCACCGCCGTGGGGTTCTTGATCGCGTACGCCGGCACGTCGAGCGTCTGCAGGATGCGCTCGAAGGACACCTTGTCCTCGACGATGTCGAGCATCTCGGCGAGCGTCATCAGCCGCACGCCGGAGAGCTTGTCGGCCACGAACGAGTAGAAGTTGTCGCGCCGCTGCTCGCCGTCGGTCACGACGTCGACGCCCGCTTCGTCCTGCAGGCGCAGGACGTCGATCACCGCGCGATCGGCGAGCGCGTCGAACTCCGCCTCCGAGAGCCGGCCCGCGTGCTTGTCGCGCTGCGCGCGGAGGAGCTCCGGCGGACGCGGCCAGCTCCCGACCGTCGTGACCGGCAGCGGCGGGAGCTTCACGACGCGCTCGAGAAGTAGCGCTGGTGCTCGCACGCCGCGGAGAGCAGCTCGTAGCCGCTGGTGCGCCCGGGCTCCCAGGCCTTGAGGCCCTCGAGGTCCATCATCTCGCGGTGCGACGGGTCGGAGTATTTCATCGAGAAGAGCGCCTGCTCGAAGCGCTTCTCGCGGTCGGCCGCGAAGTCTTCGCGCACCGTGAAGTTGCAGTGGTCGAAGCGGCCGGTCGAGCCGATGATGCGGTACTCGTTCGCGTTGATCGTGCCGTCGCGCGTCCAGGTGTCCCAGTTGAGGTCGAGCATCACGCTGGCCGCCGCGTCCCCGCGCATCATGCACGCGAGCGCGTCGCGCTCTCCGCCGACGTGGTCTCCGTGCAGGCCGACCTTCACGTCGAAGCGGCGCACCTCGAAGTCCTTGCCCGCCTCGAGGCCCGTGCGCAAGAGCTGCTCGATGGGGATGAGCGTCGCCTGCGGCGAGTCCTTGGCGCCGAACGCCACGGTCTTGCCGCGCAGCTCCCCGAGCGACGCCGGCCCGCGCTGCGCGTGCGCCACGAAGTGCGACACCCGGTCGCGATCGGTGTCGCGCATGGCGATCGCGCGGCACTTGCCCGCGAGCCGCCGCTGCGCGTCGATCCAGGCGAGCGGCGAGTTCCACGCGACGTCGAGGTGGCCCTTGGCCAGGCCGTCCACCTGCAGCTCGTAGGTCGAGTAGTAAACGAGCTCGATGGGGCACTTCTTCGACGAGAAGAAGTCGCCGATGATCTTCCAGATGACCGTGACCTTCGGGTCGTAGATGACGGCGCCTACGATGATCGGCTTCTCCATGGTCTGCTTCCTTCGATTCGGTCAGGGGCTCATCTCGAGAACGAGCTCGAGGCGCACGACGCGCTCCAGCGTACGTACCAGCGGAGATCTCTCCAGCACCCCTTTCCAGAGCGCCATGATCGTTTCCTCCTGGGCAACGCTGCTCGCGTACACCTTCACCTGCAGGCGAGCGAGGCCGGGGCTCCCGGTCGCGCCGACGACCCCGACGGCAGCGAGCTCGTCGTCGAGCTCGGCTCGGACCAGCGCCTCGGCGTGATCCACCTCGATGTGACGCGCGCGTGCCGCCGCGAGCAGGCCCGTCACGAGATCGGCACCGAACGCGCCCAGGAGGTACTCGACGGCCGAGACGTGGTGGGCCTGCTCGTCGAACGTGACGGGCGACCCCACGACGAAGCGGTGCTTGCGGACGAACGCCGTGGCCGACCCATCCGTCGACCCGCTCACGCGCACCGAGAAACCCGCCGCCCGCTCGGTCACCGGGCGAGGCTTACCATCGGCCCCGGCCGAGCGTACAGTCGGCGCCCCCAAGACGAGGAGGAAGCCATGCAGACGGCCGATGCGATCCAGAGGGCCAGGGACATCGCGGAGAAGACGCTCGCTCCGGCGGCGGCGAAGAACGACAAGGAGGGGAGCTTCTCGAAGGAAGCCGTGGCGGCCCTCGGAAGCGCCGGGCTGCTCGGGCTGGTCGTGCCGGTCGAGTCGGGAGGCGCGGGGCTCGGGCCGCGCGCGTTCGCCGACGTGACGGCGACGCTGGCGGAGGCCGATGCGTCGGTCGCGATGGTGTACATGATGCACGTCAGCGGCACGATGTGCTTCGTCACGGGCGCCAAGTCGCCGGCGGCGAAGGCGGTGCTGCGCGACATCGGCGCCGGCAAGCACCTGACGACGCTCGCGTTCAGCGAGAAGGGGTCGCGCAGCCACTTCTGGGCGCCCATCTCGAAGGCGCAGCGCGCGGGCTCGGGCGTGCGCATCAGCGCGCTCAAGTCGTGGGTGACGAGCGCGGACCACGCGGACAGCTACGTGGTCTCGGCCCTGCAGCCGGACGCGAAGGGGCCGACCGACACGACGCTGTACGCCGTGAAGAAGGGCGCGCCGGGGGTGAAGGTGTCCGGCCCGTGGGACGGCATGGGCCTGCGCGCGAACGCGTCGGCGCCGATGACGCTCGAGGCTGCCGAGGTGGCCGACGACATGCGCCTCACGCCGGACGGCGAGGGCTTCAAGGCGATGCTCGAGGTGGTGCTGCCCTGGTTCAACCTGGGGCAGGCGGCCGTGGGGCTCGGGATCTGCCGCGCGGCGGTGGGCGCGACGGTGTCGCACCTCAAGTCGAGCCACTTCGAGCACATGAACAAGGTCTCCCTCGGCGAGGCGCTGCCGAACCTGCGGGCGCAGCTCGCGCAGATGCAGATCGACACGGACGGCCTGGCGGCGCGCGTGTCCGACGTGGTGGCGAACCTGGAGAGCCCGGGGCCGCTCACGATGCTGCGCGTGCTCGAGAGCAAGGCGGCGGCGAACGAGACGGCCATCCGCGTGACGTCGGACGCGATGCGCACGTGCGGCGGCGCGGCGTTCTCGAGGCACACGGGCATCGAGCGCTTCTTCCGCGACGCGCACGCCGGCGCCGTGATGGCGCCGACGGTGGATCAGCTCCGCGACTTCATGGGCAAGGCGCTGCTGGGGATCCCGCTCTTCTGAGGTGGCGGCGCGTCACTCTCGACGCGCGGCCATCAGGATGGTGCAGGCGGCACGGACGCGGACGTGGGGGTCCGCGTCCGCGAGCACCGGTGCGCCGCGCCCCGACACGCCGAGGGCGGCGAGCGACGTGACGGCCGAGAGGCGATCGTCGGCGTCCGCCGACGCGAGGTCCTGCTCGATCCACGCCTGGATGCGCCGGTCCCCCAGCTCGGCGAGGGCGAAGCGGGCGCGCACGGCGACCGGCGAGCCCGGGGTCGCCAGCGCCTCGAGCTTCGCGATGGCGTCCGGCTGCTTCGCCTCGGCGAGCCGCGCGAGCGCCGCCACGCGGACCTCGAGGTCCTCAGCGTCGGCCGCCGCGGCGAGCGCCGTGCGCAGCTCCGGGCGGCCGAGAGGCGCCTCTGCGATGGCCTGGAGCCGGCGCGCGCGCGGGCCCTCCGCGATGGCGCGCTCGAGCTGCGCGATGGCGGCGATGACGACGTCGCCGCCGAGGTTCTCGGTGCGCAGCACGGCCGCCGCACCCTCGATCACGCCCGGGCCGTGCCCGCTCGCCGCGAGCACCCGGAGCGCCTCGCTCCCGCCCGAGTCCCACACGCGCGGGCTCGCCCATGCAATCGCGATGTCCTCGCGCAGGCCGTCGTCGGCGTCCGACCACAGGTCGCGCAGGACGTCGGCCACCTCTCCCCGGGGAAGCGGCGCGAGCACCGCGATGGCGCGCACGGCCTCGGTGCGCACCATCGGATCGGGGTCGACGCGCGCGGCCTCCGCGAGGACCCCGAGGTCGTTCGGGTCGGCGTCGTCTCGCGCCGCGACCGCCGCCTGCCGGCGCACGCGCGGATCGGGATCGACGAGGACGCGCAGCCTCGTGTCGCGGTCCTCGCTCCTCACGAGCCCCCGCGCGCCGACCGCGCGCCACGCCCCATCGGGATCGCCCGCGTAATCGCGCGCGTCGTCCAGGTCGAGCCCCTGCCCGTCGATGCGCGCCAGCGCCGCGAGCGCGCCGGCCTCGTCGTGCACGCGCATGCGGGCCGCCAGCGCCGAGTCGAGCTCGCGCGCGCACGGGCGCGCGTCCCGCACGAGAGCCAGCGTCTGCTCCGGCGTCGTTCCGCCGGCGCGCAGGTCGCGATCGGCCACGGCGTGCGCGAGCGACGCCGCCTCGTCGTTCGAGACGTCCCCGCGCTTCTCGCGCGTCGCGAGCACGCTGCCCAGCGTGGCCCGATCGCCGCTCTCGGCGGCCTTCATCGCCGGCGAGGACGCGCAGCCCGCGAGCAGGATCGACACGATGAAAGCGCGGCCGACCATCGGACGTGTTAATGGCACAGGCTACCGGTGACCGTCGACCTCGTCGTCAACCGCACGGCCCGCAGGCTCGGCGAGGACAGCCCGCTGCGCGCGCGACTCGTGGCCGCCGCCGAGCGAGGCGGCGCGCGCCTGCACGAGACCCGCAGCCTGGAGGAGCTCGACCAGGTGGCGCGCGAGATCGCCGACCGCGGGACCGATGCGGTGGTGCTCGCGGGCGGCGACGGATCGCACATGGGAGGCGTGTCGGCCCTGGCCCGGGCATGCGGCGGGCGCCTGCCGCGCGTGGCCTTCGCGCCGGGCGGCACGGTGAGCACGGTCGCGCGCAACCTCGCGGGCGCCTCGAGCTCCGCCTCGTGGGGCGAGCGCCTGCTGCGCGCCGTGTGCGACGGGACGGCGCGCGCGCGCGACGTGCCCAGCCTCCACGTGCGCGACGACGCCGGGGGCGACCGCGTCGGATTCATCTTCGGCGCCGGCCTCGTGGCGCACTTCTTCGACGAGTACGACGCGGCGCCGAGCCAGGGCATCGGTGCGGCTGCGAGGCTGGCGGGCCGGGTCTTCTTCGGCTCGCTGGTGGGACGGCCGCTGGCGCGCCGGGTGCTCGCGCCCGTCGCGTGCGGCGTCGAGGTCGACGGGGACGAGCAGCCGGCGCGCGCGTGGAGCCTCGTGCTCGCGAGCGTCGTGCGCGACGTGGGGCTCGGCGTGCGGGCCACGTATCGCGCGGGCGAGTCGTTCGACCGCTTCCACGTCGTCGCGAGCACCCTGTCGCCGCGCGGGCTCGCGACGCAGGTGCCGCGCGTGCTCTCGGGGCGGCCGATGCGCAGCGCGGGGCACACGGCGGTCGACGCCATGGCGCGCACGCTGCGCGTGCACTTCGACGAGCCGGACGCGAGCTACGTGCTCGACGGCGACGCCCTGCGCGCGCGCGACGTGCGCGTCGAGCCCGGGCCGATCGTGCCGCTACTGAGCCTGCGCTGACGTGTGCATCGCCTGGCCGAGGACGTAGCGCGTGTCGCCGGCGGACTTGGCCCGATCGACGGCGCGGATCACGTCGAACACGGGGCCCCAGGGCGAGGCGTCCGACTCGGCGCCGAAGGCGACGTAGCGGATGGCGCAGGTGCGGCGGGCCTCCTCGAGCGAGCGGGCCAGACTCGCCGGAGGGTCGTCCCCCGAGAGCGACACGGGCCCGCCCGGCGACGCGACACGCAGCGACCCGTCCGGCCGCAGGAACACCGCCAGGTGACACCCCCCCGCGGGCGCAGCGCCGTCCCGTCGCGCGCTGAGCACGACGACGTGGGTGTCGCCTGTCGCGTCCTGCGACTGCACGCGCAGGTCCGCCTGCCGCAGCGTCCACGCCGCACGCAGCAGCTCGATCGTCGGCAGGGCGCGAGCCACCTGCACGGTGAGCACGTCGCCCGCCTTGCGCGGCCCCAGCGCCTTGTCGAGCGCCGGCCACGCGAGCCCCTCGGCGATGCCGTCGAACGCCACGCGCGTCGACCCGTGCACGATGGCCGCCCCCGGCTCGCGCAGGTCGACGTCCGGCTGCGCGGTGGGCGGCAGCTCCGCCGACGGCGCTTGCGGCGTCTCGGCGACCACGGGCGGCGACTGCACCGGAGGCGCGGAGGGCGCGCCGCAACCGGCGACCCCCACGAGCACCGCGGCGAGACCGAGACGCACGCTCACGGCGCGAAGGTAACTCAGTTACCCGTGCCCGTGCGAGGCTTGCAGCAGCGGAAGCCGGCCTCGTAGGTGCGGAAGGTCCCCGGGTGCGCGCCGTTGTGGAAAGTGCAGTTGGGATGCGGGTTGTGGTAGCAGCCGGCCCAGTAGCAGCCCTTGAGCACGTGGTCGTAGCCGGGGTGGGGAGGCGGCCCGGCGCGACGCACCCATTCGGCCACGTTGCCGGCGAGATCGTAGACGCCCTCGGCGGACACGCACTCGGCGCGCGCGCCGCTCATGTCGGCCTGGTAGAGGTGCGTGGCCTCGTCGAGCGCCGCGTCCCGGGGCCACTTGGACAGGTTCTTCCACGAGACTTCCTTCCAGCCCTTGTCGTCGTTGCAGACGTCCGGCCGGAACGTGTCGCCGTAGGGATAGGGGTGCCCCTGCGGGCCGGCGCAGGCGCGGACCCATTCGTCCTCGGTGCAGAGCCGCTTGCCGCGCGCCTTGCACCAGGCCTCGCCGTCGTACGCGGTCTGCAGCGCGTACGGGAGCTCTCCCTTCTCGTTGGGCGCCTCGTAGCGGTCGATGCAGAAGGACGCGACGGCCGCCATGTCGGCGGGGCACCCGTCGACCGAGGCGGGTGGCGGAGGCAGCACCGCACCGGGCGGAGACGGCTTCCCCGGCACGGTGCGGCCCGACACGGGAGCGCCGCGCGCCGCGGGCGCCACCGGGATCTCGGCCACCGGCGGAGGCTTGGGCACGCGCTGCGCGGCGCCGCCGCATCCGACGAGCACCACGAGCAGCGCGACGGGCCTCACGCCGCCTCCAGCCGCACGACCACGTCTGCGATCCCGAGCGGCTCCGGCCGATGGGTCACGATGAGCACCGTGCGCCGGCCGCGCAGGCGCGCGATCGCCTCGAGCACGCGCCGCTGCGACTGCGCGTCGAGACCGCTCGTCGGCTCGTCGAGCAGGAGCACCGGCTGGCGCGTCGCGATCGCACGCGCCAGCGATATCCACTGACGCTCGCCGCCCGACACGGGCCGGCCCCCCGCGCCGAGTCGCGCGTCCTCCAGCTCGCCGACGAGGTGCGCGGCGCCGAGAGGCGCGAGCGCCTCGACCGGGTCGGCGTCGCGCGCCCCGAGCTGCACGTTCCCCTGCAGCGTGTCCGCGAGCAGCGGCGCTTCCTGCGGCACCCACGCGAAGGGCCGCGCGGCGGGTCCGGCGGGTGCGTCGCCGAGCCGCTCGCCTGCGTAGAGCACGTCGCCGGCTGCGGGCGACTCCAGCCCGAGCAGCGTCCGCAGGAGCGTCGTCTTTCCCGCGCCTGTCGGCCCGGCGATGGCGACGACCGATCCCGGCTCCGCGCGCAGGGACAGCGGCGCGCTCGTGCCTCGCTGCAAGCGAAGGCCGCGGATCTCGAGCGCACCCGGCGCCCAGTCTCTCGGCTCCTCGCTGATGCCCGCCGGCTGCTCCCGCTTCGCGTCGTCGATGACGCCCCTCAGCTCCGTGAAGGCTCCGTCGGCGCGCGCGAGGGCGAGCCGCGCGTCCGCGAGCTCGCGCAGCGGGCGATACGCGAGGAAGAAGGCGACCGCGAACGCCAGCAGCCTGTCCCCGCTCGCGAGCGCCCCCAGCCACCCCGC
>DATJYG010000099.1:0-5208 GCA_035499695.1 Polyangiaceae bacterium
GACGATCATGTGTGTCGGTTGGGGCCCCGGCCCCAACCGGCAGGCTGGCGAACGATCAGCTCGCCGGCGCGGCTCCGTTCTGGCGCAGGACGTTGATCGCCTGCAGCCCCTTCGGCCCCTCCTTGATCTCGAACTCCACGATCTCGTCCTCGTAGAGGCGGCGCCGACCCTCCCCCTGAATCTGAGAGTAGTGCACGAAGACGTCAGGGCCCGCGTCCTGCTTGATGAACCCCCAGCCCTTCTCGTCGTTGAACCACTTCACTCGTCCCACAGCCATCGGAATGCCTCCACTTCTAACGCGCCCGTTGCCGCTTGCCGTCGCGGCGATCGGGACCTGCTGATGCTCATTTCTCGATCAGCGCCGGTGCTTGCACGCTGTGGCAGCGCCGTACGCTAGGGGGAGCGCTGGGGTTGGTCAACCCCCTTCTCGAGCGCATCGAGCTCTTCGAGGTTCGCCTTGACCCGTGGATCGTCGGGCGAAAGCTGTCGCGCGCGTTCCAGCGCGGCGCGCGCCTGCGGCCTCGTCTTCGGATCGCGCGAAAGCGCGGTGGCGAGATTGATCCACGCGCTCACGAGCTTCGGATCGAGACGCAGCGCCTCGTGGTACTCGGCGACCGCTCGGTCCATGCGCCCCGCTTGCTGCAGGGCGTAGCCGAGGTTCGAGTGGAACGTGGCGCGCGAGGGATCGAGCTGCACCGCGCGCTGCAACTCCGTGAGCGCGCGTTCGAGATCCTGCGTTCCCAGGAGCGCAGTGCCCAGATCGGAGTGCGCGCGTGCGTCGCCGTCGTCGATGCGGGCGCGCGTCTCGTACTCGGCGATCGCCTCCTTGGTGCGCCCGGTCATCATGAGGGCCGTCCCGAGGTTGCCGTGGCGCGCGGGGCTTCCCGGGTCGAGATCGACCGCACGCTGGAACTCGCGGACGGCGTCGGCCGCGTGACCCGTGGCGAGGAACGCGATGCCGAGCTGGGAGTGCGCCTCGGCTTCGTCAGGGAGCAGCTGCGTGCCCTTGCGGAGCGCGTCGAGCGCGCCCGGGGCGTCGCCGAGGAGCAACCGGGCTCTACCGAGCTCGACGAACGCAGGGCCGAACGCGGGAGCCGTCTTGCTCGCTCGTGCGAGGTCGGCCGAGGCGGCCGTCACGTCGGCGTTCCCCTTGGCGGCGGAGTAGTCGAGCGGCACGTCGACGCGTGCGATCCGCACGCGCGCGAGGCCCACGGTGCGAGGGACGCCGGCCGGTGCAGCGCCGTAGTGCTTCTGAGCGGCGACGAGATCGCCTTTCTCGAAGGCGTCGTCCCCGGCAGCGAGTTCTCCCTCGCCGAGGCGGATCGTCGCCGGCTTCGGTGGGGGAAGGGGAGCGGTGGCCGTGGAGTCGGGAGGCGGAGGCGGTGAGGGAGGCGGCGACGGCGTCTGCGACAGGGTCGGCGTCTGCGACGGCGTCAGCGACGGAGGGGGTGTCTGCGACGGCGCCGAAGTCGGCGCCGGAGACGTGCTCGACGCGACCTGGCTCGCTCCGGCACCGCATGCCGTCAGCGCCAGCAGCAGCGCGAGCTCACGCCTTCTCATGCCTCTTCACCACGGCGTACGCGTGCGCGATCACGTCCTTCGCCGCATCCACGACCGCCTCGTTCGCACGCGGGGTTCTCAAGCTCACCACGCCTCCGCTCGGCCCCTTGGCCTCGAGCACCAGGCGGCACGCGTCCCTGACTGCTTGGGGCACGCGGGCGTCCGCCGCAAGCGCCTTCACGTGGTCGACGTACGACCGCCCCCACTTCTCGTCGGGCTCCACGATGAGCGCGGCGTTGAGCGCCATCCCCGCCGCGCGCTTGACGCCGGCCGACCCGCCGCGTCCGTCACCGCTCGCATAGGCAGCCTCGGCCCTCCGGAGCTCGGTCATCGCGGCCCGTATCCACTCGTCGGGCGTCAGCTTCCGGAGCCAGTGGTCCGGCTCGCGCGTGAACTGCCCCATGGCCGCGCTCACGACCGCAGGTGCCGCGTCGTGTGCTCCTTGCCGTCGTACCGGAGCATCACGGGTTTGCCCTCGGACACGGTCATCACGTTCACCGGGCGCTTCCAGATGCGGAGCACGCTGCGCATGACTTCCTTCGCGTAGTCCTGCCGCAGATCGAGCCCCTGGTGATCGTGGCGCAGGAGCAGCTCCCCGCGGTTGTCGTAGTTGGCGTCCTCGACGTAGATGAACGGGTTGCCCCCGTTGGTCATCTGGAAGAGAAGCTTCTCCTTCACCGACTTGAACTCGCGCGACTCGATCTCGAACCGCTCGTTGCGGTTGGACCACGCGAAGCTGAAGAGCTTGTGCTCGCGCACGAAGTCCGGCGTGAGGAACTCGTCGATGAAGGTGACGTCGTTGTAGAGGGCGCGCACCTCGAAGATCTTCTTCTTGCCGAGGCCCAGGCGGAGGTTCCAGTTCTTCTTCGCCTCGAGGTCGTCGCAGTCCTCCCACTCCTTGCCGAACTGGCCCTTGTCCCAGCGCTCCTCGATGTTCCGATAGAGCTCGACGCCCAGCTTGTACGGATTGAGCCGCCCGCCGCTCGTCGCCAGCACGCCCGCGTTGTGGTCGGCGTAGTCGATGATCTCCGACGCATCGAGGATCTTCTCGGTCATCAGCTTCGAGTGCCAGTACGAGGCCCAGCCCTCGTTCATCACCTTCGTCTGCCACTGGGGTGCGAAGTAGTAGGCCTCCTCGCGCACTACCTCGAGGACGTCGCGCTCCCAGCGCTCGAGCGGCGCGTGCTCGAGCAGGAAGTGCAGCACGTCGCGCTCGGCGTGCTCGGGGAACTTCTTGCTCTTCTCCTTCTCGGCCTCGAGCTTCTTGCGCTGCTCCTCGAGGTACTCCTCGGGGTTGATGAAGCTCTCCATGTAGTCCTTCGCGCGCAGGCGCGGGATCTCCGGCGCGCTCGGCTCGTCGTCCTCCTCGACGCGCTTGGGGCGCCGCCCGCTGAAGGGCGCGTGCAGGTCGACGAGGTTCTCGAGGCTCAGACAGTGATCGAGGTACTCCTCGACGCGGTTGATCCCGTGGCGCGACACGACGCGGCGCAGGCGCGCACCATGGTTGGCCATCTTGTCGATCCAGCGGCGGTTCGGATCGTAGGACGACGGGCGCTTGACCGGGTCGACCGTGCGCCCGCCCGTATCGAGGTCGCTCGAGCGGAAGCAGTAGTTGTTCTTGAAGAAGTCGACGTGGCCATAAACGTGCGCCATGACGAGCTTCTGATCGACGAGCGAGTTGCCTTCGAGCAGGTACGCGTACGCCGGGTTGTTGTTGATGACCATCTCGTAGATCTTCGAGAGGCCGTACTCGTAGCTCTTGGCCAGGCGCTCGTACTCCATGCCGAAGCGCCAGTGCGGGTAGCGGTTCGGGAAGCCGCCGTACGCCGCGATCTCGTTCATCTGGTCGTACGTGAGGATCTCGAAGACCGTGGGGAAGAAGTCGAGCCCCGCGCCCGCGGCGAGCTTCTCTATCCGGTTCTGCTCCTCCCGGAGATAGGCCGGAAGCGCCGTCTTCAGCGCGAACTCGCTCATGAATCCCAGCTTAGCGTGGAAGGTCGCACGACGTCAGCGTACGCTTAGGCTCATGCGGACTGGGGCCCGCATCGCCGTCGTTCTGGGCCTGATCGGTCCGGTGGCGGTGGGGTGTGCATCGATCGCCGGCATCGAGGACCTCGCGCTGACTGGTTCGCCGGACGCGTCGGACGAGTCGCAGCCGTCGGGCGACGCGACGATGGATGGGAGCGGGAGCAGCAGCGGGAGCGGCAGCGGCGGCGACGCCAGGGGCGACACGAGCTCACCGGTCGACGGGGGCAGCTGCACGCCGGGGCAGATCCGTTGCTCGGGCAACGGAGTGCAGACCTGCGGAGGCGACGGGATGTGGGCCGCGCCCCAGGCATGCGTGGACCAGACCTGCCTCGCCGGAGCGTGCGTCGGCATGTGCGCTCCGAGCCAGACGCACCCCGTGCCGTGCGGCAACTGCGGGATGGACACGCAGACGTGCACGTCGAGCGGCAGCTGGCAGAGCAGCGGCAAGTGCTCCGGAGAGGGCGCGTGCGCCCCGACGACCACGCAGGGGTGCAACACCTACGGCACGCAGACCTGCACCGCGAGCTGCTCCTGGGGCACGTGCTCGTGCCCGTCGACGCCGGCGTGCACCCCGGGGCAGGCGCAATGCGCGTCGGGTGGCGTCGAGACGTGCGATGCGTGCGGGCAATACGGGAGCCCGGTGGCGTGCGGGAGCGGCACGTGCGTCGGCGGGATGTGCAGCGGATCGTGCAACCCGGGGCAGAAGCAGTGCTCCGGCAACAGCGCGCAGACCTGCGACACGAGCGGCATGTGGCAGACGACCTCGTCCTGCCCGAACCAGACGTGCATCAACGGCGCGTGCAACGGCGTGTGCGCCCCCGGTCAGACGGACCCCGTGTCGTGCGGCAAGTGCGGCACCGACACGCAGACGTGCGATTCGACCGGCAACTGGAAGTCGAGCGGCAGCTGCAACGGACAGGGCACCTGCACGCCGCAAGCGACCATGCAGTGCAACATGTACGGGACCGAGACGTGCAGCTCGAGCTGCGCGTGGGGCGCCTGCTCGTGCACGTCGACGCCGGTGTGCACTCCTGGGGCGCACCAGTGCTCGGGCAACGGCGTGCAGACGTGCAGTCAGTGCGGCCAGTGGGGCAGCCCGGTCTCGTGCGGCAGCGGCATGACGTGCACCGGCGGCGGCACCTGCGTGAACACGGGGACGGACTGCCCGGGCAACTTCCTCTTGTGCGACGGGTTCGAGAGCGGGTCGATCGACACGACGACGAAGTGGGAGTCGCCGGACTGCGCGTCGCCGAACTCCATGAGCGTCGGCAGCGTGGCTCACACGGGCTCTCACGCGCTGCACGTCGCGATGCAACAGCTGGGCAACTCGTCCTACGTGACCTGCTTCCTCAAGACGAAGCAGTCCTCCATCTTCTCCTCGACGCCGATGTACTTCCGGGCCTGGGTCTACTTCCAGAATTTCATCCCCGGGACGGACAACACGGTCATCATCACCGCCCCATCGAGCGCCAACGGCCAGAGCGCCTCGGGAGGCATGGGAATCGACAACGTCGGCGACTTCATCGCCGGCCAGTCCAACAGCGGCGCCGACTACGAGAAGACCTCGACGACCCAGTTCATCGTCACGAACACCTGGACCTGCATCGAGCTGGGGATCAA
>DATJYG010000100.1:0-9442 GCA_035499695.1 Polyangiaceae bacterium
TCGCCGGGAGCGCGAGGGCCGACGTGCTCTCCGCATGCGGGGACGCGGTCGAATCGGCCGGCCAGGTCGACTGCAAGGTCGAGACGATGGGCGGCTGTACGGCCGACTGCCAGCCCGTCGAGTTCGAGGTCGCGTGCTCGGCGCAACTCAACGCGATGTGCTCCGGAATGTGCACGGCGACGGCCACGGCCTCGTGCACTGGCAGCTGCATGGGCAGTTGCACGGGGAGCTGCTCGGGGAACCCGGGGAGCTTCAGCTGTCAGGGTTCGTGCGAAACGAGCTGCGAGGGGAACTGCTCGGCCAGTTGCATGGGCCAGTGCATGTCGAGCGGCAACATGGGCGATTGCATGGGCCAGTGCACCGCGTCGTGCAAGGAGAGTTGCGGCACGAACTGCAACGCGCAGTGCATGGCGACCCCGCCGTCGGCAACTTGCGACGCCAAGTGCCAGGCGAGCTGCCAGGGCAGCTGCAACGCCCAGGCGAACCTCAATTGCTACGTGAACTGCGAGGGCAGCGCGTCGGCGAGCTGCCAGTCGATGCTCAGCGGCGGCTGTCAGGCGCAGTGCACGGCGCCATCCGGCGCGGTCTTCTGCAACGGCCAGTGGATCAACGCCAGCGACGTCCAGAGCTGCGTCAACCAGATCGAGTCGCTCTTCAACGTCACGGTGTCCGGCTCCGCCAGCGCTGGCTGCGAAGGCGGGACCTGCACCGCCGAGGCGCAAGGGCAGGCGTCCGCGTCGTGCGACATGTCGCCGAACGCGCCGCCGATCTCCGGCGGGCTTCTGTGCCTCGGCCTCGGCGGTCTCGCCGCCGGCATCATGCGCAGGCGCATCCGCGGCCGCTAGGTCGCGACTAGCGCTCGACGAGAACTGCGATTGATCGCGCCTTGACGGTCACGGAGGCGGCGCCGAGCGCCGTCTCGTGGCCGGGCGCGGCGAAGCTACCGCTCGCGCTGTCGCCGGCGATCCACCAGGAAGTGCCGGTGCCCGCGGCCGGAACGGTGGCGGCGAGATCGCTCGTCCAGCCGTCGTAGGCGACGTAGATGGAGCGCACGCTCGTCTCGCCGCCCTCGGCGCCGTCGATGCGCCACGCGAGGAAGTGGTTGTTCGTACCGGCCATGTAGGCCGCGCTCGCGGCGGCGCCCGTCGTGTCGAGGAAGCTCACGTCGCGCAGACCGTTGCCGTCGTTGTCCTTGCCCGTCCAGAACTTCGCGGGACGCAGCGCCGGGTGCGCCGCGCGGAACGCGAAGACGGCCCCGGTCCAGGAGACGAAGCTCGCGTTCGTGGTGGCGAGCGTCGGGTCGAGCCACATGGCCGAGTCGTCGAGGTTGTACGCGTTGTTGTTGCCCTGCTGCGTGCGGAGGAACTCGTCGCCGCCCTGGAACATCGGCACGCCCGCCGAGAGCGCGACGAAGGCGATGCCCGTGCGCGCCGCCTGCTCCTGCGCGGCCGCCGCGCCGCCCTGGTCCCACGAGTCGTTCGTGGTGCTTCCACCGCCCGACGGTCCCCACGGGTACGCCTGGTTGTTCTGCGGCGCGTCGTACGCGTACTCGTCGTGCAGCGTGAAGCCGTCGTGGCAGTCGACGTAGTCGATGGATGCCCAGGGCGCGCGCCCGCCGTGGTCGAAGAGGTCGGGCGAGCCGCTCACGCGCGACGCGACGGTGCTCGGCGCCGTCGCGATCGTTCCCAGGTCGTTCTGCACGGCGCGGATCTGGTCGCGGAACTGCCCGTTCCACTCCGACCAGCCCGTGGGGAAGCTCCCGAGCTGGTAGGTCCCGTTGCCCGTGCCCCACGGCTCGGCGATGAGCGGCACGCCGGCGAGCTCGGTCGCCGCGCGCATCGGGATGCCCGCCGGATCGGTCGCGGAGAAGGTGAAGCACACCGAGGCGCACGTGTTGCCGAGGACGGGCGCCACGTCGAACCGGAAGCCGTCGACGCCCATCTGCTCGCGCCAGTAGTGCAGCGAGTCGAGCACCAGGTTGCGCACGACCTCGGTGGCCGCGTTCACGTTCTGCCCCGTGCCCGTGTCGTCCACGGCCGACGCGTGGTCGGCGGCGAGCTCGTAGTAGCCCGCGTTGTCGAGCCCGCGCATCGACCAGATCTTCGCCGTGCCCACGTTCGACTTCGACGGCCCGCCCTCGGCGGTGTGGTTGTAGACGACGTCGAGGAACACCTTGATGCCCGCGGCGTGGAAGGCCGCGACCATCGCGCGGAACTCCTTCGTGGGGCCGCCGGGCGACTTGTCCGAGGCGTACCGCCGGTCGGGCGCGAAGTAGGCGAGCGTCGAGTAGCCCCAGTAGTTGGCTCCCGACTGCGCGGCGTCGTTCGTGTCGTTCTGCGTCTCGTGGATCGGGAGCAGCTCGATCGTCGTGACGCCGAGCGCCGCGAGCGACGCCGCCTTGGTCGCCGCGCCAGCGTAGGTGCCGCGAAGGGCCGTCGGGACGCTCGTGTCGCTCATCGTGAGCCCGCGGACGTGCACCTCGTAGATCACGTCGTCCTGGAAGGGGTGCGCCGGGACCGTCCCCGTGCTCGTCGTCACGGGCGCCCACACGATCGACTTGGGCGCCATCTGCCCGGTGTCCACGGCGCGCGAGGTGCCCGTCGTGTAGGGCGTGGTCGAGAGCTGGTTCGGCTGCAGCGGGTCGTGCGAGATCTCGCGCGCGTACGGATCGATGAGCAGCTTGTTCGGGTCGAACCGGTTCCCCTGCGCGTCGACGTCCGAGACGAACCCGGCGCTCGAGCCCTTGGTCCACGTCGGGTCCTTCGTCCAGTTCGGCCCCCACGCGCGGTACCCGTAGTACACGACGTTGCCGGTGTTCCCCACAGCGGCGAGCACCGCGTGCGTCACGTCTGCGGCCCACGGGTCGGTCGGTCCGCTCCGCGTCATCGCGAAGCGCGCGACCTCGTCGGCGCCCGTCGTCTTCGCGTACACGTCGAGCTCCACGGCCGTCGCCGGGTCCGCGCGCACGCGGAAGTGCACCGCGTCGTTCCCCCACGTGGCGCCGAGCGGGAAAGGACCCTGGTCGGTCCCGCCGTCTGCGCCCGTCGGCGGAGCGTCGGTCGCCGCGTCGCCGGTCGTTTTTCCGCCGTCGTCGCCCATCAACCCCGTCATCCCGGGCAAGCCGCCGTCGGGCCCGACGGACACGGCGTCGGAGCCACAGGCTGCCACCAGAGCGAGCAGGCCGAGCGCGCCGCGACGCATCGCTGTCACTCGTAGCTGAGTCACGGAGCGGCGGTCGTCTCATGGGCGTCGCCCCCACGGACCTGCGGTGAGGGTCGACTTTTCTCGACTCCCTGCATCCCGCCCGTTCGGCAGACCTCACCCGACATCGATCCACTTCGGCGTTGGTTCGATCACTTCCGCTAGTCGTCTCGTCACTGCGGCGATGACCTCTGTCGATGCGTCTCGGATTCCCGTCAACGCGTCGATGAGACTCGGTCGGTCGTCACCGAAGTCGGTCCCATCGTCACGTTCATTCGCCATCGACGCTGGTTCCTCCATCCCTTCCGCTCTGTCTCTTGGCAGAGCGTCACGAAGACTCATCTGCTCGGCTTTGTCTTTCGTCGGACGTGCTGTGATTCGAAGAGGAGCGTCATCTTCGTCTGTCACCGACGCTTGGATGTCGAGCGGATCGTCATTCACTTCCATCATCGACGACGGGATGTCTGGAGAAGCCGCTGGTTCCTCGGTCATCAACGCTGGTTCATCGAACTCTTCCGCGTTGTCCTCTGGAAAACCCTCACCGACATCGATCCCGTCGCCTTTGTCATTGATCCGACGTGCTGTGATTCGAGGAGAAGCGTCATCTTCGTCTGTCATCGACGCTTGGATGTCGAGCGGATCGTCATTCACTTCGATCATCGACGACCTGCTCTCGATCACCGACGACGGGATGTCTGGAGAAGCCGCTGGTTCCTCTGTCACCGCGTCTTCGCCGAGACTCCGGTTGTCGATTCCAGATGAAAGTGACGCTCTGCCTCGAATCAAAGCGCGTCTCACGAAAGTGAAAGCCGCGCTTCCAGAGATCACAGCGGCTCCGCCAGAGATCGATGACGCTCCTCCAAGGATCGATGACGGTCTGCCAGATATCGGTGACGGTCTACAGAAGATCACAGCCCGTCTGCCGAAGATCACAGCCAGTCTTCAGAAGATCACAGCGGCTCGGCGCAACCTTCCAGAGGGTCTGCTCGATGTACGCGATGGTGTTCCAGACGTCGGAGTCGGTCTCCTCAAGATTACGGCGAGTCGTCTCGATTTCGGCGCCGCCGTGCGAGAAGTCCGGTGTAGCCCGCGGCTTTTCGCAGACGCAGGGGCTCGTGGTAGGCAGAACACGTGGCCCTTCACCTCGTCACGCCTCTGCTCGAGTCACTCCCGCTGTCGCGCGCGTCCGGAGCTCGGGTGTGGCTCAAGGTCGATTCGCTGCAGCCGACGGGAAGCTTCAAGATCCGCGGGATCGGCGCGTCGTGCGAGGAGGCGCGTGCGAACGGCGCGACTGCGTTTGTGTCTTCGTCCGGGGGCAATGCGGGGCTCGCGGTCGCGTGGGCGGGGAGGGAGCTCGGGGTTCCGGTCACGGTGTACGTGCCGCGCACGACGTCGGAGCGCATGATCGGCAAGATGCGCGACGAGGGGGCGCGCGTCGTGGTCCACGGGGACGCGTGGGACGACGCGCACGAGGCGGCGCTCAAGTCGACCGAGGGCACGGGCGCGGTCTACCTGCACCCGTTCGACGCGCCGGCCGTGTGGCGGGGCAACGCGACCATCGTGACGGAAGCGGTGGGGCAGGGGATGCAGCGCCCCGCTGCGGTCGTCGTAGCGGTCGGCGGCGGGGGTCTGCTGTGCGGCGTGCTCGAGGGGATGCACGCGGTGGGGTGGAAGGACGTGCCGGTGCTCGCGGTCGAGACGGTGGGTGCCGCGTCGCTCGTCGCGGCGATGAAGGCGGGCGAGCCGGTGGACATCGGGCGCATCACGTCGATCGCGACGACGCTGGGCGCCCGCCGCGTGTGCGATCGCGTGCTCGCGTGGACGCACGAGCATCCGGTCACCACGTGGCTCGCGACCGATCGCCAAGCCGTGGACGCGTGCCTGCGCTTCGCGGACGACCACCGCGTCATCGTGGAGCCCGCGTGCGGCGCGGCGCTCGCCGCCGTCTACACGCGTGCACCGGCCCTGTCGTCGGCCAAGTCGATCTTCGTCGTCGTGTGCGGAGGCGCCGGCGCGACGTCGGCCGACCTGCAGCGCTGGGACCAGACCGTCCGCGACTGACTCAGTGTTCGTCGCTGCCGTCGAGGCGCACGACGCGTGCGTCGGCGACAAGGTACAGCGTGTGCCCGACGATCACCGGGCCCTCGATCTTCTTCGCGTGCGGGATGGGCGCGTCGCCCCAGATCTCGCCGCCGTCGTCGAGGCGCACCACGTGCACGCGCGTGCCCGACACGACGACCAGGGTGCGCGAGCCCATCGCGGCCGCGAGCGTGGTCGACGACTGCACCGGCGGCTCCGTGCGCGGAAGGCCTGCGGTCCACACGCGTTCGCCGGTCGCCGCCGCGAAGGCGACGACTCCGTCGGATGCGTGCGCGATGACGAACTTGCCGGCGAGCACCGGCGCCGGCCCGCGCGCGTTCGCGAGCTCGGTCGCCCACGCGACCGTCCCCGTCGCGAGATCGCGCGCGACCAGGCGATCCGTCTTCTCGCCCGGCAACCGCTCCATCGTGTAGACGCGGCCGTCGGCGCTGCTCGGGGAGCTCTGCGGCGACGTCGCCGCGCGCCAACGGCGCTCGCTGCTCTGCGGATCGAACGCCGAGAGCGCCGTCCCGGAGAGCGCCCCGTGCTGCGCCGCGTGCACCAGCAGCCCGCCGGCCAGCGCGAGCCCGCCCACGTCGGGCACCTGGTAGCCCTTGGAGAGCGCGTTGTAATCGCGCCGCCAGAGCAGCTTCAGGTCCATGTCGAAGGCGCTCACGTAGAGGCCGTAGCCGTCGAGGTACCAGTTGTTCTCCGCGAAGACGCGCTCGCCGTCGCTCACCGACTCGCCCCACGCGTCGAGCTCGGCGCGCCGCCCGTGTCCCGTCGCCGCATCGGCCCAGTTCACGCCGTCGTCGACGAGGTAGACGCGGTCCTTCGCGAACGTCGGCCATCCGCCGCGCGGCGCCTCGGTGTGCGACTCGTAGCCCCACTTCGTCTTGCCCGTGTCCGCCGCCATCCGCCACACGGACGGCACCGGCCCGAGCGCGCCCGCGACGTACACCGCGTCCTCGTCGGCGATCGCGTGCGTCGCCGTGCCCTGCAGCATCGTGCCGCCGGCGGACGACCGCGGCGTCGCCGACCACGCGAGCTTCAGCGGGCCCCAGAGGCATCCACCGCTCGCCGACGTGCGCGCCGCATCGTGCCCGTACGTCGTCCACGCGTCGTTCGCGCACGACGGAGGCGGCGGGATCATCTCGCGCTGCTGCTGCATCTCGGCGGCGCCGGGCGGGTTCTCCACCGGCTCCGCGGGGGCCGCGTCGATCGACGACGACGGCCTGCAGGCCGCGAGGACGGCGAGCGCGACGGATACTGCGGGTACTACGGCTTGTCGCAAGGCCGACGGCGCTACCACGCGCTCGCTGGCCCAGCCAACACTGAACGGATCAGCCGAATGATCCCGGCGACTTGAAAAAGTCTAGAAGTGCTTCTTCGCGTACGCGTACGCCGTGTACGCCGCCACGACGTGGCAGATCCAGCCGAGCGTCCCGCCCGAGCCGATCCACAGTCCCGGCGTCACGATGAGCCAGAAGATCCCTCGCAGGAACTTGCCGTTGTAGAACTGGCCCAGCCCGGGGATGAAGAACGAGAGCACGGCGGCAGTGCCCGGATTCGGCGAGAAGCGGTCAGGCATGACGTTGGCTGGAACGTGCGCACGTGCCAGCTCGCCCGCAAGCGCCTTCTCGAGCGTGTCCGGTTTCAGCACAAGAGCGCGCAACGCAGCGACATTGCGAGCTGATCCCGCGCCGCCTTCTGCCCGAGCCGCATCTCGGTGCGGAGGGCGTCCCACGCGCGACCCGACGTGACGAGGGCCACGGTGCGCTCGGTGGCCTTCGGATCGCTCGTGCGCGCGATCTCGGCGGCGAAGACGCGCGCCGTCTCCGCGCGCCTCCGCTCCGCCGCGCGTTGCAGCGCATGCTGCACCGCCGGCGATCGCGCTTGCACCACCGCCGCCGCGCCTCGCATCGCGCGCGACGCTTCGAGCTCGCGCGCCCGCACCGTCACGAAGTGATCGAGCCGCCGGTCGAACGATGCTCCGCCGTCGAGAGCCTCGTGATCCTCCGCGAGCCGCTCGCTGTGGTGCGCGGCCACCGCGAGCAGCAGCTCCTCGCGCGTCGCGAAGTGCTGCGCGATCGATCGCACCGCGACGCCCGCGCGCTTCGCCACGTCCGCGGCGGTCGGCTCGATGCGGCCCTCGTCGAGCAGCTCCGTGAGGGCCGCCACGATGGCCGCGTGCGTGCGCTTCGAGCGCTCGCGGCGGCCGTCGACCTTCTCGGCTGCTGCGCGCGCTCCGCTCATGGCTTGACGAACTTGAGCGTCATGCGGTCGCTCTCACCGATGGCCTGGTACTTCGCGTGGTCGACGTCGCCGAGCTCGTAGCTGGGCGGCAGCGTCCAGACGCCCTTCGGGTAGTCCTTCGTGTCCTTCGGGTTCGCGTTCACCTCGGACTTGCCGGCGAGCTTGAAGCCCGCGTGCTCGACGGTCTGGATGACGTAGTCCTCCGGGACGTAGCCGGTGTCGTCCACCGCCTTCGGATCCATCGGGGCGCCCGCCTTGGCGCGGTGGTCGGTGAGGCCGAGGACGCCGCCGTGCTTCAGCACCGCGAAGGACGCGCCGAGGATCTTGTCCATCGCCGGGCTCCCCACCCAATTGTGGAAGTTGCGGAAGGTGAGCACCATGTCCGCAGACTCGGGCGGCCCGAAGGAGGTGTCGGGCTTGAAGACGACCGTCTGCACCCTGTCGAACGCCTGCGGTGTCTGCTGGAAGCGCGCCTGCAGCTCCTGCGCGTTCTTGGTCATCTCGCTCTTCGGATCGCCGTTCGGGTCCGCGCCGATCACGACGAGCTTCCCCTTGTCGCGCAGCACCGGCGCGAGCACCGCGGAGTACCAGCCGCCGCCGGGGGAGATCTCGACCACCGTCATGTCGTCGCGCAGCCCGAAGAACTCGAGCGTCTCGAGCGGGTGCCGGTAGACGTCGCGCACCTTCTCCTGGTCGGTGCGCTGCCCGCCCGTCAGCGATGCGCGCAGCTTGGCGTCGGTCGCGGGGTCGGGTGGTGCGGAGGCCTGCGTCGAAGGCGTGGCCGGGGGCACGGAGCTGCCGCACGCGGCCGCCAGCGTGAGGAGCACCGGAGCGAGCAAGTTACGAGGTGTGCGCATGGGTGGATTCTCTCGTTGCGGCCGGACACTAGCGCAGGTCCAAGTGCGCGACACCTCATCGGGGTATGATGAATCCGGCAGTCTCGGAACCATGAACAAGCGAGTCACCGGTCTCTTGGTCGCTCTCCCGATCACGCTCATCGCATGCGCGGGGCGCTTGTCGGAAAACGACTGCCCATCTCCTTGCTCCTCGGGCTGGACCTGCTGCGGCGGAAATGTGTGCGTCGGTCCCGGAGCTTCTTGCCCGCCGCCGCCGAGCGACGTCGGCAGCGATGCGATGTCGTCCGCTGCCGAGGGGGGCCCCAGCACGACTACCGGCATGGACGCGGCGCTCAGCGACGCCGGTAACAGTCTTGGCGGCTCGTGCCCGAACATCGACGGCTTTCGCGGTGGCTTCGGCACCACTGTGTCGGACGTGGCGTCCACGATCGTCGGTCGCTGGATGGAGTGCACCGCCCACGGATCGGCATATGGCTTCCCTCCGACGGATATGGGAGCCCTCGGAGCGCCCGCGGAAGCGGTTGGTGTCGAGTTCGATTCGCCGACGGCCGGAGGCGGTTCGTGCGAGGCAGTGGCAGCAGGCGCAAAGGCCTGCGCGGGCGGCACGGCTCACTATCTCGTGAACGGGCCGAACGCATACGACAGCACGTATGCGCTCTTCGATGACGGCTCCCAGCTCCACCTCTCGTTTGGCGAGACGCCCACTCTCGGCTTCGCCTTCGGAACCGCACCGCCCGCAAACGCGCTGGTTCTGCAGATCGAAGCGAACAACTTCGACTTCGTGACGCTCGCCGCGGCTCGTTGATCGTCGCGAGATAGCGCCCTCGGCCCGACTCGAACGGGCGACCACCTGTTTAGGAACGGCCCTGGACGCTTCGGGAAGGCTTAGCGAATCGGGCGATTTTGGCCACTTCGTGCCCACGGTTTCCTTCGCCGCGATGGCGATCGCGTCGCTGGCGAGGTGGGCGTAGCGCTGCGTGACGCCGATCTCCGAGTGCCCGAGTACCTCCCGCACCTCCTCGAGCGACCAGCGCCGACCCCACCACCCG
>DATJYG010000101.1:0-3681 GCA_035499695.1 Polyangiaceae bacterium
CGCGCCTCGTGGCATTCACCGCTCGTGCCTCGTTTGACGCGGATGAGCGGGCCACGCATCAGCCGGCGGCGATGACGTTTTCTCTACACCACCGGCACGCTCGGAACCGAGGTCGGGTCGGCGTCCAGGCGAATATCCTTCAGTACACGGGCGGCCTCTTCAGCCGTGGGGCGGGCCTTCGGGTCGAGAGACAAGCACCGGTCGATGCATTCGGCGAAGCGCCGGTCGAGGCGGGGACGCGCCAACGCGAGCGAGGCGGGCGGCGGGAGCGAACGGCCGTGCGTCGCGCGCACGAAGAGCGGGTCGCGGAAAGGAGGGCGCCCGACGAACAGCTCGTGAGCCATCACCCCGAACGCGTACATGTCGATCGAGGCGTGCAGCGTCCTGCCGTGGCGCGCCAGCTCCGGGGCCATGTAGGTCGGCGTCCCCATCACGCGGCCCGCCCGGGTCACCCGCTGGTCGCCGCTCGACGGGGTGTCCCGTCCCGGCACCGGCGTCGCGTCCCCGACGAGCAACGACACGCCGAAGTCGGCGATCTTCGCCGTCGGCCCGTCGGGCCCCTCTTCGATGAGCACGTTCGCGGGCTTGAGATCGCGGTGCACGATCCCCCGCGCGTGCACCCCGGCGAGGCCTTCGGCGATCTGCCGCAGCACGATGAGGGACCACGCTATCGCCGGGTCGTCGTCGAGGTAGCTATCGAGCGACTTGCCGTCGACGTACTCCATCACCAGAAAGAGGACCCCCTCCTCGGTGAGATCCACGTCGACGACGCTCACGACGCCCGGGTGCGACACCTCCGACATGAGCTTGGCCTCGCGCGCGAACCGCGCGAGCGCCTCGCCGTTCGATCGCCCGTGCAGGAGCTTGAGCGCGAGGCGACGCCCGTCGGTCTCCCGTCTCGCCTCGTAGACCCACGCCATGCCCCCGGAGCCGACGAAGCGCACCAGGCGATAGCGCTCCGCGACGAGGGCGCCCGCCTCCAGCTTGAGCATCGGCAGGTGCAGCGTTCCGACCTTCGCCAGCGTCGCCGCGAGCTGCTGCGAGCGATTGCCGATCTGGCGGCGCAGCTCCTCGTTCAGCGTCTCGACCTCGGCGTTGGTCTGCTGCAGAGCGGCTACTTGCCCCGCGAGCTCCGCGTTGAGCCTGTCCGAACGGCGGAGGGACTCCATCAGCTGCGAGCCGAGCGCCGCCGCCTGGAACAGGGCCAGCACCGTCTGGCCTAGGCACGATCCGCGGACGCCGTAGTAGAGCTCACCCAGGCCGAGCCACGACGCGAAGTCGTCGCAGGCGGCGATGCACACCACCGGCCATCCTATCGTCACCAGGATGTTCGCCAGCGGTGGCCGGCCGCGACGCATCTCCTGGACGAGGAGGTTCACGCAGTACACCCCGGCGACCAAGATCGCCAAGATGGTGATGGGCGCGAGGCGGTGCGTGGACCCGAACGGCCCGGCGTTCGAGATGGCCACGACCCCATAGCAAGGGATGAGCGCCCACCACCCGCGCCAGAGCGGCCTGCCGAACACGCCCGCCGTGAAGCGCATCATCATCAGCGCCGACAGCAGGACCGCCGCCCCCATGAAGCACGAGTCGTACCCGCCGAACAGCGGTTGGGTGAGGCTGACCGAGAAGGCCGCGTACGCGGCCCCGAGGAACGACGCGCCGGTGAACCACCCGTAGGCGGTGCGCCGGCGATCGGCGAGAAAGATGATCCCGTTGGCGAAGCCGACGACCACGAGCATCGCCAGCGCGGCCGCGTCGCTCCCCTCGTTGAACAGCTTGACGAACACGTAGCCCGAGTCGCCGTCGCGGCCTTCGGATAGGCGGGGGACGGTGTCCAGCCACGCGCTCTGCGTCCACCGGTGCTCGACGGTCATCTCGAGCGACAGCTCGCCGTCGCGCGTCTCGGCGGCAGGAATGACGAAGCGGTGGGGGCCGGCCCCGCGGTAGCGCTCGAGCGCGCCCGCATCGAGGTCCTCTGCCTTCACGCCGCCGGCACTGAGCGACACCAGCGCCGCGAAGTACGGGATGGTGAGCGCCAGGTCGCGGTCGCGCATGTCGGGGGGCAGCTCGACGCGCGTCCGCAGGAGGTAGCGCGTCGGCCGATCTCCGAGGGCCCGGTCGAAGTGCGCCGGCAGCGACAGCGGGGTCGTGACGCCGCCCGCGTCGAGCGTCCAGCTCGGGAGCATGAGGGGATGGGCTCCTCCCCCACACGCTGCGAGCAGCACGACTGCAAGGACAAGGAGGAAGACACGGCGCACGGGTCCCCATCAGTCTCGCGCCGGAAGCAGCGAACAGAAAGGACGATGCCCATCCCCCGCGAAGAAGCTCCGCTCCCCGGCGTGTAGGAGATCGTGCGCGCGCCCCTTTCCCGTTCTTAGCCGGCGGCTTCACTCGCGCCGCAGCGATCGGCGGCGCGGCTCACGTCCTCGCGGTTGCTCGGGTGGCTCGCGGTCCGGCGCAGGCGGGATCGGTCGCTCCACGGGCGTCGTTCCCTGAAGCGTGAGGCGTTCCCCGTGGTGAACGATCTCGAGCGTCCCCTGCGCATCGAGAAGTCGATACGTGGCCGTGCTGGCGCCGATGCTCACGCGAAGTCCGAGCCCGCGACGCACGATGGTGAACGACAGGCCGGTCAAGCCGTCGGGCAGCCGCGGCGCGCACGACAGCATATCGCCGTCGTCGCGGAGGCCCCCGAAGCCCGCGACGAGACCGATCCACGTGCCTGCCAGAGCGGCGATGTGCAGCCCGTCGCACACGTTGTGCTCGAGATCCGGGAGGTCCATCAGCGCCGTCTCGGCGACGTAGTCGAACGCGAGGCGCAGATGACCGACCTCCGCCGCGAGCGCCGCCTGCGTGCACGCAGACAGCGAAGAGTCGCGGACCGTGATCCGCTCATAATACTCGAAGTTGCGCGCCTTCTCTTCCGGCGGGAACGCATCCGCGCACAAGTGCATCGCCAGCACGAGATCGGCCTGTTTCACCACCTGCTTCCGGTAGAGATCGAAGTACGGGAAATGGAACATCAGAGG
This sequence comes from Polyangiaceae bacterium, assembly GCA_035499695.1. Lineage (GTDB taxonomy): Bacteria > Myxococcota_A > Polyangia > Polyangiales > Polyangiaceae > Palsa-1150. Next base: position 3,030 of record DATJYG010000101.1, read on the forward strand.
ATATTCGTCGGGACGGGTCGCGGCGAAGTCCCAGACCTCGTGCGTCATGTAGCCACCCGACTGTTCGTGCACGCCGAGGTGTGAATCGTAGGGAATGAAGACGTGCTCCGCGGCTGCGCGCCAGTCCGCCATCTCCCCAGGCGTCACCCCGAGCTCGCGTGCCCTGTCCTGGTGCCGCGCGCATGCGTCGGCCGCGCCGACGAGGTTCCGTCGCGCCATCAGGTTCGTGTACACGTTGTTGTCGGCGATGGCCCCGTACTCGTCCGGGCCCGTGACTCCGTCGATCCGAAACGCGCCGCCCGTGTCGTGGTGCCCGAGGCTGCGCCACAGCCGGGCGGTCTCGACCAGGATCTCCACGCCGACGTCGCGGTCGAACCGGCTGTCCCCCGTGGCGTTCACGTAGCGAACGACCGCGTCGGCGATGTCGGCGTTGACGTGGAACGCCGCGGTTCCCGCCGGCCAGTAGCCCGAGCACTCCTCGCCGCGGATCGTGCGCCAGGGCAGCGCCGCCCCACGCAGGCCCAGCTGCGCGGCCCGGCGGCGCGCCTCGGGGAGCGTCCCATGGCGCCACTCGAGCGCCGAGCGCGCGGCAGCCGGCAGCTGGTAGGCGAGCACCGGCAACACGTACGCCTCGGTGTCCCAGAACGTATGA
>DATJYG010000102.1:0-4195 GCA_035499695.1 Polyangiaceae bacterium
GAATCGATCTTCGCCCGTTCGTCGCCTATCGTCAGGCGCGTGATCCGCCGCCCGCAGGTGATTCTCGCGCTGCTGACGGCGCTCAATCTCCTCAATTACCTGGATCGCTACGTCCTCTCGGTGGTCCTCCCGAGCGCGCAGGCGGAGCTCGGCTTCTCGAAGCTCGTCGGCGGCGCGATGGCCACCGTTTTCCTCGTCGGGTACTTCCTCACGAGCCCGTTCTTCGGAACGATGGCCGACCGGGCCCGCCAGGGGCAGCGCAAGAAGCTCATCGCGCTCGGCATCGCGGTCTGGAGCCTAGCGACGGTCGCTTCGGGTCTTGCAGCCGGGACCTGGTCCCTCGTCGCGGCGAGAGCCTTCGTGGGCGTCGGGGAAGCGAGCTACGCCACCATCGCCCCCACGATCATCGACGACCTCGCTCCTCCGTTGAAGAAGGGCCGGTGGCTCTCGATCTTCTACATCGCCGTCCCGGTGGGCTCGGCCCTCGGATACATCGTCGGGGGCAAGGTGCTGTCGGTCACGCACGACTGGCGCATGGCCTTCTACGTGGCCGGCGTCCCGGGTCTCGTGCTGGCGCTCGTTTGCCTGCTGATCGCAGAGCCTCCGCGCCAACAACCTCACCACCGACCGGCCATCCTCGATTCGGCTCGAGAGCTGCTCGACATCCCCACGTATCGACTGACGCTTTTCGGGTACTGCGCCTTCACCTTCGCGCTCGGCGGCTTCGCCTACTGGGCACCGACGTACCTGACCTTGCAGTACGGGCTCGAGACGGGCGCCGCAGGGCAGATCTTCGGGACGGTCACCGTCGTCGGCGGGGCGATAGGCACCCTCGTCGGAGGCTGGCTGGCCGACTGGTGGACCCGCGGGAAGAGCGACGATCCCTCGGTCGTGCGGGCCTGCCTGCGCGTCTGCGCGTGGGGCGCGGGGCTCGGCGCCCCACTGGCGCTCGCAGCCATCCTGGCGCCGACGGGCACGGCGTTCTTCTGGATACTCGTCCCCTGCGAGATCGCGCTGTTCCTGGGGAGTGGGCCTGTGAACGCGGCGGTGCTCCGCAGCGTGCCCGTCGGATTACGCGCGAGCGCCATGGCCCTGAGCATCTTCGCCATCCACGCGCTGGGGGACCTCTGGTCGCCGCCTCTCATCGGTTTGGTGGCGGATCACGCCCCGATGGCGTGGGCCATGCTTGCGGGGCCGGCCGTGTTCGCCCTCTCCGCTCTGATCTGGTGGCGAGGTGTTGCTTCGGTCCGGTTGACCTGAGCCACACGCGTGCGCTACGAGCGAACGACTTTTCGCGGCCTTGCACCGTACGCCGCCTGAACGATGCGGAACTTCTTTGCCGTCCTGGCCGCAGTAGCTCTCGTGCTGCTCGGCGCGCGGGCGGCGCTCGCGGCTCCTCCCGCCCCGGATGGCGGAGCACCGCCCGCGGCTTCCGTTGCGCCTCGCGCGGATGCCGGTGCGCCTCCCGCGTCTTCGGCCGCCCCTGCCCCTCCCCCGGCAGGTTCCGCGGGGCATGCCGCACCGGCGGGATCCGCTCCCCCTGCGGCGTCGTCGGCGGCACCCCCCACTCAAGCGGCCCCGCAGGCTGCAGCCCCCACCGGACCGACCGTCCACCTGCCGCCGACGGTCGCCGAGCAGTCCGAGGGCCTCCCCATCGCGAGCATCGAGGTGGTCGGCAACCGGCGCGTGAGCCGCGACGACATCCTCTCTTACATGCGCGAGAAGGCCGGTCACCTCTTCAAGGTCGACAACCTGACCGCCGACGTCCACGCGCTCTGGGACTCCGGGTTCTTCGAGGACGTGCAGGTGGACCTGACGACGAACGACAAGGGCGTCGTCCTGCGGTTCATCGTGCGCGAGCGCCCGAACATCAAGGAGATCCAGTTCGAGGGCAACGACGAGCTGGACAACGACAAGCTCAACGAGGCCATCGAGATCAAGCCGAACACGATCCTCAGCGTGCCGGCCGCGCGCCGCAGCGTGCAGAAGATCAAGGACGCCTACGCCGAGAAGGGCTACTTCCTCGCCGACGTCGAGTACACCGTCGTTCCGCAGCGCGAGAACGAGGTGATCGTGAAGTTCAAGATCACCGAGCACGAGCCGGTGACCGTCCGGAGCATCACGTTCATCGGCAACGAGCACGTGTCCGACGGCGACCTACGCGACGCCATGCAGACGGGCAACGGCGGCTTCTTCGCCTTCGGATCGGGCGGGCCGTACAAGCAGGACGTCTTCGAGCGCGACGTCCTGATGCTGAGCGCCCTCTACTACGACAAGGGCTACCTCAGCGTGCAGATCGGGACGCCGCGCGTGATGCTCACGCCCGACCGGCAGGGCATCGACATCGCGATCGCGATCCACGAGGGGCCCCGGTACAAGATCCGGCAGCTTCGCATCTACGAGCGCGACGAGGACGGCAAGGAGGTCGAGCCAATCGGCGGCCGGCGCGCGCTGCGGCTGATGATCCGGGAGCAGGCGGGGGACTACTTCAACCGGGCGGCGTTCGTGAAGGAGCTCGGGGCGGTGCGCACGCTGTACCGCGACCACGGATACGCGAACGTCGAGGCGGAGCCCGAGACGCAGCTCGATCCGATCCACGAGGAAGTGGACATCGTGGTCCCCATCAAGCGCGGCCCGCTGGTGCACATCGAGCGCATCGAGGTGAAGGGGAACACCAAGACGCGCGACAAGGTGATCCGGCGCGAGCTCCCGCTGCAGGAGGGGGACCTGTTCAACGAGACGGCCATGGAGACCGGTCGGCGGCGCACGCAGGCGCTCGGTTACTTCGAGCGCGTCGACGTCTCGACCGAGACCGGGTCGGCGCCGGACAAGATCGTCCTGAACTACGAGGTGACCGAGCGGCCGACGGGCACCTTCCAGGTCGGCGCGGGCTTCAGCTCGATCGAGAGCTTCATCGCGACGGCGCAGGTGCAGCAGGCGAACCTGTTCGGCAACGGGCAGTCGCTGGCCCTGCAGGCGCAGGTGTCGGCGCTGCGTCAGCTCATCACGCTGCGCTTCTTCGAGCCGTACTTCCTCGATTCGCTCTGGAACATGAGCGCGGAGCTCTACGACACGCTCTACGTGTTCCCGGACTTCGCGCGCCGCAGCGTCGGCGGATCGCTCACCTTCGGGTACGCGCTCATCAACCCGATCCTGCGCATCGGCCTCACGGCGACGACGGAGTACGACTCGGTCGACACGCAGCCGACGAACACGTTCTTCGGCGCGGCGCCAGGGTTCGTCTCGATCTTCCAGGCGCTGCCGCTGGCGAACCTCTTCAACTCGGGCCGCGTCATCTCGCTGCGTCCGACGATCACGTTCGACACGCGCGACAACCGGCTCTTCCCCACGTCCGGCATCTTCCTGCAGGCGTCGACCGAGGTCGCGAGCGACATCATCGGGAGCCAGTTCAACTACATCCGCAACCGGTTCAGCGGGAAGTTCTACTACTACCTGGGCGGCGGCATCGGGATGCCCGGCTCGGGCTTCGTGCTCAAGCTGAACACCGAGGCGGGCCTGATCACGAGCCCCGATCCGCAAGGCGTTCCCATCTTCCAGCGCTACTTCCTCGGCGGCATCCTCGACATCCGCGGCTTCTACCTGCGCAGCATCGGGCCGCGTCTGCCGCTCAACTCGACGCTGGATCCGAACTCGCCGCCCATCACGAACGGCGCGAACATCGGCGGCAACCTCGAGGCCTACGAGAACCTCGAGCTCGAGTTCCCGATCATCGACAAGGTGGGCATCCGCGGCGTCGTCTTCTTCGACGCGGGCAACGCGTGGAACACCGAGGGACAGTTCTGCTCGACGACGCCTGCCCCGCAGTACGCCTACGTCGTGCAGCCCTGCTTCACCTTCCCCGACACCCTGGCGCACGTACGCACGTCCACGGGCTTCGGCATCCGCTGGTTCTCGCCGCTCGGCCCTCTGCGCTTCGAGTGGGGCTTCCCGCTGGAACCGCTGCCGTACGAGAACCACAGCGACTTCGAGTTCACGATCGGCAACTTCTTCTGATCGCGCGATGCGATGCAGCGCACGAAGGCGGGGCATTCCTCACCCGACGCTCCGCTCCGGTCGTCACGCCGCATGCAGATGGGACTCGGCGGGCTCCGGCGAGCATGCGGCGTGCCGCTTCCTCGCTACGCGTCGTGCAAGGAACGCCCCACCTTCGTGCTCGAACCGCTCGAGAGCCGAG
>DATJYG010000103.1:0-15984 GCA_035499695.1 Polyangiaceae bacterium
CCGTCGCCGGCGACGCTGAAGCCCGTCGTCGGAACGGTCAGATAGCGGTTGACGACCTGCACGTCCGTCAGCGTCACGAGCTCGGACAGGTAGTCACGCGCGTCGTTGATGTTCTGGGCGGCGTCGCAGGTGTCGTAGCTCGCAACCGCGACCGTCAGCGGAATCGACGCCGGCACGCCGGGCGTTCCGGTGTCCTGGATGTACACGATCCCCTGGAACTCGCCCTCCATGTAGTACTCCTCGGCGTTCCCGGCGATGATGTACGAATGGCCGACCGTCAGCGGAGCCGGCGGTGCGAACACCGTGATGCCGCGGTGGTGACCCGCCGGCGAGGTCGGGGTCGCGTCCTCGCAGTAGTAGAGATTGCCGTAGACGCCGGTCACGATGCCGGTGAACGTCGAACGCGGCCCGTTGGCGCCGTTCGAGTACACGCCGCCCGTGCCCGCGTACTTCATGTAGTCACGGCACGGCGAGCCGGCGAGCGAGTCGGGGCTCGGCTGGGAGATCTCGCCACAGCTCTGCACGCCGAAGAGGAAGAGCGCCGAGGTCTGCGGCGTCGGCATCGTGATGTTGTTCGCCACGCCGGTGATGCTGCTCGCCGTCACGGTCTCGTTGTCGCCATGGTTCAGGCCGGTCGTGACGTTGAGGATCACCGCGCTCGAGCTGTTCGGATCGATCGTCGCGCTGTTGACCGTGCCAAACGAGCCAAGGCTGTAGTTGGCCACGTTCTGCGCCGACGCGGTGGTCACCGGGCGGTCGAACACCACGCGATACTTGTTGTCGGCGATCGCATAGCAGTCGTTCAGCGTCGGCGGCTGCGCGTCGATGATGTCCGCCGAGGAGCGCGGATCGATGCGCCAGCCGGTCGTGCCGGCGTTGCCGACGCCCGTCACGCTCGTGAGCACGGTGCCGACCGCGGGCGCGTTGCTGCCCATCAGCTTGAAGTAGTCGATGTACACCGTGTCGCTCGGGGCCGACGCGTCGACCACGAACGCGAGCGAGCCGCCGGTCACGCGCTGGATCGTGACGGGGCCATTGAGCTTGACGAGGGTGCCGACGTAGGGCGCGAAGTAGGTGTTCGTGAGCAGCGCGTTGAAGTCGACCGTGTTGCCCGGGAACGGCGCGGGCAGCGGATTGCCGGAGCTCACCTTGCGCATGATGATGTTGGGCGCGGAGAAGTTGTTGTTCGGCGCCAGGAGTTCGATGTCGCCGCTGAAGTTCTCGACGCGGCCGTACTCGACGACGATCGAGTCACCCAGCGCGAAGCCGTAGCTCGGCTGGAAGTTCGTGCCGTCCCAGAAATTGTCGATGCCGGTGTAGGCGCCGCCGCCCGACATTTCCAGGAATGCATCGAATCCGGTGGGGATCAAGTCCATGCCGATGATGATGCCGCCGACGCCGTTGATGGTGTCGCCGGGCGCCGAGCCCGCACCCGTCTGCGGATTGCAGGTCCCAACGGTATTGAGCAGCTGGTGGAGCAGCTTGATCGAGAGCGTGTCGGGACACGTCGCGTTCGGAAACTGCGAGGCCGAGGCCACGGTGGTACAAGCGATGGTTCCCACCATCGCCAGCCCGGTCGCTGCCAATAACAGTCGTCTCATCATGATGGAGCACCCCTTTGTTGAATGTGAACCGCGTCGAAAACCGTTGACCATGGGGCGGGCCGGCTCGGCTGTTCAGTTCCGCTCTCGGGGCGGCTCCCCGCACCCCGGGCTGCTGGCGTGGGTTGCTGAATTTCCGGATCGGCCTTGACTTGCAGGGCTCCAGCTTACCAAAGCCTTGGCAAACGGGGCGAATCAATTGCGCGTTTCACGGGCATTTCGAGGGTGTAACGCGCTCTGATTTCGCGGGCTGGTCCTGGCGTTTTCAAAATGAAACAGGCCGACGCCAGCCAGATTGGGCCCCTCCCGACGCCGGGGAGAGGAACGGCGAAACGGCGGGACGGGGGGCGGCGGGGAATGACCTGGCCGAGGAGCGCTAAGGCCCTGTCACCCCGAGCAGCGCGAGGAGCTCGTGGAGGAAAATCGTCGCGCGTTGCGGGAAGTTGCCCGTCGGGATCGAAGCGTCGACGACCGGGAAGCTGTTGACGACGAGCAGCCCGCCGTTCGCCTGCGGCACGGCGAGGGCGACCGCGAAGTCGTACGGGTTCCCCTCGGTGAACGTCCCCGCGGGCACCGAGAGCAGCACCTGCGACGGATCGTGGAAGATGAAGCCCATCACGCCGACGATCGTGCGCGTGTTCTGCAGGCTGTCGGCAAGAATCGGGCTCTGCAGCACGCTGGCACCCGAGAGTCCCCACCGGTCCGAGGAATCGGGCACCATGGGGTAGACGAACACCCCGTCGGAATTGAGGTAATGGCTGACGAAGTCGGGCGTGAGCGGGCCGGGCGAACTCCACGCCTGCACCATGTTCAGCGTCTCGAGGTAGAACTTGCCGCCGGACTGGACGTATGGCCCGATCCCGCCCAGGTAGTTCGACAGAACGGTCGGGAAAAAGGTCGAATTGCCCCGGTACCACAGGACGGCGTGGAACTGCTGCATGGTCTGCTGCAGGTCGAGCGCGGAGTGGAACGGCTGATTGAGCGTCAGGTGCAGCACGGTCCACGTTCCCGGGGGCAGCTGCGTCGAGACGGCGTTCAGGTAGAGCGAGTCCGAGCGTGACTTCGCCGGGTCGGCCGTGGTGTCGGCGTCGACGAGCAGCACGCGTCCCAGGTTCCGGGCATCGGGGATCGCGACGGGCGCGCGCACGTACCACGACACGCTGTCGATCGGCCCGGGCATGCCGCCGTCGTCCACGGCCTGCACGTGGAGCGTGCGCATGCCCGAGACCCACTGGCCGTTGAGCTGGAACTGGCTGCTCGGCACGGTGAAGCTCGTGCCGCTGCCGATCGCGGGCGAGTTCTCGTGACCGTCGAGCCAGACGCGCACGATGACCTTGCTCGCGTCGCCGTCCGGGTCGTTCACGGACCACGTGATCGTGGCGGATGCGAACGTCGTGTCCGAGTGGTCGGCATGACTCGGCGCGGAGAGCAGGGTGACGATGGGCGGCTGGTTGCGGAAGTAGAAGTGCTGGATCGCCGGATGCGGATCGACGACGCCGTGGTCGTTGATCGCGCGCACTTCGAACACCTTGCTCGTGTACCCGGTCGGCGTGTAGACCGTGATCGAGCTGTCGGTCTGAGTCGTGAACACCCAGCCCGTGTCCGACTGCACCAGGGTCGAATCGATCATGCGCACGTCGTAGCCCGCGATGTAGCCGTGCGGGTCGGTGCCGTACCAGTACATGTGGACGATGTGGTTGACGCCGTGCGTGTCCACCGGTGAGCTGATGAAGATGACCGTGTGCGGGCCGCCCAGCGGCTGCACGATTCCCTTCGCGCCGCAGCCGGCGCCGCCCAGCGCGAAGACGACCGTCATGCCGGCGAGCAGCGCGGCCGCGAATGCCTGGCGGAGCTTCAAAAGCTCTCCCGATCGGACTTGACGATGAGGATCTTGCCCGCCTGCTTCTTGCCCGAGTGCTTGTCCTCGACCGACCAGATGTAGAGGCCCGTCGCGACCGCCTGGCCCTGGCGCGTGATCATGTCCCATCCCCACATCGTACCCGGCAGGATGGTCTTGAGGTCCGCTCCGAGCGGCGTGATGCCGTCGGCGTTGCTGCCGTTGTACGTCTGGCCGTCGAACGCGGTTTCGTAGATGAGGTCGCCGGAGAGCGTGAACAGACGGATGGTGCACTGCTGGGGCAGGTTCGCGAACCAGAGGTAGTGGTCGCGGGCCTGCTGTCCACGATCCCAGGCCGCCTCGACGCGATACGGATTCGGGAACACCGTGATGCCGCCCGTCACCTGCGACGGCGCCGGGCCGGGCACGACGAGCGCCTCGTTCTGCGCCACGCCGCTCTCGAGTGATTCGATCTCGGTCGTGCCGAGGTCGTAGGACGTGATCGCGGTGTAGTACTTGAAGCCGTCGCGCAGGTTCGCGATCGTGAACTTGTACTGATAGGTGTCGCCGTCGATCGTCACCGGCGCCGGCAGCGTCACCGGGCCCAGACCGGTGTTGAAGCCGGTCGTGTCGTGCGGCGGCGTCGCGAGATCGTATTGCGCGATGAGGTGGAGCGAATCCCGCTCGTCGCCCACGTAGAGCCGATACCCCTCGAAGTCCTTGCCGATCGGGCTCGTCGGATCGACGAAGTTCTCCGGCGAGTTCTCCCAGTACAGATCGATCGAGTTGCCGCGCGGGACCGCCTTCATCTTGGGCGAGGGCGGGGGCACCGGCACGATGTAGTCGAGATCGTAGGCATGCTTGGCGATGATCGCCCGCTTGCTGAGGTCGTCGTAGCTCAAGCCCCCGATGTACGCGAAGTCGACGGACAGGCTGTCGCCGGGATCGAGCGCCGAGAACGGCCCCACGGCGAGCAACTCGACCGGATCGCCCGTGCCGGGCGCGAGGCTGTCGGGCAGCGGATTGAGCGAGGTCTTGAGCCCCGAGCTCATGAGCTCGTACTTGAGACTGTCGACGTCGCGCGACGGGTTTCCGGGCGAGTAGGTCCACGCCTGGAACGTGATCTTCTTGTCGCTCGTGTCCCGGAAGTTGCCCGGCTTGCAGCCGAGCAGGCTCAAGCCGACGATCTCGGGGACGAGGGAGAAGTTGCATGCCGAGAGCACCGCGGAGCCGCAGTAGCGCTCGGTGACCATGTCGAGCGAGTCGACCCAGGTGATGTACTTCTTCGAGAACCAGCCGACGGGCGGATAGGTCGACTGCAGCTTCATGTTGCCGCTCGCGAGCTCGTCGTAGAGCCCGAACCACACGTTGCGCAGCGGCGGACCGTCGTTGTGGACGACGTAGTGGAAGATGATGAAGTTGGCGTAGTCCGAGAACGACCACTCGAACGTGTACTGGTTCACAAGCACGTCGAGCGGCCGGCTCTTGAGCAGCGGATTGCCGGGCTCGTCGCTGTAGCTCGAGATGAAGTCGAGCTCGCTGATCGAGGTCGGGTCGTAGAAGCGGCTGTTGGGCAGCGTCGAGCGCGCGCCGACGTACGTGGTCGCGGGCGTGAACTCTCCGGAGCCCGCCGCGCTGCTGCCCGCCGAGCCGTCCTCGGTCGCGATCGAAACGCCCTCGAACACGCCGTTCTGGTCCACGGAGATCGCGCCGATCCACGGGCCGCCGCGCACCATGTGCATGTGGCCGGAGCCGAGCGGGTACTCGAACGACGGCGCGAACGAGCTGAAGTTCGTGCCCGTGAAGCCGTAGTTGGTCTCGGTCATGCCGATCTTGTTGCCGTTCTGGACGCGCGCGGCGTACGCGATCGAGTCGCTCTGGAGCAGGCGGGCGGGCCGCGTCGAACGCGTCGGCGGATGGTCCTCGGCCGCGCGCGATGTCCGCGACGCGAACGGCAGCGCGAGCAGCAGCAGGAGCGCGAAACGCAACGTCCTCACGGGCGCCTCTTGTAGCGGATCACCTGGGAGCGGGCGTGATCCGCGACGTACGCGGTGGAGTCGTCCACGGCGACCGCGATGGGATCGAGCAGGGGCAGTCCGTCGGAGTTGTTCTCGATGTTCACCATCTGGACGTAGGTGCCGTAGGAGTCGTAGCGCAGCACGCGCTGGTTGCCCTCGTCGATGACGTAGAGGTACCCGGAGGCGTCCATCGCCACGTTCGTGGGCGCGTTGAACGCGGTGCCGGTCGGCGTCTCGCTGCCGTCCATCTGCGCGAAGCCGAGGTTGGAGACGGTCGTCGAGAGCAGCTTCACCTTGTTGTTGCCGCGGTCGGCGACCAGCAGCGCGCCGCCGTTGTAGGGCGACCAGGTGATCCCGCGCGCGTCGATGATCGAGCTGTTCCCCGAGCCGTCGAGCACGAACCAAGTGCTGTCGCGGTGCCAGTTCGCACCGGGCATGTTGATGTCGTTCGGGATGATGCCGGGATAGCGCGGCCCGCGCGAGTAGCGGTAGATCCGCGGCACGAAGCTGCGCGTGCGGATGCGCGGATCGACGGCGCTCGTGTCGAGCACGACCGCGTAGCCCGAGACGTAGACGTAGCCGTTGTCGTCGGCGGCGACGCCGCGAACGTAGGCGAACGACGTGTCGGTGAAGGTCGACACGGTGTCGCCGCCGGTGATCGGGAACTCGCGCACCCGCCAGATCGCCGTGTAGTCGAACACCATGCTGCGGCGGCCGTTGCGGACGGTGTCGGGCTGGCAGGTATTGCGCACGGGATCGAACTTCGCCATACACGAGTCGCCCTCGTCGAGCACGAACAGCTTGTTCTGAGCCGACGAGATCGCGACCGGGTTGAAGAGCGAGATGAGGTTGTCGAAGAACGGCGCGCCGATGGGCGCGGGCTGCGTGAACGGGAAGAGCTGGACCTTGCCGCGCGGGACCGCCGGCCCGCCCGAGCCGCCGTAGTTGAAGAGCATGAAGAGCTGCGAGCCGGTGCCGCGCGTCATCATGATGTCGCGCAGGCTGTCGAGCCCCTTCCACGTCGCGATCATCGCGTAGCTCTTGTCGGTCGGCACGACCGGCAGCGCGCGCGTCTGGCTGGGGAGCGGGAACTTGCCGCCGCAGCTCGCGACGACGCCGAGCGTCACGAACAGCGGCAGGACGAGGCGCGAGCGGCGGCGCATCAGAATCTCACCCCGAGCGAGAAGCGCTGGATCGCGCCCAGCACGCCGCCGTCGGTGTAGGCGTAATCGAGCGTGCCGCGCAGCGAGCCGAACTGCGCCACGAAGCCCGTCCCCGCGCTGAACTTGAGCTCGTCCGCGTTGAAGTTGTAGCCGGTGCGGAGGGCGAAGATGCGGCGCCAGGACCACTCGAGCCCGGCCTTCGCCTGCAGCTCGTTGTCCGCGGGCTGGTTCATCTCGAGCGACGTGGTCAGGCGCTGGGCCGAGTTCTCGATCGGCTCGAATGCCACGCCGTAGCGGAACGTCATCGGCGGATCGAAGCCGTCGTACTGGCGCACCTCGCCGGAATAGGGCGAGACGTAGGAGCCGGAGGGCTTGAGCTCGGAGCCGAAGTTCGTGAGCGAGGTCGCGATCCGCACGCTGCCCAGTCCGAGGTAGAAGATCGAGCCCACGTCGAAGAGCATCGCCGAGATCGTCGGGCCTCCGATCTCGGAGCCGAGGTCCTCGCGGATGTACTTGGTGCCGAAGCCGACGAGCAGCTTGTCGGTCCAGCGCCGCGCGTAGCTGCCCCCGACGACGAAGTCGCTGTAGTCGAACTGGCGGCCCGTGCCGAACGGCGCGAGCTCGGTGGTCTCGTCGATCGTCGTTCCGAGCACGCCGACCTGGATGCCGAAGGAGCCGCCGAAGCGGCGCGACGGGATCACGAGCGCCAGGTGGTCGTAGTGGATCGAGGCCGGCCAGTCGACGTGCGACTCCGAGACCTCCTTCTGCTGCAGCGACGCGAGCCCCGCGGGATTCCAGTAGATCGTGCTGGGATCGTTCGCGACCGCGACGAAGCTCTCGCCCATGCCTTCCGCACGCGCGCCCACGCCGATGCGCAGGAACGTGCCGGACGAGGTGCCCTCGCGCTGGCCGCCGAGCGACACCTGCGCGCCGGCGGGCGCGGCGGTCGCGAGCGCGAGCACCGCGATCAGCGGGGCGGCGACGAGCGTCGCGCGCCGGTGGCGGGGATCAGAGGTCGACATCGAGCTGGAGCTTCCACTGGGCGCCGGGGCCGTAGTTCGACGGATCGTCGACGGTGCCCTGCCGGACGTAGTCGTTCAGGCCGCTCACGTGCGCGGGGTCGAACTCGCCCTGCCCCCACACGTAGCCCTTCCCGGTCACCGGATCGACGCGGTTGATCAGGTAGGCGCTGAAGACGTTGTTGCCCTGCAGGCTGACGTCGAACCGCCGCGTTCCGATCAGGAACGAGCGGTCGAACTTGATGTCCGTCGTCATCTGGAACGGCGCGTTGCGCGAGTCCGTGAGGCCGATCGGGTTCGTGTCGGTGATGTCGTACGGCGTGTACGCGCGGCCCGACTCGCCCTGCACGAAGATGTTGAAGCCGCAGTGGCGCAACCAGCCGAACCCGGAGGGCGCGGAGTCCTCGAAGCGGATGTCGAGGTTGGCCGTCAGCTTGTGCGGACGGTTCCAGGCCACAAACTCCTCGGTGAGCGGCTGCACGTTCGCGCCGCCGATCTCCTGGAGCGCCGCTTCCTCGGCCGGATTGCTGCTCTTGCCCTTCGTCTGCGCGTAGGTGTACGTGAGCTTGCCCGACCAGTGGTGCGAGGGACGCTTCTCGAGCTCGAACTCGAAGCCCTTCGAGCGCGCGAAGTGGCCGTTCAGGTAGACGAAGTAGGACTGGATGTTGGTGCCGGTGAGCGGCGTGACGAGGTTCGCGCTCGGGTAGTCGTAGTCGTCCTTCACGAAGAACGACAGGTTCGCCGCCGCGGTCGGCATGAACTGGTGCTTGGCGCCGACTTCGTAGTTGACCGAGACCTCGGGGTTCAGGTTCGGGTTGCCCTGCAGCGGAAACGACTCGCTCGAGATCGAGTTGAGCTTCGAGTAGACGTAGCGGTACGACGGGATCTGCGTGAACTCGCCGTAGTTGAAGAAGAAGCTGCTCGTCTCGGTGATCGGATGCGCGACGATGATGCGGGGCGCGTAGTGGATCTTCATGCGCCGGCCGAAGAACGACGACGTCTCGTTGTAGAAGTCCGTACGCTCGGACGTCGGCACGTTGTGCCGCGTCGTGTCGGCGAGCGCTTCCTCGGCCTCGCGCCCGATGACCCAGTAGTCGGCGCGCATGCCGACGTTGGCGACGAAGCCCTCGTACTCGAGGCGGTCACGCACGTAGAAGTCGCCGATCCACGGGTGCACGACCCACAGGTCGTGCGCCTGGCCGAGCCCGCTCGGATCGAACACCCACGGGTACTCGATGTCGGCGTACTGCACGGTCTGGAACTCGTGTTCGACGCCGGCCTCGTACTCGTTGTGGTGGTTGCGCTGGTTGATGCTCCAGCTCAGGTTGTAGCTCGTCGTGCGCCGGTCCGACCACTGGTAGTCGTCGCCGCTGTCGTAGAAGTAGTCGTCGCGGCGCGGGTCGCCGGCGGGAAAGTCGCCGCGGTCGTCGGGCTCGACGTACTGGCCCCACAACTCGCCGTTGACGTCCTGGCGCTGCGCGAAGAAGTAGCGCGAGAACTGCGCCTCGGTGAAGCCGGTCGTCGAGAGCGTGCGACGCCACTGCAGCGTCGACTGGACGTTGTCTTCGAAGAACGTCGAGGCGTGGTCGATGCGGTGCGACCACTGCCAGGGATACGCCGGATCGCCGAGGTCGCCGTCCGCCGTCAGGATCGTGCGGCTGAAGCCCTGGTCGATCGCGATTCGCTTCGAGAAGCTGTACGAGATCTTGTCGCGATCGTTCGGCTTCCAGTAGATGCCGTAGCGGCCCGCCCAGCGGTTGTCCTCGGAAGGCGCCCAGCCCGGGCCGTAGGTGAACGGGATGCCGAAGAAGCTGTCCTCGTACGTCGAGTGGAGCCCCGGCGGCATGCCCGAGGTCGGGAACGCGGTGCCGAGCAGGCTGAGCCCGGGATGGTTCAGGTAGCTGAAGCGCGTCTCCGAGAAGCTCGACGAGACGTCGAGGATGCTCGTCACGCTTCCAGGCAGGTGGACGCCGAAGAGCCGCAGCGCGGGCGTCCACAGCTTGTCGGGCCCGCTCGAGACGAGCTGGTACGCGCGCCCGCCGTAGGTCGCCCCGGACGTCGTGATGCCGGTCTGGAACTTGTCGGTGCCTTCCTTGAGCTGGATGTCGACCACGCCGGAGAGCGCGTTGCCGTACTTCACGTCGTAGGCGCCGGTCGAGACGTTGACCTCGGAGACCGAGCGCGCGTTGATCTCGCCCGCCGTCGACTGGCCGGTCACGAGGTCGCGGTTCGACACGCCGTTCACGACGAAGATCGTCTCGTCGGAGCGTCCGCCGCGGATGTGGATCTGATCGGCGTCCGAGCTCACGCCCGCCTGCTGCTGCAGGACGTCACCGACGGTCGTGACCGGGAGGTTGCGGATCTCGTTCGCGCTCACGCTGCGCACGGTCGTGCCCTGCTTGGCCTCGACCAGCTTGCGCTCGGCGGTCACCTCGACCGCCTTTTCCTCGTGCACGACCACTTCCTCGATCTGGAAGTTGACGGTCGTCACCTTGCCCGCGGAGACGATCACGGCCGTATTCGAGGCCGGGGCGTAGCCGAGATACTGGACCTTCACCTCGTACGTGCCCGGCGGCACGCCGGCGACGGTGAACTGCCCCTCGGAGTCGGTCAGCCCGCCGCGCTTGGCGAGTGGAATGGTCACCGAGGCGAACGGAATGGCGTGACCGGTCTTCTTGTCCACGACCCTGCCGGTGACCGTGCCGGCGTCGGCCGCGAGACCGGGCGGCGCGAACGTGGCGAGGAGCAGGGAGATGAGTACGGGGAGTCGAGCGAATCTCATGGCGTCGTGCGGCCCGGGTGGAAGCTGCGCACACTAGTCGCGCGTCGCGGCGCGGGTCAAGAACGACGTGGCCTGTTTCGCCACGACCGCGGAGGTTCATCCGAGATGAGGTGGGGCGCTCGGATCGGAGCCTGGGGACGCTCCGTGGGGAACCCGGTCGTGCTACCGCCGGGCGCGGTCCGAAGTTCCCGCTCGTTTCAATAACTGCCGCGCAGATCGTACTCCTGGGGAAACGCGTCCATGAAGACCCGGTCGATCTCGAGGTTGACCTCGCGGAGCATGCGGGCCTTCTGCGGGTACGGCATGAACGCACTCTTGAAGCCGTTGATGATGATCCGCTTGACCTCGTAGGGGCTGAGCCGAAACGCGCGCGCGGCGAGCGCGAGCTCGTGCGAGCTCGTGGTCGCGGACATGAGCCGGTTGTCGGTGTTGAGTGTGACGCGCAGTCCCTGCCGGAAGTACTGCCCGAAGGGATGCGCCGAGGCCGTGCGTGCGACCCGCGTCTGCACGTTCGAGCTCAGGCACATCTCCAGCGGGATGCGGTGATCGCGCACGTAGCGCAGCAGGCCGTCGTCCTCGAGCAGCCGTGTGCCGTGCCCGATGCGGTGCGCACCGCAGTAGTGCAGGGCCTGCGCGATGCTCGAGGGCCCGAACGCCTCGCCGGCGTGCACCGTCGAGTTCACGTGGTTCTTGTGGATGATGTCGAACGCCTCGCGGTGGGCCTTCGCCGGGTAGTCGCGCTCCTGCCCCGCGAGGTCGAACGCCAGCACGCCGCGGCCCTTGTACGCGACCGCGAGCTCGGCGAGCGCGATCGACGTCCGCGGCGGCATCGAGCGGATCCCGCAGATGATGACGCCGGTCGAGATGTCGTGGCGCGCGCCCGCGTCGCGCAGTCCCGCAATCACGGGGTCGACGATGTCCTCGAACTTGAGCCGCCGCTTGCGGTGGAGGATCGGCGAGTAGCGCACCTCGAGATGGCGCACGCGCTCCTCGGCGCAGTCCTCGACGAGCTCGTAGCTGATGCGGTAGAGCGCGTCCTTTTCCTGCATCACCGCGAGCGTGATGTCGAAGATCTTGAGGTAGTCGGCGAGGTTGCGCGTCCGCTTGCCCGCCTGCATGAGGCGCGTGAGGCGCGCGAGGTGGCGCGTGGGCAGGCGCACCTTCTGCTGATCGGCGAGCTCGAGCACGGTCCTCGGCCGCACGCTGCCGTCGAGATGGCAGTGGAGCTCGGTCTTGGGCAGGTGGCGCAGGACGTCGAGCGTCAGCTTCATCCGGCGGTGCGCTCGAGCGCCATGATCTTGCGTACGCGACGTTCGTGGCGGCCGCCGCCGAACTCCGTGCCGAGGAAGAGCCGCACCATGCGCGTCGCGGCGCCGCGATTCACGACGCGGCTGCCGAGCGCGAGCACGTTCGCGTCGTTGTGCTCGCGTGCGTTGCGCACGGCCGAGTCGTCGTGGCAGTTCGCGCAGCGCACGCCCGCCACCTTGTTCGCCGCCATGGTCGAGCCGATTCCGGCGGCGTCGATCACGATCCCGCGCGCCGCGCGACCCGAGGCCACCTCGCGCGCGACCGCGGCGGCGAAGTCCGGATAGTCCACGGCTTCCTCGGAGTGCGTTCCCACGTCGTGCACCTGCCAGCCGAGGTCCTCGCCGATCGCGCGCTTCAGGATCTCCTTGAGCGCGAAGCCGCCGTGGTCGGCGCCGATCGCGATGCGTCGGGGCGAGATCGGCGCGGGCGCCGACGTGCGCGTGGCGGAGGCCGCGGGGACGCTTTCGGGGCCGAGCGCGCGATCGACCGCGGCGCGCACGAGCTCGCGGATGCGGGTTTCCTCGGGCGGGGTCATGGGCCGGCCAGTCTAGCGCAGGCGCCGCGCGCTTTCACAACCTCGCGACACGTGCGGGCCGGGGGCGCGTGCTAGACTCCCCGGCCGTCGATTCGTCGCGTTTCCCGGCCGTGTTCACCCGATCCGCAGGAGTCCCGATGCTCCGACGCGCGCTCGCGCTGGCCGCCGGCCTCGTCCTGCTCGTGCACGCGATTCCCGCCCGCGCCGAGCTGCGCGCCGACAGCACGATGGCGGAGGGCTGGCGGCTCGCGAACGGGCTCGAGGTGCGGGTGCGCCACGTTCCAGGCGCCGCCGGCGTCGCCATCACGCTCGCCTACCGCGCCGGCTCGCTCTACGAGCCCGCGAAGCACGAGGGGCTCGCACGGCTGCTCGCCGAGGTGCAGTTCACGGCGCCCGTCGGCGACGTGCCCGAGCGCCGGCGCGAGGAAATGGACAGCGTGCGCCCGATGGGCTGGGCGGTGACCACGAACGAGCACCTCGCGCTCCTCACCGAGGTCGCCTCGCCGTCGCAGTTCCTCGGCGTGCTGCACGAGGTGGCGCAGCGCGCGCACGGCGTCACGCTCACCGACGCCGCGCTCGAGCATGCGCGAGCGACCGTGCGGCGCCAGCTCGGCGAGGGCCTCATGGCCCGCCCGGACCTCGCGCTGTACTACCGTGTCGCGGCGCTCGCCCGTGGCCGCGACGACGAAGCGCTGCTGCGCGAGGCCTCGGGGGCGGGTTTCGCGGACCTCACGACGGCGCAGGTGAGCGCGCAGCTCGCGCGGCTCTACGTTCCGGCGAACGCGGCGCTCGCGGTCGTCGGCGACTTCTCGAACGTCGACGTGCGGGCGCTCATCGAGCACGAGTTCGGCGGCATCGCGGCGGGGACGGCCCGGCGCGACACGGTCGGCGCGCCGCTGCGCCCGGGCTCGCACACCGAGTCGCTCGCGGGGCTCAAGCACCCCTACGGCGCGCTCGGCATCATCGCGCCGGCGCTCGACGATTCGCTCGCGCCACTCTTCTTCCTCACGAACAACATCCTGCGCGCGTGGTGGAACGAGAACTACGGCCCGCCGGTCAGCCCGCTCACGACGCTGTTCCAGTACTCCCCATTCGACGACGCGAGGCTCGCGCGCTTCTATTACGGCGCGCCCGTCGGCTCGTCCGATCCCCAGGTCTTCCGGCCGACGCTCGAGGGCGGACTCGACACCTATTCGCGCAGCTCGATGGAGAAGTCCGAGATCGACCGCATCCGCGCGGACAACGCGTGGCTCCTGGGCGGCGACCTGCCCGCGAGCCTTCGCCGGCTCTCGGCGACCAACGCGGCGCCGCTCAACCTGCTCGCGATCACGACCGCGACGCGCGCCTGCTGGCGCGGCGACGCCTTCTGGAACCGGTTCCGCGAGCGCTACGAGAAGATCAACAACTACTCGCACTACGCCTTCTCGAATTGGATCCTCGACCCGAAGCACGAGGTCGCGCTGCTGCTCACGCCCCGCCCGTGACGCCGACGGCCGCGCGGCGCGTTCTTTGACCCCACCTTCGGCGCGCTGTTACCTTGCGCTGGAATGGCGCGACGGATCCTGATCGGCATCGCCGGGGGTTCGGGCTCCGGCAAGACCCTCGTGGCGCGCACCATCGTCCGCGAGCTCGGGTCCGACAAGGTCGTCGTCATCGATCAGGACTCGTACTACCGCAATCTGGACGAGATCCCGTTCCGCGACCGCGAGGCGCGCAACTTCGACCACCCGGACGCGTTCGACGCCGAGTTGCTGACGCGCCACCTGCGCGAGCTGCTCGAGGGCAACGCGATCGAGCAGCCGGTCTACGATTACGCGCAGCACTGCCGGCTTGCCGAGACGCGCCGCATCAGCGATCACGAGGTCGTGGTGCTCGAGGGCATCCTGATCTTCCACGAGCCCGAGTTGCGTGCGCTCATGGACATCAAGCTCTACGTCGATGCGGACGCCGACGTGCGGCTGGTGCGCCGGCTGCGCCGCGATCTCATCGAGCGGGGACGCGCGGTCGACTCGATCCTGCGCCAGTACGAGGAGAGCGTGCGCCCGATGCACCTGCAGTTCGTCGAGCCGAGCAAGCGCTTCGCGGACGTCATCATCCCGGGCGGCGGCCATAACAAGGTGGCGATCGACCTCGTGAAGACGAAGATCCGCGAGTTGCTTCGCGAGCGCGGCGTGCACGTCAGCGCGCCCGTGGGAGCGTAGCCCGGCCAGAGCGCGCCCGGCGACGGCGTCGCGGGGCAGCGGCGGGCGGGTTTCAGGGAGCGGCGACGCGACGGGAGTTCACCCTCTGTCGAGGAGCCGCGACGCCGGCAACGGTCCGCCGCCACTCGTGACCCGGAGGGCGACCCAAGCGCATAGTTGCTCGATCGGACCCGTGCGTCGGACTCGACATCGCGCTCGAGGAGAAGTTCCAGGCAGGGCGCGCGTGCCGCCGAGTTGCCGCAGCGCTCGGGCGTGGGCTGGCGCGCCGCACGAGCTCGGCGGCGCCTTTCGGGCGGTGGGCGAGATGCGGAGTTGCGGCGGAGCGCTGGGGTGTGAGCGGGTGGGTCGCACGAGCCCGGCGGCGCCGTTCGGGCTGATGGGCGGGACGCGGTGCTGCGGCGGCGCGCTCGCGCGAGCTGATCGCGATTGCGCTTGACGACAATTTCGGGCTGCCTTGCCCAAATCCGTCGGCGACTTCTCGATGGCGCGTGAGCGCTCTGAGACTTGGACTGTCTGAGTTCGCCGCGCGCTCTGCCGCAACTTTGTCGTCGCGCCGCGCGATCTTCGCGCTCCGCGGCCGCACGAGCGACGGAATTTCCCATGCGATGATGTGCGCGCCCTCGCGACCCGCCCCCGAAGCGGAGTCGTACGATGTCGCGCTACTCGCTCGCGCACCTGGCGGATCACGTCCTGCTTCGCGATCTGGGCGCACTGGTGGCGCTGGATCGCGCCACGACGGCGGACCTGCTCGCGCACCTCGCGGAAGTGGACGCCCGCAAGCTCTACTTGCCAGCCGGCTACGCCTCGCTGTTCGCCTGGTGCGTCGGGGAGCTGGGGTTCTCGGAGGACTGCGCCTGGAAGCGCATCCAGTCCGCGAGGGCGGCGCGGGAGTTCCCGCAGGTCCTGGGCGCGGTGAGCGATGGTCGGCTGCATCTCTCGGCGGTCGTGCTGCTCGCGCCGCACCTCACGCGCGAGAACGCCGCCGAGCTGCTGGCGGTCACCGAGCGTCGTAGCAAGCGGGAGATCGAGGAGTTGCTGGCCGCGCGCTTTCCGCGGCCTGACGTTCCGGCACTGATCCGGCCGATCGTGCCTGACTTGACCACTCTCGAACCCGCCCCGGGGCAGGTTGCGGGAGATCTGGCGGGCGAGCAGTCCCGACTGTCCTTCGCCGCGCCGGTGGAACACCGGGAGGCCAGGCCCGGTCCGGACCGAGTCGAAGCGGCACCTGCATGTGCGCGCGTCGTGCCACTCTCGTCGCAGCGCTACGCGTGGCAGCTCACGGCCACGCAGCAGATGCAGGACGACCTGCAACGCGCGAAGGAGCTGCTCGGCCACGCGGTCCCCGGCGGCGACATGACGCAGATTCTCGCTCGCGCGCTACGCGTGCTCGTGCGGCAGGAAGAGAGGCGCAAGTGCGCGGCGACGGACCGGCCCCACCGCGCTCGCACCTCGAAGAACCCGCGTCACATCCCGGCGCACGTCCGGCGCGAGGTGTGGCGGCGCGACGGCGGCCGCTGCAC
>DATJYG010000104.1:0-6673 GCA_035499695.1 Polyangiaceae bacterium
GGAGGTAACGGTCGAGCCGCCAGCCCCGGTAGTTCTCCTCGACCGTGAACGGGACGCGCACCTGCACGGGCGCACGTATAGCGCGCCCGCGCACCGGCCCGGAAGCCGTCGAGAAATGCAACCAGGAAATCGCGGCATCGACCGTGCGTACGGTTGCCCTGCTTTCGCAGTGTTTTTCGGATGATGGTTGACTGATATCGGCACGAGGAGTAGTCAGGGATCCCGGTTTGAGACGAGCTTCCGTCATCATTCCGGCGCGGTACGGAGCCACCCGGTTCCCCGGAAAGCCGCTCGCCGATCTGGCTGGAAGACCCGTCATCGCCCACGTCGTCGCCCGCGCGAAGCGGGCCCGCGGCGTCGACGTGGTCGCCGTCGCTACCGACGACGAGCGCATCGCGCGCGCGGCGCGGGCCGCCGGCGCGGTGGCCGTACTGACCGGAGAGGCGGCCACCGGCACCGATCGCGTCGCGCAGGCCGCGCGGAAGCTCTCGCCGCGGCCGGACGTGGTGGTGAACCTCCAGGGCGACGAGCCGCTCATCGAGCCAGAGGCGATCGAGCAGTTGCTCGCAGCGATGGATGAACCCCGCGTGCGGATGGCGACGCTCGCCCGCCCGCTGGGCGACGGTGAGCACGATCGCCCGCACGTGGTGAAGGTCGTCTGTGCCCGGGACGGGAATGCGCTCTACTTCTCGCGCGCCGCCATCCCGCACCGCCGGGGGGGCGGGCCGAGCGCCCTCGCCCGCGCGCACGTGGGCATCTACGCGTTCCGCGAGCCGTTCCTCCAGGAGTTCGCCGCGCTCGAGCCGGGTGCGCTCGAGCAGGAGGAGGCGCTCGAGCAGCTCCGGGCGCTCGAGCACGGGCACGACATCCGTGTCATCGAGACGACGTATCGTGGGTTCGGGGTGGACACGCCGGAGGACCTGGAGCGCGCGCGCGGCCTCATTGCCGGGGCGTGAAAGGGGAGGGCCATGGTGAAGCGCACGAAGAAGACGAAGTACCTGTTCGTCACGGGCGGCGTGGTGAGCTCGCTCGGCAAGGGGCTAGCGGCGGCGTCGATCGGCGCGCTCATGGAGAACCGCGGGCTCGAGGTCACCCACCTCAAGCTCGACCCCTACATCAACGTCGACCCCGGGACGATGAGTCCCTTCCAGCACGGTGAGGTGTACGTCACGGACGACGGCGCCGAGACCGACCTCGACCTCGGCCATTACGAGCGGTTCACCAACGCGCGGATGACCCGCCAGAACAACTTCACCACGGGCCGCATCTACGAGAGCGTCATCTCGAAGGAGCGGCGCGGCGAGTACCTGGGCGCGACGGTCCAGGTGATTCCGCACATCACCGACGAGATCAAGGCGCGCGTGCGCGACGCGACCGAGGGCGTCGACGTCGCCATCATCGAGATCGGCGGCACGGCCGGCGACATCGAGTCGCTGCCGTTCCTCGAGGCGATCCGCCAGCTGAAGATCGAGGCGGGCTGGCAGAACGCGCTGTCGATCCACGTGACGCTCGTGCCGTTCATCCCGACCGCGGGCGAGCTGAAGACCAAGCCGACGCAGCACTCGGTGAAGGAGATGCGCGAGATCGGCATCCAGCCGGACGTGCTGCTCTGCCGCACGCAGATGGCGCTGTCGCGCTCCGTGAAGGAGAAAATAGCGCTCTTCTCGAACGTGGCGGTCGAGGCGGTCATCGGCGCGATGGACGTGGGGTGCATCTACGAGGTGCCGCTCATGTTCCACAACGAGGGGCTCGACGAGCTCATCGCCGAGCGGCTCAACATCTGGAGCCGCGCGCCGGACCTGTCGCCGTGGCAGCGGATCGTGGGGCGCTTCAAGAACCCGGCGAAGGGCACGGTCAAGATCGGCATCGTCGGCAAGTACGTGCACCTGAAGGACTCGTACAAGTCGCTGCACGAGGCGCTCGTGCACGGCGGGCTCGCGAACGACTGCCGCGTGGACCTCGAGTACATCGACAGCGAGCAGATCGAGCAGCAGGGGCCGCAGGCGTTCCTCGCCAACGTGGACGCGGTGCTCGTCCCCGGCGGGTTCGGCGACCGCGGGACCGAGGGGAAGATCGCGGCCATCCGCTGGGCGCGCGAGAACGAGATCCCCTTCTTCGGCATCTGCCTCGGGATGCAGCTCGCGGTCGTGGACTTCGCGCGGCACGTCGCGGGGCTCGAGGGCGCGAACTCGAGCGAGTTCGACAAGGACACGCCCGCCGCCGTCATCGACCTCATGCCCGAGCAGCGCGGCGTGACCAAGAAGGGCGCGACGATGCGCCTCGGCGCGTACCCGTGCGTGCTGACGCCCGGCTCGCTCGCGGCGCAGATGTACGGAGCGACCGAGATCAGCGAGCGCCACCGCCACCGCTACGAGTTCTCGAACGACTTCCGCGACAAGCTGGTCGAGGCGGGCCTGGTGCTGAGCGGCACGTCGCCGGACAAGCGGCTCGTCGAGATGGTGGAGCTGCAGAAGCACCCGTTCTTCGTCGGCTGCCAGTTCCACCCCGAGTTCAAGAGCCGCCCGGTCGCCCCCCACCCGCTCTTCTCGGGCTTCGTGAAGGCGGCCCTCGAGCGTCAGGCCGTTCGCGCCAAGAGCGAGCAGCGCAAGACCAGCGAGAGCCACCCGGCGATCAACTAGCGGCGCAATTCGCTCGCCGCACGAAGGCGGGGCATCTCCTCGCGCTCCGAGTCGCTCCGGTCGTCACGCCGCATGCAGGTGGGGCACGGCGAGCTCCATCGAGCATGCGGCGTGCCGCTTCCTCGCTCCTCGTCGCGCTGCGGGATACCCCTCCTTCGTGCTCGACGCATGCACCATGACGATCGCTCGCCCGGCTCAGCGTTGGTCGTGTCGCCGCGCGGCATCCCGACGGTGAGAGCGCGCGAAAGAACGGCTTCCGGCAGCGGGGGCACTTGAACCAGGTCAACGCAGTCATGACTAGAGGCCACGGAGCCACGACGAGGGCAGGCCAAGCCCGCAAGTACGGATCCGGAAGCGGCGGCGGTGCCGGAGGCACACTGGGGATGCGGTAAGGGGCCTCGCTCACACGCGGAAGGTAACCACTCCACGTTGGTGCGTGCTTCGAGCACGAAGGAGGGGGATCCCGCAGCGCGACGAGGAGCGAGGAAGCGGCACGCCGCATGCTCGATGGATCTCGCCGCGCCCCATCTGCATGCGGCGTGACGACCGGAGCGACTCGGAGCGCAAGGGATCCCCCTCCTTCGTGCGGGAGGCGACCAGCGTCGCTCGCTACTTTGGTCGCATCCTGAGCATCGCGTTCGGGTCGTAGACGACGGTGAACGCGAAGCGGATGCCCCAGAAGCTGGAGTTGGCGCCGTAGAGCGGCGGTCCCAGGTTCGTGAAGAAGCTGATGGCCGGCTGCACCCACGGCAGCGTGATGCGCACGTGCGGCGAGATGACGATGGCCTCGCGCGCGCCGTCGCGCACGTTGGGCACGTCGATCGCGTACTCCTCGAAGGCCTCGAGGCCCGCCGCGACGTGCGGAGTGGCGGCCCATCCGAAGTAGAAGCCGGTGTGCGCGTAGAGACGCCGGTCGCCGAGCGCCGTGTCCGACACGGTGCCGTCCAGGCCCTGCCGGAACTGGAAGATGAACGGCTCCTTCAGCACGCGAAGATCGACGAACGGGCGCACGCCGATGATGCCGGGGATCCAGTACGTGACGTCCCACGGCCGGAGCGTGGCCGCGTTCAGCGCGACCGTGCCGCCCCGGCCGTTGGGGTCGAACGTCGCCGTGGGCAGCACGAGCTCCATGCCGCCTCCGAAGCCGAGACCGGTCTGCGTCGCCCACAGCGTGCGGCCGTGAACGGCCAGGTTGCCGCCGATCACCTCGTAGCCGTGCGCCGTCCCGCCGGCGGCGGCCTCGTAGGACGCGCCCACGTACCAGCGCCTCAGGGCCAGCGGCATCTCGGCGTCGAGCCGCTCGACGTACGCGTGCGTCCACACGCCCCCGGGCGGCGGGATGAGGGCGCCCACCGTCGTCTCGCTGGTGCCCTCGATCTCCGCGTGCGTGAGCTCCGGCAGCGTCGGCGGACGCGGCACGTTGGGCAGGTCGTACGGGTCCTCGAACGGCATGCCCTGCGCTTGCGCCCACGCCGGCACGGCGTGGGACGCGAGCATCAGGGCGGATGCGAGGACGACGGTGGCCGGCCGCACTGCCGGCCCACTCTAGACCGTCTCTTCCCCGTCAGGGTGCGGGGAGGGTGTAGATGCCGTCCTTGGCGCCCGGGCAAGCGCTCCACGAGTAGACGATGGTGCCCTTGTCCGCCGTGAGGAAGAAGTTGGCGTCCGCCTGCGAGACGAGCGTCGTCGGCATCGCCGTCGTGGACAGATCGGTGGACTCGATGTCGGCCGCGCCTGCGAAGCCCGCGTTGGACGCGTAGTTGTCGTTGTAGAGCGTCTTGGCGCCGGTCGTCGCGAACTCCTCCCACACGTTCTGCGCGATCGTCGTGGGCATCATGCCCACGGGCGGCGGCAGCGGGAACGTGTCGTAGGCGCCGACGTACCCCGCGGAGCCGGACATCACGACGTTCGGGAAGAAGAGGACGTGCTTGTCGTCCGCCGTGAAGGCGTCGCCGAAGTTTGCGCCCGCCGCCGTCGATGCGAGCGTCGTCGGGGTGTTGCCACCGTCCGCCGGCGTCGTCGACAGCAGGTACATGTCGGTGAAGAAGTTCGTCGAGTTCTGGCTGAGGAACATCTCGATCCAGTTGTCGTCCGACGAGAGGGCCAGGGTGCCGGCGAAGGGGCCCTTCGCGAGCAGGACCGGAGCGGGCGTCGCGATCGGCGAGCGCCACACCGAGCTGTCGCTCTCGAAGTAGATGACGTCCGTGCCGTTGTGCATGAAGGTGACGCCGCCGGCGCCCTTCGCGTCGATCAGCGTCGGCGTCGTGCCACCGAGGGCCTCCACGTACTGGCCGGAGTTCGTCAGGTACGAGATGTTGTAGCCGGACGCGCCGCCGTCCCCCGCGCCGATCGGTCCGAGCGAGAAGCCGTAGAACCCGTCGCCCGCGGCGAACGTCTGCTTCGTCTGCCAGTTCGGCGGCCCGGAATACGCCTCGACGTTGGCCGTGAGCGTGGTGCCTGCATCCGGCGGAGCGGTGCAGTAGCTCACGACGGCGGTGTTTCCGGCGAAGCGGACGACCGGGCGACAGTTGGCGCCGACACTCGCGGCGGCCACGAGCTTGGTCGGGTTGCTTCCGTCGCTGCCGGCCACGAAGATGTCGGCGTTCGCCGTCGTGACGTTGTCCATGTAGATGACGAGCGAGCCGTCGGCGCTGACGTCGACGTACCCGCCGCCGGGCACGCCGAAGAACGACGCGTTGCCGAGAGTGTGCTGACCGCCCGCGGCGGTCCAGACGCCGAGCTGGCCGTGAGCCGACGTCGTCTGCGTGGCGCCGTTCCAGTAGAGCGCCACCTTGTTCGAGGTGAAGATGAGCGACTGGCTCTTGTCCCACGTGCCGATCACGGCGGGCGTGCCGCCGGCGGCGGCGACGGCGTTCAGCTTCTGCGTGTTGCCGTCGTAGAAGATGACCTGGCCGTCGCTGGTGACACCCTGCACGGTGACCGTCGAGGACGCGAGGATCTGCGTGCCCTTCGGCATCACCGTGGCGGTGCAGGTCGTGCCCGTGTCGCCGGTGGTCCCCTCGTCGTTGGCGTCGCCCGAAGACCCGTCGTCGCCACCCCCGCTGCTGCTGCTGCTGTCGTTCGTCGACGTGTCCCCCGTCTGACCGCCGTCGCCGGCGTTGTTGCCGTTGCTGCTGCTGCCGCAGCCGGGGAAGGCCGACACGACGCACAAGCCCAGAAGCGCCGTACCCGAGAAAAGAAGGCCGGTTTTCATGCGCGACGATCTACCGCTGCCGAGGCCGTTGCGCTCGAAAAAAGATGCTGTTCTTGTTCCCGATCGTGATCGCCCACCTGGCTCTCCGGTTCACCGCTTGGGCTGAGCGATGGCTGCCGGATGCCTTCGTCTTCGCCCTGGTGGCGACGCTGGTGGTGTTCGTGGCGGGGGTGGGCGCCGGACACGCGGCGCCGGCCGACGTCGTGCTCGCGTGGGGCAAGGGGTTCTGGGAGCTCGTGCCCTTCACGATGCAGATGGCGCTCGTGATCATCACGGGATACGTGCTCGCGGCGTCGCGCCCGGTGGCGAGGGCCATCGTGCGCCTGGCGCGGGTGCCGGGGAGCGCCCGGCAAGCCACGGTGATGATTGCGCTCTTCTCGATGGGGGCGTCCTGGGTCAACTGGGGGTTCTCCCTGGTCTTCGGGGCCCTGCTCGCGCGCGAGACGGCGCGGCACCGGCCGGAGGCGGACTACCGGGCGCTCGGCGCGGCGAGCTTCCTCGGGCTCGGGAGCGTGTGGGCGCAGGGGCTGAGCAGCTCTGCCGCGCTGCAGATGGCGACGCCGGGACAGCTCCAGCCGCGGGTGCGCGACATCGTGGCCGCCGGAGGGGTGGTGCCCGGTGGGGTGATCCCGCTGCGAGCGACCATCTTCACGTGGCAGAGCTTCGCCAGCGTGGCGATCGAGATGCTGGTCGTGGGGCTCGTCGTCGCTGCGTTCACGCCACCCCCGGAGCGGGCGGCGACGGCGGCCAAGCTCGGAGTCCGTCTGGACCCCCTCGTCGTCGAAGAGGAAGGCAGCGGGCGCGCGCTCGCCCCCGCCGA
>DATJYG010000105.1:0-3585 GCA_035499695.1 Polyangiaceae bacterium
GTTGATGACGTGCTCCGGCGTCCCCGCGAAGCGCGCGCGCAGCACGGGGTCCTGGGTGGCCACGCCCACGGGGCACGTGTTGAGGTGGCACTTGCGCATCATCACGCAGCCGCTCGCGACGAGCGGCGCGGTGGCGAACCCGAACTCGTCGGCGCCGAGCAGCGCCGCGATGGCCACGTCGCGCCCCGTCTTGAGCTGCCCGTCCACCTGCAGCCGCACCCGTTCGCGCAGCCCGTTGAGCACGAGCACCTGGTGCGTCTCGGCGAGCCCGAGCTCCCACGGCGTCCCCGCGTGGTGAATCGACGACAGCGGCGAGGCGCCCGTGCCGCCGTCGTGCCCGGCGATGTGGATCGCGTCGGCGTGCGCCTTGGCCACGCCCGCGGCGATGGTGCCGACGCCCGTCTCGCTCACGAGCTTGACGCTCACGCGCGCCCGCTCGTTCACCGCCTTGAGGTCGAAGATGAGCTGCGCCAGGTCCTCGATCGAATAGATGTCGTGGTGCGGCGGCGGCGACACGAGCGTCACGCCGGGCACCGAGTGGCGCACGCGCGCGATGTGCTCGTCGACCTTGTGCCCGGGCAGCTGCCCGCCCTCGCCCGGTTTGGCTCCCTGCGCGATCTTGATCTGCAGCTCGTCGGCGTTCACGAGGTAGTGCGCCGTCACGCCGAAGCGCGCGCTCGCGACCTGCTTGATGGCGCTGCGCCGCGAGTCGCCGTTGGCCAGCGGGATGAAGCGCGCCGGGTCCTCGCCGCCCTCGCCGCTGTTCGACTTGCCGCCGATGCGGTTCATCGCGATCGCGAGGTTCTCGTGCGCCTCCTTGCTGATGCTGCCGAAGCTCATGGCGCCGGTCGCGAAGCGGCGCACGATCTTCGCGGCGGGCTCGACCTCCTCGAGCGGCACCGGCTCGGCCGCCGGCACGAGGTCCCAGCACCCGCGTAGCGTGAAGGGCGCGTCCCCCTGCTCGTTGATCGCCCGCGCGTACTCCTCGTACGAGCGAGCGTCCTCCAGGCGCACCGCCTTCTGCAGCGCCGACACCGTCTTGGGGCTCCAGAGATGCCGCTCGCCGCCGACGCGCCACGCGTACATGCCGCCCACGTCGAGCGCCTCTTCGTCGCTCATGGGAAGCAGCGGCACCTCGAAGCCCACGGCGTGTCGCGTGAGCGCCTCGCGCGCGATCTCGGCCAGCCCGATGCCGCCGACGGGCGACGGCGTGCCGGGGAACCAGCGATCGATCGTCTGCTGCCCGATGCCGAGCGCCTCGAAGATCTGGGCGCCCTGGTAGCTCGACAGGCACGAGATGCCCATCTTGCTCATCACCTTGAGCAGGCCCTTGCCGATCGCGTGCACGTAGTGCGTGCGCCGCTCGTCGCGCGGGACGTCCACGCCGAGCGCGTCGATCGCCTCGAACGCGAGGTACGGGTTCACCGCGCCCGCGCCGTACCCGATGAGCAGGGCGATGTCGGCCACCTCCCTCGCCTCTCCGGTCTCGACGACGAGCCCGGCGCGCAGGCGCTTGCCCGCGCGCGCGAGGGCGTGATGCACCGCGCTCGTCGCGAGGAGGACCGGGATCGCGGCGCGCGACCGGTCCATGCTGCGGTCGCTGAGGACGATGAGACTCGCGCCGTCGTCGACCGCCTCCTCGGCGGCCTCGCACAGGGCGACGAGCGCGCGCTCGAGCGCCGCTCCCGGATCGAGCGACTTCGCCTCGAAGACCGTCGGGAGCACGCGCACCGGGAAGTCTCCCAGCACGCCGCTCACGAGCGTCGCCAGCTCGTCGTTGGTGAGCACCGGCTGCGGCAGCTCGAGCAGGCGGCACTGCCGCGGCGTCTCGACGAGCAGGTTGCCCTCGCCGCCCACGCAGCTCGTGAGCGTCATCACGAGCTTCTCGCGGATCGGATCGATCGGCGGGTTCGTCACCTGCGCGAACTGCTGCTTGAAGTACCGGAAGAGGAGCTGCGGCCGCTCGCTGAGCACCGCGAGCGGCGCGTCGTTGCCCATGCTGCCGGTCGGCTCCTCGCCGGCCGTGGCCATCGGCGTCAGGAGGATGCGCAGGTCCTCGCGGGTGTAGCCGTGGGCGCGCATGCGCCGGTGCCGCTCGGTCGCCGACAGCGACGGCGTGCGCGCCGCGCCGAGGTGCGCATCGAGGGTGCCGAGGTCGATCTTGTTGCCCTCGAGCCACTGCTCGTACGGGTTGTGCGACGCGACCTCGTGCTTGATCTCCTCGTCGCGCACGATGCAGGACCGCTCGAAGTCGACGAGGAGCATGCGCCCCGGCTGGAGGCGCCCCTTCTCGATCACGTCGTCCGCCTCGAAGTCGGCGACGCCGAACTCGCTCGCGGCCACGACGAACCCGCTGCGCGTCGCCACGTACTTCATGGGGCGAAGGCCGTTGCGGTCGAGCGTCGCGCCGACGTAGCGGCCGTCGGTGAAGCACAGCGCCGCGGGGCCGTCCCACGGCTCGATGAGCGACGCGTGGTACTCGTAGAACGCGCGACGCTCGGCCGGCATCTCCGGCTGCCCCTCCCACGCCTCGGGCACGAGCATCATCATCACGTGCGGCAAGCTGCGGCCGCCCGCGACGAGGAAGTCGACCACGTTGTCGAGCGACGCCGAGTCGCTGCCACCGGGGCGGATGATCGGCTTGAAGTCGGTCAGGTGCTCGCCGAACGCGTCGCTCTCGAGCAGCGGCTCGCGCGCCGCCATCCAGCGCTGGTTGCCGCGCAGCGTGTTGATCTCGCCGTTGTGCGCGATGTGCCGGTACGGGTGCGCGCGCTCCCACGTGGGGAACGTGTTCGTGCTGAAGCGCGAGTGAACGAGCGCGAGCTTGCTGCGCGTCTCGTCGGCGCGGAGATCCAGGTAGAACGCGTCGAGCCGCTCGGGCAGCGCCAGTCCCTTGTAGACGACGGTCTTCGACGAGAGGCTCGCGAGGTAGAAGCCGTGGAGCCCGGCCTCGCTCGCGCGCCGGCCCGCGCGCTTGCGGATCATGAAGAGCGTGCGCTCGAAGATCGCCGACGGGCACATGCGGCCGATGAACAGCTGCTTGAACACCGGCATCGAGTCGCGCGCGAGCGGCCCGAGCTGCGAGGCGTCCACCGGGACGTCGCGCCAGCCGATCACCTTCTGGTTGTGGTGGCGGACGGCGTCCTCGAGGACGCGCATCTCGACCGCGCACACGGCCGGGTTCGCCGAGAGGAAGCACTGGGCGACGCCGTAGTCGCCCGCCAGCGGCAGCTCGATGCCCGCGCGCCCCATCGTGCGTTCGTAGTGCGCGTGGGGGATGTGGATGAGGATGCCGGCGCCGTCGCTCGAGCACGGGTCGCAACCGGCCGCGCCGCGGTGGGCGAGCCGCCGCAGGATCTCGAGGCCCATGCCGACGACCTGATGCGTGGCAGGACGGCGCAGGTCGGCCACGAACCCCAGGCCGCATGCGTCGCGCTCGTGCGCCGGGTCGTACAGCCCGGTAGCGGAAGGCAACGGCATGGCGATGGTGATTATGTCGTTTCTGACGCGCCGCGCCAGGGGGAAGGTGCGATGCGTCGAGAGTGAGACGTTTGGCCGGATTCTCCCACGGCCGGACCTCGGCGC
>DATJYG010000106.1:0-5661 GCA_035499695.1 Polyangiaceae bacterium
TCCGCATGAGGACCGATCCACAGATCCGCTCCGCATGCGCGACACCTCACGGCATCACCGCGACTCTTCCTTCAAGCATTTCTTGTGCGCGAACTCGCCGTCGATGACGAGCGAGCCCGCGCGCACCGGAGCGTCGCAGAAGATGCAGGCCTCGTAGGTGGGGATGGTCGGATCCGCGTGGCGGCGGCAGGCGGCCTCGAGATCGCCCCCTTCCGGGCGGCGATCGCGCAGCCCCACGGCGGCCGCGCCGCAGGCGTAGCAGCGGCCGCCGTGGAAGGGGATTCGCTCCATGGGGTGATGGTAGCGGGCGCTGCGACTCGATCAATAGGAGAAGGGATCGGCGCGCTTGCAGCGGAGGACGGCCTCGAACGTCCGGTCCTCCGTGGTCTTGTTCTCCACGAGGAGCGCGATGAAGACCGCGACGTGCGCGACGTCGCACGCGATCGGGCTGCCTCGTCCGGAGGAGAACCACGACGCCGCGATCGGGTTCGGGGACGCGAGCTGCGAGCGCGTCCCGATGCGCAGGTCCGCGATGCTGAAGCCGCCGGCGAGTTCCGGCGGCACGTAGAGGTGCGTCGGCTTGCAGGGCAGCTGCGGCAGGACCTGGATCTGCGCGCGGCTGAGCGCGTGAATCGCGAGGGGTCCAAAGCCGATCGGCACGACGTCTGGATCCGCGTCGGCGTCCGCCTCCTCGACCCATCGCCGCCAGTTCTGATCGTCGCGCGAGGGCGACTCCGCGGGCTCCCAGCGGAGCGGCGCGCGGCAGTAGCCGCAGACCGTGGTCTCGCCCGCGGACGCCGCGGCGCGGGTCGGCGCCATGCATTCGGGGCACCGTAGGACGAAGGGGCGGATGCGGGCGATCTTGGGCGCCTCGTTCGGGAGGAAGGCGGGGGCCCTCGCGCTCGTCCCCGTCAGCACGGCAAGAGCCTCGGCGCTCGCGGCGCGCGGTCTTCGCGTGGTTCCCTCGAGCGTCCCTTCGCGACGTACTTCATGGCGTTCTCGAAGCGCGCGAGCAGGACTCCGTTCTGCGACACGACCTTGGCGCCCGTGCCGAGTTGCTTCGCGTCGGCCATCGCTTCCTCGATGTGCTCGCGCCAAGCGCACGGATCCTTGCCCGCGCGCTCGGCGCGGAAGGGGGGCCGGACGTCGGACAATGCGGTGGGGCGCGCCTTCGGCCGCGTCGGGATCACGTCCACACGCTACCTCCGCCGCGCGCGGGCGGCCAGCCTGCCCTTCACGCCTGGGCCGCCGGCGGGGCCTGTTTGTCCTCCGACGCCCCGGACTCGGGTCCCGCGGCCGCGGAGCCGACCGAGTGCACAGACACTGGAGCGGCGGAGGCGGGCGCCGGCTCCGGGCCTGCCCCCGGCGTCGGGAATTGATCGACGAGGCCGCCGGGGCCGGGTCCGTGGCCTGGCTCGCGCTCGCGCGTCGGGAACATGCTCGTCATCTTGCCCTGCATGCCGCCGGAGGATGGCAGGGGCGCGCTGATTCGCCGCGCGAGATCCGCCTCGCGGGCGGCCCGTGCGGAGTACTCTTCGAAGGTCTCAGCCTTGAGATCGAAGAACGCGCACGTGCGCTTCATGCATGCGTCGCAGAGGGTGTAGACGACGCGTTCGTCCTCTTCCGGAGCCGGCGCCGCGGTCGGCGCAGCCACCGCGACCTCTGGCGGGGCGCCGGGGAGACCCCAGAGCGGCGGCCAGGGCGCAGCTCCGGCGATGATGCCAGGGGGCAGGGGGAGCGCGCCCCAAGGCAGAGAGGCGGGGACGCCCTCGGACGCGGCGGGAGGGGCGAGCACGAAGCGCTGCCCGCGAAAGACGAGTTCGACGCGGCAGCGCTCCCGGCGCGGCAGCTCCGCGGGCTCCTCTTCGGATTTCTGCCCGCACATGTCGCACTGGAAAATGATGCTCTCGGCCATGGTTCTTTCTTTCCTTCGGTCTCTGAATCTCGTCACTCAGAAGGCGTGCGGCAAGCTCCGGATGCTGCGCTCCATCCCCGGGATGCGCAGGCACAAGTGAAGGGCGAGCATTTCCTCGGGCGGCGGGACGTCCCAATCGTGGCAGCAGATCGTCCGCTCTTCGTCGAGATCGTAGATGCCCCCGCCGAAGATGCCCTTCGAGGTGTTGCGGAGTGGGAGCGGGGCCTCGCGATTCTGGATGACGTAGCGATGCCCGGTGTCGTGACCGACGCTCACGAAGGCGCCCTTCTTCCGGTAGTCGCGGAGCTGGTCCTCGTCGAGGAAGGCTTCGAGGGCACGCGACGCGCGGATGTCCGCCTCCGGGAACTCGGGCGTGGGACACCCGATGACAGGCTCCTTCAAGGTCGCGGCTGCGCGGGCCTCTTTCTCCTTCTCCTCGCGTGCGCGGCGGGCTCGCTCGCGCTCCGCCGGGGGCAGGGCGTCGTCGATGGCCTTGGCGTTGATGCGATAGCTGTCGAGCTTGACCTCGCCGCCCGGGCCACGGTGGATGCGCTCGATCGAACCGTCGGAGAATTTCACGGCCGAGAAGAGCTTGCGGCCCTTCGGATTCAGGGCCTTGGCGAGCACGGCCTCGACATCCTCGATCTTCGCGTGGAGCGTGATGGCGAGGCCGTCCTTCGTCCGGTACTGCGGGTCGACGAGGGGCAAGAACTCCTTCTCGCTCGCGCACCAAGGCGCGCCGAGGAAGGGCGAATGCAGGGCCCGCTTTCGCAGGACCTCGAGCGCCTTCGCCTCTCCGTCCGTCAGTTCGTAGGCGCGGAGGATCGTCGTGCCGTCGTCCTCGCGCGAGAGAAGGACGTCACCCTCGAACGTCGGGATGAACCACCGGAGCTTTCCCATTCGCTTTCCCTTCCGCCGCCATCTCGGCGGCCAATGCCTTCGAAGCCCTCTCTTGCTCGCGCGCGCGGACACGCGTCTCGAGGCTCTCGACGAGCGCGTCGATCCGGGCGTCCACCGCGGCGCGCTTGTCCTCCAGGAGCTTGTCTCGAACCTCGAGGAGGTTCTTCAGCTCCTCGGACTCGCTCTCCGCCGCCTGCGCGGCGCCGGCCGCGCGCTGCACCTGCATCGCGGGCAGGACGGCGAGCATCACGCGCCGGACGGCGGGGTCGCGGAGAAGCGGGTCGTCCCGACCTCCTCCGAATTCGAACGCGGGACCGAGGGCAGGCGGCTCCGGCAGCGGCGGCGCGTCCGCAGCCGCGCCGGCGCCGCCTCCCGGCTCGTTCGCGAGGTTCCCGGCGGGGTCGCGGCGGATCGCTCCCGGGTCGCGATCGACGAGGTTGCCCTGTGCGTCGCGTGCGCGGAGGGGTTGAGGGCGCGGCGCGGGAATAGGTGCCATGTCTCCCTCGCCGCCTCCAGCCGCAACCTGGTAGCCGCCGTTGAAGCCGACGACGTAGTTGTTCGCCATGTTGTTGTGAGCTGCGATCACCAAGCCCGGCGCGGCGTGGGCGCCGGCGGCCTCGTCGCCCGCGAGCTTCTCGAAGTCGTCGAGCGACTTCGCGCGCGCCCTCTGGAGCTGGTGGCCGATCTGGCAGAGCCGCGCCGCCTCCGTGAACTTGTTGATGCTCGAGGAAGACAGTGCGGCGCGCACGGCTTCGCAGATCTCCTCGACCGCGCGATCCATCGCGCTGATCGCGGGCGGTCTCCCGGGCGCGGCCTCCATCTCCTCGCCCTTCGCGGCCGGGACGAGCGCAGCCTCGGCCGCGTGCGCATCATCCGGGGCCGGCAACCTCTTGCCCGCTCCGTTCATCTTTTCAGCGCCGAGCGTACAGCGCGCAGAGGCGCCGGCGCAAGTATAATTGCAGTATCGGCTCAGCCCGTCTGGTCGCGCTCGAGATCGCGGTTCGTCCACCACCGCGGAGGCATGGAGAGGACCTCGTTCTCGAGCGCCACGACGACGATCCGGGTGGTCGTCACGCCGCGCGTCCGCGCCGCCTGCTCGACCTTCTTCTTCAGCGCAGCCGGGATGCGGAAGGTGACCGTCATCACCGACTCGTCGCCGTTTGCGTGCGGGCCGCCCCCGTTGGTCTTGCCGTTCTTGCCGTTCTTCTTGGCCTTCGACATCGTGGCTTCGGCCTTTGTACCACGGACCTGGATTGCACTACAAAAATACATCTCCAGTCCCTGGCCGGCGCGCGGCGCCAGACCGAGTCGGCTCAGGCCGCGACGCCGATCGGGAGCCGGCCGAAGTGGTCTTCGTAGACGGAGTCGTAGTCCACCACCACGCCCGCGACGACGACGTCGACGGGGTTGCCTTGGAAGATCGCCCAGCCGCATGCCGGACCGGCCTCCTTGCCGGAGGCGTCCGTGACGCGCGAGGCGCTGTGCCAGTAGAGGTGGACGTCGGGGAGGGCGAAGAGTTGGTCGCTCGTGAGGAGCGTCTGCTCGCCCACGTAAAGCCCGGCGATGTAGCCGGCCGCCTTCACGGCAGCTGCCCAGGCGTTCACGTGCGCGATCACCGCGCGGGGGTCGCCGCCGCCGACGCCTTCGAGATCGAAGAACGCGTGGACGCCTTTCGGCACCCCGAGCTTCTGCAAGCGCTGAACGTCTCGAGCGCCGTCGGCCGCGCCCTCCGCCGCCGACGGGATCCATCCGTACGCGCGCGAGTGATTCACGAAGAAGAGGACGAGGCCTGCGCCGAGGATGGTCGCCGCCTCCGCCGCCGAGACGTCGCCGAGGTAGCGGAAGACGCCCTTGATTCCCGTCGCGCGGAGCGCGGCCGCCTTGGCGGCGTCGAGGATCTCGTCGGTGTCGACGAGAAGATCGGAGGGTCTGGCCGCCTGGAGCCTCATTCTTCCTCGGACTCGGCGTTCATGATGTTCGTGAGCGCGCTCATCGCCCTCGCGTGCGCGCGTTCGGCGGCTTGCAGCGCGCGGTGCATCTCACCGATCGTTTTCTCGAGGATCTCGAGCGACAGCTCGAGCTGTTCGCGAGCTTGGCGGATCTTGTAGGAGCGGGCCATGCCTCGAGTATCCGTCACCCATTTGACCTGCACAACCTAGAGCTTCATGACGAGTTCACCGGCGCCGCGAGTTCGCGACCTCCTTGGCCGGCTCTTCGTCCATCTCCTCGACGTAGAAGAGGATCCTGTTGCAGTACGGGCAGACGATGGCAGTGTCGGGGGTGATGTCGCCCGCGATGACTCGCATGACGATTCCCTTCAGTCGATCGAGGGTCGCGTGCGCGCACTTCGGCGTGATCTGGATCATCGAACCTTCTCTTCTTTCCTCACCGAAAGGGTGGGGCGTAGAAGATAAGGTAAGCGACGACGAGGGCCAAAAAAGCAGCGATGAGGATACCGAAGAGGCGGCTCGCGAGATCCTTCTGACCGTCGGTCACGGGGCGCTCACCGCCTCGGCTCCGAGTAGCTGAACGTGACGACC
Source organism: Polyangiaceae bacterium (assembly GCA_035499695.1). Lineage (GTDB taxonomy): Bacteria > Myxococcota_A > Polyangia > Polyangiales > Polyangiaceae > Palsa-1150. The sequence goes on from DATJYG010000106.1 coordinate 5,356, forward strand.
GCGCCGCTCGAGAGCTTCTTCCTGCATCGGAACTTGCCGACGCTGCCGATGGCCTCGATGTTCGCGTCCGATCCGAGGGCGTCGAGGAACGCGCGTATCTCGCCCTCGACCGATAGCGGACATGTGCAGTGCCCATCGGGCATGAGGTAGTGGTGCACGTCGCAGGGCGGGTCCGCCTTCTGCACCTCGCGCTTCTTCGCGGTCTTGCGCTTCGGCCGCGTCGTCTGGCACCAATGTTTCTCGCCTTTGCCTGAGCAGCCGGCGGTCCCGTGGCAGCAGCGTTCAGCCATGTTCCCGCTCCTCTTC
>DATJYG010000107.1:0-12028 GCA_035499695.1 Polyangiaceae bacterium
GCTCACCGCATCCGGCAGATCATCGTATGTAGAGTTCACGGGCGTCCTCCGTTCGATCACGTTGTCCAGCAACTCCGTGATGATCGAAGGCGCCCGTACTCACAAGCCTTTCCGCGTGCAGAGATGGAGCTGCACCCTCACATGACATGACGACCCTTGCCACGCCGTGCCCGAGCAAGCATGCGACAACGACGAGAGCAAGCTGGTCGAGACGGACGCGCAGACCTTTGTCGTCTGGAATCGGACCGCGTTCGCTCGGACGAGGGCCCTCGTCGTCTGGAAGACGTCGGCGTTCGTCTGGCGGCGGACCGCGTTCGTTCGAACGAGGACCTTTGTCGTCGTTCCCATGACCTGGTTTCTCTTGCACTGGTCCTCGTTCGTCTGGACGAGGCACGAAGTCGTCTGGAAAAGATCTTCGTTCGCTCGACCAAGGCTCGCGGTCGTTGGAAGAAGGCACTTTTCCGAAGGAACCAGGCCCTTTGCCAGACCATTGCGTCCGGGGTCGGGACGGCTGAGCCACGTGAACGTTGCTCGGTGGCGAACATCCGCTACCCGAGCGACACTCTCTGCGTGGACCTCGACGCCAATGCCCTGCTCGCGTCCATCATGATCGGCACCGTGGGCCTCGGCGTCTTCATCTACGGCAAACGGCAGAGCCGCCTGCCCCAGATGATCGCGGGCATCGCCCTCATGGCCTACCCGTACTTCGTGAGCAACGTGCTCCTGATGGCCGGGATCGCCATGGCGCTCCTAGCCGCGCTGTGGCTCGTGACGCGCCTGGGCTGGTGACCACAGCGACCACGCGACGGCGCCGGGGATCGCCACGCCGCCGAGCAGCGCGAGCGGCCCGTCGTACGAATGCGACACATCGATCCACCGCCCCACGATGGGGTTGAGCACGACGTACACGAGCGACTGCGCGGCCGCCGTGAGCCCACCGGCTGCCGACACGCGCGCCGGATCGATGCGCGACATCATGTCCGCCGTGAGCAGCGTGTAAAGCCCTCCGGCGCCGGCCGCCGCGAGCCCCACGACGAGCACCGCAGGCCACGTCGCCTGCACGTGCGGCACGAGGACGAGCGTCGCCGCCATCGTCGCCGCAGCGAGGACCAGCTCGACGTGCGACCGCTGCACGCCCAGCCCCACCCGCCGGTCCAGGCGGCTCGCGAGGGCGCCGAAGCCCACCATGCCCATGTCGGCCATGAGCGGCGGCAGCCACAGGTACTGCGGCAGCGACGGCTTGGGCAGACCGCGACCCAGCTCGAGGTACTGCGGCAGCCAGATGTACATGAACATCGTCGTCGGCGCCGACGCCAGGACGAGGACGACCGCCCGATGTACGGCCGGATCGCGCAGGAGGCCACGAGGCCTCGCGACGGAGGCGACACCCGCCGTGCCCAGCGCGTCGCGCACGGGCTTCGGCGAGGTGACGAGCAGCCAGATCGGCAGCCACACCATGCCCACCGCGGAGGCGATGAAGAACGCCGCCCGCCAACCGAACGCCACGTCGAGCGAAATCGCGAGCGGTGCCGCGATCGCCGCGCCGAGCGAGCTGCCAGTGAAGAGCAGGCCGAACGCCGCCGAGCGATCCCCTTCGGGAAGCACGCGCCGCACCGTCTGCGCCGCCGCCGGAAACGAAGGCGACTCGGCGGCACCGAGCATCACGCGCAGCGCGAAGAGCGCTGCGAACGTCGGCACGACGGCGTGCAGCGCCGACACCATGGACCAGGTGACGATCGCCGCCGTCAGCCCTCGTCGCGCCCCGACACGGTCCACCAGGATGCCCGCAAGCGGCGCGCCGACCAGGTAGGCCATCGAGAAGGCGGCCGCGAGCAACCCGAACTGCGCCGCGTCGAGCTCGAGCGCCTTGCGCACGCTCGCGCCGATCGCCGACATCACCTGGCGGTCGACGTAGCTCACGCTCATCGCGAGCGTCGCGAAGACGGCGACGAGCCACGCACGACCTCGCGACAGCGGCGCCGGCGTCATCTTCGCCGTCGCACGGTACCAGCTCGCGGCCCTTCAGCGATACGCGTCGTGCCCCACGGGCGCCGCGCACGCTCGCGCCACGACGGCGCACGCTTCGTCGAGCGTCGACGGGCGCGTCTCCTCCCCCAGCCACGTGAGGGACACCTCGCCGTCGAGCAGCTGGAGCACGACGCTCATCTTGAACGTCGAGGAGAGCAGCCCCTGGAGGGCCCGCCGCAGCGGCAGCGGAAGGAGCCGACACGCCGCGTCGCCGCTCGAGGCGCGCACGCTGAGCGCGTGGTCGAAGTACGGGTCGCCGAGGGTCATCGGCTCGAGCCCGTGCACCCACGGTCCCTGCACGAGGCGCGGATCGCTCGACACGACGACGGCCGCCGGCACCGGCGTCGCCGCGTTGCCCCAGACGCGCGTGCACGGCCGCGGCGACCCGCCGACCGTCATGGTGCACGCCTCGATGACCACCTCGACGTCGCCCACGCGCCCCTCGATGCGCGGCGAGCGCGCGTGCGGACGTTCGCCCGTGGCGGGCCGGAAGCGGTAGTTCTTGCTCCAGGCGTAGCGCTCCCAGAGATTCTCGAGGTCCCGACAGCGGCTTCCACGCGACGTCCAGAAGACGAGGCTCGTGATGGCGCCGGTGCCCAGGGCGGCCCAGCAGATGGCGAGGAAGAGGAGAAGCGCGATCTCCATCGGCCGGTGACCTCTCCTTAACTATGGGCCGGCGGCGGCCGACCGGCAGTGGTATGTGAGCCGTATGATCGGGACGAGGGTCACGCTGCGCCTGCGCATGAGCGCGCACGACGCGCACTACGCCGGGGAGCTCGTGGACGGGGCTCGGATGCTCGCCCTCTTCGGGGACCTCGCGACGGAGCTCCTCATCCGCCTCGACGGCGACGAGGGTCTTTTCCGCGCGTACGACTCGGTCGAGTTCCTCGCCCCGGTGTTCGCCGGGGATTACATCGAGGCGACCGCCGAGCTCGTCGCGATCGGCAAGTCGAGCCGGCGCATCCGCTTCGAGGCGCGCAAGGTCGTCTCCAACCTTCGTTCGCAGGGGCTCGCGGCCAGCGCCGCGGAGGTCCTGGCCGAGCCGCTGGTCGTCGCCCGCGCCGAGGGCACGTGCGTCGTGCCGAAGGAACTGCAGCGCAGGCCGCGCGAGCTCTACATGCCGGGCCTGCCCCCGGGCCCGCTGCCGGGAGGCGACGCCATCGTGACGCCGCCGGCTGGCGAGGATGTGGTCCTCACGGCGGCCATCGTGGGCGCGGAGCTCACCCGGGCGCAGACTCCCCACCTGCCCATCACGCCGCGCGAGGTGGCCGACGAGGCCGCGCGCTGCCGGGAGGCGGGGGCGGCGGTCATCCACCTTCACGTGCGCAACGAGGACGGATCGAACACGCAGGCGTCCGAGCGGTTCGCCGAGGTCATCGACGCCATCCGCAAGAAGTGCGACTGCGTCATCCAGCCGTCGACGGGGGGCGCGGTCGGCATGTCGATCGACGAGCGCAGCGGACCGCTCGCGTGCAAGCCCGAGATGGCGACGCTCAACTGCGGCACGATCAACTTCGGCGACGACGTGTTCGTGAACTCCCGGCCCGACATCCGGAAGCTCGCCGCAAAGATCCGAGGCGCCGGCGCGATCCCGGAGCTCGAGTGCTACGAGGTCGGGCACGTCGAGGAAGCGCTGCAGCTGGCGGCCGAGGGGTCGATCGTCAAGCCGCTGCACTTCCAGTTCGTGCTCGGCGTGAAAGGCGCCATCCCTGCGCGCGAGGACGTGGTCGTCTATCTGCGCTCGCTCGTCCCGGCGGATGCGACGTGGGCCGTCGCGGCGACGGGTCGCTCCCAGCAGCCGATGACCGAGCTGGCGCTGCGCCTCGGGGGTCACGCGCGCGTGGGACTCGAGGACAACATCTACCTGAGCAAGGGCGTGCTCTCCGAAGGCAGCGCGCCACTCGTGGCGCGCGCGGCGGCGTACGCGCGATCCATCGGACGCACGCCTGTGGACCCGGCGCGCGCGCGCCAGCTCCTGGGCATCCCGCCGCGCTGAGCCCTCATGGTCGCCACGCTCACCTTCGTCGCCGACACGATGACGCCGGTGCGCGCGTACGCGGCGCTGCGCCGCGCCGCGGGTGACGCCGCGTCGTTCCTGCTCGAGAGCGTGGTCGGCGGCGAGCGGTGGGGGCGCTTCTCGATCCTCGGCTACAACCCGAAGCGCGAGGTCACGCTGCCGCCCGGGGCGACCGGCTTGCCCTCGCTGTTCGACGCGGCGAAGTCCTCGGCGGCCGAGGGCGAGCACCCGGCGGCGCGCTTCGTGCGGTCGTACGTCGGCTACATCGCGTGGGACCTGGTCCACGGGCTCGACAAGGTGCCCGGCTGGGGCGCGCGCGCGACGACGCCCCCGGCCCGGTTCTTCGGCGGCTCGACCATCGTGGTCTTCGACGGGCTCTCGCACACCGTGACGATCGCGGCGGAGGACGCGGCCGACGTCGAGCGCGCGCGGGCGCACCTCGATCGCATGCCGCCGCCGGCGCCCCTCGCGCTGCCGGACCGCATGCAGCTCCCGGCCGACGTGGACGTCAACATGGACGACGCCGCCTATGCCGCGATCGTCCGGCGCGGGCAGGAGTACATCGCCGCGGGCGATGCGTTCCAGATCGTCCTGGCGCGCACCTTCAGCGTCCCGCGCGGCGGGCGCGACCCGTTCGACGTGTACCGGGCGATGCGCGTGCTCAACCCGAGCCCGTACATGTACTTCCTCGACCTGCCGCCGGGGCCAGGGGAGCGCACGCGCACGCAGATCGCCGGCGCCAGCCCCGAGACGCTCGTCCGCCTCGAGGGCGGCGTCGTGACGGTGCGCCCCATCGCCGGGACGCGCCCGCGGGGCAAGACGCCCGAGGAGGACGAGGCGCTCGCGCGCGAGCTGCTCGCGGACCCCAAGGAGCGAGCCGAGCACGTCATGCTCATCGATCTCGGGCGGAACGACGTGGGGCGCGTCGCCGAGACGGGCACCGTGCGCGTCGCCCGCCAGATGGAGATCGAGCGCTATTCGCACGTGATGCACATCGTGAGCGAGGTCACCGGACGCGTGCCGGCGTCCACGCCCCCGCTCCAGGTGCTGCGCGCGGCCTTCCCGGCGGGCACGCTGTCGGGGGCGGCCCAGGTGCGCGCCATGCAGATCATCCGGGAGCTCGAGGCGGAGCCGCGCGGCATCTACGGAGGCGCCATCGGCTACGTCTCGGAGACGGGCGACCTCGACTTCGCCATCGCCATCCGCACCGCCGTGTGCCGGGACGACCGCTTCTACGTCACCGCAGGGGCCGGGATCGTCGAGGCGAGCGATCCCGCGAGCGAGGCGGAAGAGTCGCGGAACAAGGCGCGCGGTGTCCTCTGCGCCATCGAAACCGCGGGCCGCGTCGGCGCCTGACGTCCAGCCGGCCGCTGGTACGTCCCGTGCTCCTCGGGACGGCATGCGCGTGAATCACCTGCTCGGCGTGCTGCTCCTCGTGACCGTCTGTCCCGCGTGCGGGGAGAGCCCGGACATCGGCGCCCCGCCGGCTGCGGCGAACGCACCCGGGAGCGCGCTGGTCGATGCGCCGAACGGCGTGTGCCCCGCGGGCGAGCAGCTCGTCCCGCACGTGGGCTGCGTGGACGAAGATCTCGCCTTCCCGGCGGACGAAGTCGCGGCGTGCCGCGCCTCGGGCGAGAAGGCGTGCTCGGAGCGGTGCCAGGCCGGCGAGGCGCCCTCGTGCACGTCCTTGGCGATCCTGCACCAGTTCGCGCTCGAGACGACGGCGAACACGACGTACGCGGCGCGCCTGCTCGACCAGGCGTGCGGTCTGCGTGACGGCGCCGCGTGCAACGACCTGGGCGTCATGCACGCCAAGGGGATCGGCTTCCCCGTGGACGTCGCGCGGGGCGAGACGCTCTACCAGGTGGCGTGCGACTACGGCCAGATCGTCGGCTGCGAGAACCTCACGCGCTCGCGCGCGTGGGGGAGCGACGCGCCGGAGTTCGTCGCGCGTGCGGCGGCCGTGATCGAGAACGCGTGCCTCTCGGCGAGCGACGCGCGGGCGTGCGAATCCCTCGGCTGGATGCGCGAGCGCGGGTCGGCGGTGCCGCGGGACGAGGCGGCAGCCGTGGGTCTGTTCAAGCGCGCCTGCGACGCGGGGGCGGTCGGCGCGTGCGAGCAGCTCGGACGGGCGTACATGGATGGCGCCGGCGTCGGCGAGGACGACAAGGCTGCAGCTCGCCTCTTCCGGCGCGCCTGCGACGACGCACGCTCCGACGGCTGCATGGACCTCGCGACGCTGTACTGCATGGGCCGTGGCGTCCCGCGCGATCCCGCGCGCAGCACGGCGCTCCTTCGCCAGACGTGCAGCGCGGGCGACCCAGCCGCGTGTCGTGCACGTTCGTGCTCGTCGACACAACTCTGACCCCGTTCGCGTTAGGATCTCCGCCACTCGATGAGCTGCTTGCCTCGCGCCGCGCTCCTGACGGCTTGCCTCCATCTCGCAACGCTCTTCTCGCCGACGCTCGTGCGGGCACAGGCCGCGCCGGCGCCAGCGGTGCGCACGGTCGGCTCGGACATCATCTACACGAAGAGCGGCGGCATGATGCGCGGCACGCTCATCGAGGTCGCCACCGGCGCGCAGGCGACGATCCAGCTTGGTACTGGCGAGATCGTCACGGTCCCCTGGGCCGAGATCTTGCGCATCGAACAGGGGGCGCCGACGCCGACCCCCTCGCAGACGTCGACCCCGGCGCCGACCCCCGCGCCGACGCCGTCGCCGTCGCCGTCGCAGACGCCCGCCGCGACGCCGCCCGACACCACGGTGCTCGTCCACATCGACTCCCCCTCCCCCGTCGAGCTCCAGGTGACCCACGGCCAGAAGAACGACTGGCAAACCTTGTGCACCTCGCCCTGCGACCAGCAGTTCCCCGCGCACGGGACCTACCGGATCGCCGGCGACGGCGCGCGGCCGTCCCACAGCTTCACGCTCTCGGCGATGCACGGACGCGCCGACCTCGTGGTCAACCCGTCGTCGAGCGGCTGGTTCGTCGGCGGCATCGTGCTGCTCTCGGTCGGCGGCGCCGTGATGCTCGTCGGCGCCTTCATCGGACTCATCGCCGAGCTCACCTCCACGGTCGACAAGAGCGGCACCTCGACGAACATCGAGTCCACCGGATGGACCATGGCGGGCGTGGGCGCCATCGGCCTCGTCGCCGGCATCGTGGCCATGGCGTCGAACGCCCACTCCGGCGTCGAGCTTCACGACGCCGGAGCGACGCCGCCCCCAGCGCAGCACGTCGCAACCTGGAGGAGCTCGCCGGCGTTCGAGATGGCGTTGCCTCCCGCCGTCGCCGTGCCGATCCTGAGCGGCTCGTTCTGACCATCGCTAGTCGTCCGGATGCCCCCACGGGTAGTAGAGCGTGGCGCTGTCCCTGAACCGCCCACGCAAGTTGCTCAGATAGCTCTCGAGCGTGTCCATGTGGCGGAAGCGCGCATCGGCGCTTCGATGCCTCCCGAAGCAGATGGCGCGGTACACCATCCGGCTCACCGCCGGCAGCATCACCTCGCGCGCCTTCACGATGCACCGCTCTCCCGCCTCGGTGAGCCCCACGAGAACCTGCCGTCGATCCCCTTCTCGCTCCCGCCACCGCTTCACCATCCCGAGCCCCTCGAGAGCCCGCACCATACGCGTCACCACCGGCGCCGTGACCCCGAGCATCCGCCGGATCGTGCTCTGCCGCACCCCAGGAGCGCACAACTCGCCATGCCTGCACTTCACGAGCACCGACAGCAAGTCGAAGCGAGCCGCCGTCAGCCCCATCTCCACCAGCTGCTTGCGCGTCACCCGCAAAAGCCCGTGAAACACCCGCTTCGTCCCGAACGTGATCGCATTCACGGTGGCTGCCCAGAGCATCGGCCATGCCCACCGACGACGCCCCCCCTCCCTCTCCAACTGGCCGGTCGAAAACGCCGAGATCATTAGCAAGACAATGATCCGGGCTGTTTCGTACATGCCTCCGAAGGAGGAGGAGGCTCGCGCCTACCCCGTGTCCCGGACAGATCGGGGGGTGTCCCGGGACAGGCGCCGGCGTGCTTCCGCAGGAGGCAAGCGGAGGCGGAATGCGTTCTAGCCGCGGGAGGCGCCGCGCTCGCTGGGGACCCAGACGTGGAAGACGGTGCCGCCGGCCTCGGTCGTGTCGACGTCGATGCCGCCGCCGTGCAGCTCGACGATGGCGCGAGCAAGCGAGGGGCCGAGACCCAGGCTGCCGTGGCGGCGTGCGCGGTCGGCGTGCTTGAAGGCGTCGAAGATCTTCTCGCGGTCGGTCGGCGAGATGCCGCGACCGCTCACTTCCACGTCGATGCGCATCTGCTCGCCGCTCGTCGGCATCCCCGCGCGCACGACGACGTTGCCCTTCTCGGCGAAGCGCGCCGCCACGAGGATGATGGCGGTCAGGCCCTGCGTGAGGCGCGCGGGATCGACGAGCACGCGCGGTACCCCCGGCTGGATCTCGCCGATGATGTCGACCTGCATGCCCGCCGTCAGCTCGCGGGCGTCGAGGACCGCCGGCATGACCACGTCGCCGACGCGCGTCCACTCGGGCGAGACGGTGAGCTCCCCCGCCTCGACGCGCGCGGCGTCGAGGATGGTGTCGACGAGGTAGAGCAGCTCGTGGCCTCGCTGGGCGATGATCTGCACGCTCTCGCGCTGGCCGTCGGTGAGCTGGCTGCGGCCCACCAGATCGGTGAAGCCCAGGATGGCGTTGAGCGGCGCCTTGAGGTCGTGGCTCATGGACGCGAGGAAGAGCCCGCGCATGCGCTCCGTGGCGGCGCGCGCCTCGATGGCCCGCTCCTGCGCGGAGGCGAACTCGCGGAACACGCCGCCCATCTGGTCGGCCGCCTGCATGAGCGACGCGACCGACTGGAATCGCGGCGCCGCGCGGACCCGCGGCACGCCGCGCAGCAGCTCCGCGACGCCCGTCGCGTCTAGCTCACGCGTCGCCAGCTGCACGTCGTCGGCGAAGAGGCTCCCGATGCGCCATCCGAGCGCGCCGGCGACCACGATGGCCACGATGGAGAGCGCAAGGTAAAGGCCCGCGCCCGATCCGCTCGGAGCCGACTCGAAGCGCACCGTAGCGTGACCGTCGGACAGCGGGACGGTGCTCACCGTCAGCCCCTCGTCGTCGTGCGTGGCGCCGAGCAGGGCGCTCGAGCGCGACACGTCCACGTCGAACCCGTGGGCGTGAGCCGCCTCGATCGCCGCCTTGCGCCCGCGCACGTCGCCCTCCACCGTGTCGAACACGCCCTGCGCGAGCTCCACCGCGTCGTCGAGGCGCGACGAGGCCTCGTAGGTCCGCAGGTGCGCGTGCACGAGCAGCGACGCACCGAGGGCGACGAACGCCACAGGGGCGACGACCGCCATGAGGAGCCGCTGCCGCAGGCGCGCCATGCGGCGCTTGCGCGTATCGAGCACCTCGATCGCCTCGCGTGCCGCGGCGACGGGCACGCGCTCGATCATCCCCGCGACCGACGCGCGCATCGCGACGTACGCCGGCAGGGCCGCGACGCACGCCATCGTCAGCGCCAGGAGCACCAGCTCCACCTGCGTGTACAGGTCGGTCGTGTCCGGCCGTATCGGCGCCGCCAGTGTCGCCAGCCCCACGACCAGCGTGCCGGCGATCCCCAGCGTCACGATGCGCGCGGGAGCCGCGTAGAGCGCCATCACCTGCTTCGGGTCCACGCGCTTCGCGCCCACCTCGAGCGCCTCGAGCAGCGGACGCACAGGCCGCAAGGTGAGCAGCGTGGCTCCCACCGCGAGCGCCACCAGAGTGAGCCACCCCCACACGACGAGCGATCGGCTCGCGGCGAGCACCGCAGGATCGAGCAACAGGAGACGCGGGGCGAACGCCACGACGAGCAGCCCCGTGGCCAGGCACCCGACCAGATCGATCGCGAGCAGCCGGAGGATCAGGGTGCGCGGCGAGAGCTTCACTTCTTGCCCTCCTCCCACAGCGGCAGCAAGACCCTGAAGGTCGACCCGCGACCGACCTCGCTCTCGACGTCGATTCGCCCCCCGTGCATCAGCACCAGGCGGCGCGTGATGGCCAGACCGAGCCCGGTGCCGCGCCGGCGCGCGCGCTCCTCCTTGGTCTGCTTGTACTCCTGGAAGATGACCGCGCGCTCCTGCGGCGAGATGCCCGGCCCCGTGTCGCGCACCGACAGGCGGGCGTAGCGACTCTCGCGCCCGACCTCGACGACGACCTCGCCCTTCTGCGTGAACTTGACGGCGTTGCCCACGAGGTTCGTGAGCACCTGGCGCACGCGCTTCTGGTCGGCGCGCGCGAAGACGCCCGCCTCCCCTTCGATGCGCACCGCGACGGGCCGCGCTCCGACGACGCCGGCCGCCTCGCGGACGACCTCGTAGGCGACGGCAGCGAGGTCGACGCGCGACTTGGAGAGCTTGAGCTGTCCGCTCTCGATGGCGCTGTACTCGAGGATGTCGTTGATGAGGTCCGCCAGGTGCTTGCCCGACCCGCGGATCTGCTCCACCTCCTCGCGCGCCTCGGGGGTGAGCGGTCCGTCGACCTCGGTCATCAGGATGTCGGCGAACCCCAGGATGGCGTTGAGCGGGCTGCGCAGCTCGTGGCTCACGGCGGCGAGGAACGCCGAGCGATCGCGGTCGGCGGCCCGCACGCGCTCGAGGTCCGCCTGGTAGCTCGATTGCGCGGCGGCGAACCGGTCGACGACCGCGTTGAACGCCACGGTGAGCCCGCCCACCTCGTCCATCGTGCGCACGGGGATGGACTCGCCCGACGGCTCCGAGCGCACGTGCACCATCGCGCGCACGCGTTCGGCGACGAAGTCGACGTCCTTGCTCGCGTCGCGCGACACGAAGTAGGCGACGCCCGCGGCGATGCCGATGAGCAGCGTGGTCAGCGCGACGAGCATGCGCACGAGCGCCGGCGTGCCTTCGGCGCTGTTGGGCTCTCGCACGAAGGCGACGAGGTAGGGGCTCGACGGCGTCGTGTCGATCGGCCGTCCCGCGAAACGCGAGCGCCCGATGCCGCTCACCGCCTCGCCGGTGTGCTCGGTGACGATGCGGTGAAGGGCGCTGCGGTCCGCCATGCCCAGACTCGCATCGAGCACGACGTCGCCCTGGGGCGTGACGACCACGAACTCGGCGCCCGTCTTGCGCGCGGCACGCTTCATGGCCTCGAGCCGCTCGCCCGGCGGCAGCTGCGCGACGCGCGCGCTCAGGGTGGAGGCGAGCAGCTCGGCGAGCGCCGCAGCGTGCTCTTCACTCGCGCTCGACATGTTGGACACACCGAAGAGCCCGATGACGAGCGCGACCAGGATGCCGAGGACGATGACGACGGCGGGCGCGAGCGGGAGCAGGGGCCACGCCCGGCCCTCGCGGGGCGTCCCCCACTGTGTCGTGACGGTGCCGGTTGCGGTCGTGGTCGCTGCCGCCGGCGCAGGTGTGCGCGCGGCGGGAGCGGACCGTGCCGGACTCGTCCCCGTTGCCACATCGTCATCTTAGTGCGGGGACACTTGCGGTGCGCGAGGAGCGATTTACGCTCGTGCCGCCGCATCGAAAGAGGACAGGGAATGCGGACGAGCTTCCGACGGTTTCGAGCAAGGATGCGAAGCGCGCAGCGAAAAGCGGTGACGCTCGTGGTCTACGGCTGGCGTGACAGCGAGCCGGGGACGCTGGCCTGGGTGTTCCCCAGCCTGCACGCGGCGTTGCGGGCCGTGAGGGCCCTGCGCAACGCGATCGGGTGGCTCATCATCCGAGGAAAGAAGGCCGTCGAGAACGACGTGGACGTCGCCGCGCTTCGACGCGCCGGCGCCGTGCTCGTCGAGCACATGGTGTAGAGCCGAGGCCGTATCTTCGGCCCCGCGGCACCGTTGCTCCTTCATGGATGACGACCCGCGGACTGCGGCGATACTGGCGAGGCTCGCGGCGAAGGTCGGGCGCTCGCGACCGGTGGTCCCGGCTCACATCGCTGGGTTGCCCGAGGCGCAGCGGCTGCCGATCGTGCG
>DATJYG010000108.1:0-2885 GCA_035499695.1 Polyangiaceae bacterium
TGGGCGGAATGCGGTCGAGCAGGTAATGGCAGAGAGGCCAGAGGACGGCGTTCGAGAAGCCGTCGTAGTAGGCGCTGACTTCTTCGCCCGTGAGGTACACCGGCGCGAGCCGCATCGACGCGAGCTGCTTGTCGAGCGCGGCGCGCCGGGCGTCCGACAGACCCGAGACGTTCCCGGGCCAGCCGATCCAGGTCCCGCCGGAGCTCTCGTGCGGTCCGCGCAGCCCCGTCACGAGGCCCCCCGAGCTCGGTCTGACGGTGACTTCGTCGTGCTCCACACTCACCGTGACCGGTAGCCGGTTGGAGACGAGGATCAACCGTCGCCCGCTCATGGTGCGCACCCGACGCGGCATCACGTCCACGCGCGCGCCTTTCCCTCGCGCGCCTCGATGAGCTCACTGATGGTCATCGCGGCGTGAATGAGGCCGACGTGCGTGTACGCCTGCGGGAAGTTGCCGAGGAGCGCGCCCGTCATGGGGTCGATGTCCTCGCTGAAGAGGCCCACGGGGTTGGCGTGGCGCGAGATGCGCTCGAACACCTCGACGGCCTGGTCGAGCCTCCCCATGAGCGCGAGCGCCTCCGCCCACCAGAAGGAGCAGATGGTGAACGCGCTGTCGGTCTCGCCGAAGTCGTCGAGCCCTGCGTAACGGCGCATGAGCCCTCCGGCGACGAGGTGCTTCTCGTACGCCTCGACGGTCGACACGAAGCGCGGGTCGCGCGCGTCGATGATGCCCAGCGTGGGCAGCAGCAGCAGCGACGCGTCGGGCTGCTGTCCATCGAGCGCCTGCGTGAAGTACCCGAGCGTCTGCGAGTAGCCGCGCCGCAGCACCTCGGCGCGCTCGGCGTCGGCGATGGGGCCCCAGCGTTCGGCGAGGTCGGGCCGGCCGAGGCGCTGCGCCAGCTGCGCGCCGCGGTGGATCGCGACCCAGCACATGGCGCGCGAGAACGTGTAGACGTTGTGGAGCGTCCGGAACTCCCAAATGCTCGTGTCCTGCGTCGGGGCCGCCTCGATCGACTCCTCGACCAGGCGCTGGAGCAGCGGCGTGAAGCGGCCCGAGTCCTCGTCGACGATGCGCGGGTCGGTGAGCAGCGTCTCGAGGCACAGCACGAGCTCTCCCATCAGGTCGTTCTGCCGCTGCTCGGTGGCGGCGTTGCCGACGCGCACCCACCCGCAGTTGCCGAAGCCAGCGAGGTTCGTGAGGCGCTCCTCCGTGAGGTGCCGCTCGCCGTCGATGCCGTAGAGCGGCTGCAAGGGGCCGCTCTCGGCCACGTCACGCAGGAAGTTGAGGAACTGCTCGCCCTCGTTGAGGTGCCCGAGGCGCCGCAGCGCTTCGACGACGAACGCGGCGTCGCGCAGCCAGCAGAAGCGGTAGTCCCACGCGCGCGGGGTGCCCATCGCCTCCGGGATGCTCGTCGTGGTCGCGGCGATGATGGCTCCCGTGTCGTGGTACGCGTGGAGCTTGAGGCAGAGCGCCGAGCGCAGCACCTCGGAGGCCGCGAAGCCGGGGAGGGCACACGTCTTGGCCCACGCGCGCCACCCGGCGACGGTGAGCTCCAGCTCGTGGAAGGCGCTGGCCGCGGTCGTCGGGCACTCGCGCCGTCCGTAGCAGAGCGAGAAGTAGACGGGCCGCGTGAGCACGAACTCGCGCTTCGCCAGGATGTAGGGGCAGGGCAGGTTCGTCGTCAGGTGCAGCGGCGAGTCGCCTCCGAGGACCTCGACGCCGTGGCTCGTCTCGCGCAGCTGGGGGTGGGCGCGGGCGTAGTCGGGACGCGGGTCGAAGTCGACGCGCAGGCGCGGGTTACCGGCGAGGGGTCGCACGATGCGCACGATCTCGAGCGGCACGCGCACGCTCAGGCCCTCGGGGACACGCGGGGCGTAGTCGATGACCTCCCAGGCGCACCCGTCGGCCTCGAAGCGCGTCGTGAGGACGTTGGTGTTGCGCAGGTAGTGCAGCGAACCGCGCACCTCGTGCTCGCCGTGGAGGATGCGGAAGGTGCCCCCTCGCTCGCGGTCGAGCAGTCGGCCGAAGACGGACGGGGAGTCGAAGCGTGGCAGGCAGAGCCACTCGATGGCGCTCGTGGGGGAAACGAGCGCGATGAGACGCCCGTTGCCTATCGCCCCGTGGTCGAGCGGCGGGATCTGCAGTGCCGCCGCAGCCGCAGCGACCTGTTGAGCGGTGGACGGGGCTGCTGACATGCGCGGCCGCGCCCGTCAGGGTGCACCGCACGTGCCGCGGCGCGGCCGTGGCACCGTGCGTTTGGTCGCCCTCGGGGCCTCAGTCGCCCTGGCCGTAGACCTCGGTGATCACGCGCTTGAGGCGCACGCCGTAGACGATGGCGAATGTCTCGCGGCTGCCCGGGAAGAGTTCCTCTGCGCGCGCCGCGACAGCGTCCACGATCGACTCGGCATCTTCGCGCGTGACGTCCCCGGCGCGGATCGTGATCTCGGCCCAGTCGACCGCGCGCCTGAGCAGGTAGACCCGCTTCGTCTCTTCTTTACCCTCGGGGCTGCGGAGAATCGCGATGACCTCTGCGAGGGTGGCCGTCATCTTCGAACATTATAGCGGTCCGGGGGCACCGGAGCGAGAGGCGGTGGTCCCGTGGTTCGCGCGGGGCCCCGCCCCCGCGCGTCCGTTCGAAGCACGACGGCGCAGCGCGTAGCGGACGAGCAGGCCGCACAGCGCGGCATAGTCGATGCCGACGCCGGCCGCGGCGCGCGCCATCCCCGCGTGTGGCGAGAGGTCGCAGTTGGGGTTCACGTCGACCACGTACGGCACGCCAGCCGTCGAGAGGCGAACGTCGACACGGCCGTAGTCGCGCACGCCGACCGCCCGGAACGCGTCGGCCGCGGCCCGGCGCACCCTGGCGCCCACCGTCGAGGGGAGC
>DATJYG010000109.1:0-14026 GCA_035499695.1 Polyangiaceae bacterium
ATTCGGGGTCGCCGTGTCCTTCCTTCGAGGCGGCGGAGTAGATGCCGCGGGCCATGAGCGACGTCTCGGCGCGCGCGCGCTTCGCGTAGACGTCGGACCGGACGCGGGCGACGGCGGCGTCGCCGGGGGAAGCGAGCCACGCCGCCTCGGCGAGGTGGCAAGCGAGCGGGAGATCGCCGGAGGCCGCGAGGGCCTCGGCGCGCGCCGCGAGCCTCGAGGCCCCGCCCGCGAGCGACGCGATCTCGCGCGCCAGGTGCGCCGCGCGAGCCGGCTTGAGGTGCGACGGGTCGCCGTCCCACCAGCCGCCGTAGAGCCGCCACACGTTGCGCACGACGAACTCGGGCTCGTCGTAGATGGGGCGCAGGTAGGGCCGCGCCATCAGGGCCTCGGGCGATCTCCCCCTCGCCTGCCACCTCGCCGAGGCGGCCTGGCTCGCGTCCCCCGGCGACGCCGCCGTCGCCCGCATCCGCTCCGACGTCTACGCGAAGCGCGCGCGCGCCGAGACGTCGCTCATGGCCCGCGGCATCTACTCCGCCGCCTCGAAGGAAGGACACGGCGACCCCGAATGACCACCCGCTACGAAGGCGGCTGCCACTGCGGCGCCGTGCGCTTCCGCGTCGACGTCGAGGACCACCGCGCCGTCACCTGCAACTGCTCGATGTGCGCCAAGAAGGGCTTCCTGCACGTCATCGTCCCGCCCGAGCGCTTCGCCATCCTGCGCGGCGAGGACGCGCTCACCGTCTACACGTTCAACACGCGCACGGCGAAGCACATGTTCTGCAAGACGTGCGGCATCCACCCGTTCTACCGCCCGCGCAGCCACCCGAACGAATGGGACGTCAACGCCCTCTGTCTCGACGACGGCGCCGCTGCTCGCTTCCGCGTCGAACCCTTCGACGGCGCGAACTGGGAAGCGAGCGTCGACGCAATCCGCGACAAGCGCTCCTGAGTGCCGCACGCTCGAAGGGTGCGGACTCGAACACCAAACGCGCTACAGCGCGGTCGGGTCGAACTTCGGATCGATCCCCTCGAGGATGCCGTGCGCACGGATCTCGATGGCCTTCTTCATCTCGGGGTGCGTGAGGATCCAGAAGCGCTCCTCCTGGATCGCGGCCAGCACCTGGTCGGCCACGTTGCTCGGCGGGATGCCGTTGGCGATCGCCTGGCGCATCATCGCCTCCATCATCTGCTGCTGAGGCGGGCGCGGCCCGGCGCCGTTGCCCTTGAGGCTCGCGGGGCGGTTGCGGTCGGCGTCGGCGATGTTCGTCTTGACCCACCCGGGGCAGAGGACGCTCACCTTCACCTTGCCGCTCGTCACGAACCCCAGCTCGTGGAACAGGCACTCGCTGATGGTGACGACGGCGTGCTTGCTCGCGCAGTACGCGCTCATGCCGGGCGCGCTCACGAGACCGGCCACCGACGCGGTGTTCACCACGTGCCCCTGCCCCTGATCGATCATGCGCGGGACGAACGCGCGGATGCCGTGGATGACGCCCCAGAGGTTCACCCCGAGCGTCCACTCCCAGTCGCTCAGCGGTTGATCGAACGTCATGCCCCCGGCGCCGACGCCCGCGTTGTTGCAGAGGACGTGCGCCGCGCCGAAGCGGTCGAAGGTCTTGCGCGCCAGCGTCTCGACGTCCTCGCGCTTCGACACGTCGGTGCGCACGCCGACCACCTCGGCCCCGCCCTTCCCGATCGCCTCGACGGCCTCACCCAGCGGCTTCTCCTCGACGTCCGCGAGCACGACCTTCATCCCCTCGCGCGCGAAACGCTCAGCCATGGCCCGGCCGATTCCGCTCGCTGCCCCCGTGACGACCGCGACCTTGCCCTTCAGATCTCGCATGGGACCTCCGGCCGCGTTATACGCGTAGTCGATGCGGACCACCATGCACGCCGTCGCGCTCTTCACGCTGGTCGCGCTGGGCGCCTGCAACAAGACGTCCGAGAACGCCCCGATGGTCACGGCGCCCGTCGGCAGCAGCGCGCCCTCGGTCGCGTCGCCGTCGCCGTCGCCGACACCGCCCCCCGCCGCGAGCGCTCCTCCCGCCTCGAGCGACGAGACGGCGATCGGCCCCGGCCCGGGCGACGACAACGCCGCCGACGCGGGCAACGCCCAGTACCGCGGCTGCAAGCAGGACTCCGACTGCGTCGCGGTCCCGCGCGTCGGCTGCTGCAACAACGGCTGGCTCGAGGCGGTGGCCTCGACGCAGAAGGACGCTTACGCCAAGTCGTTCGTCTGCCCGACGCCGCACCCCATGTGCCCGATGTTCATCGTGCGCGACACGCGGACGCCCAGGTGCGACGCGGGTACGCACCTGTGCACCATGGTGAACGCCCGCCCGTGACGCACGCGCGGGCCGGAATCGGCCCGCTTCTGGCAATCGTTGCCCCGGCGGAGGGACGCGATCGCCATGAAGCTCGGATTGCTTGCTTTTTCCGCCACCATGCTCGTCGCGGGGCGTGTCGAGGCAGCCGCGTCGGTGTGGGCGGTGGACGACGGGGAGAAGATACGGCGTGACGCCACGGACACGCCGTTCGAGCGCGGCGTGGACAATCCCGTGTGGCAGCCGGGGCAGCCGGTGCGCCTCTTCGCGATGCGCAACGAGTCGGTCGCGATGCAGGTGGTGGTCGAGGCGGGCCCCGAGCCGCTCGACGCGGTCACGGTGGACCTCGGCATGCTCGACGGGCCCGATCACGCGCACATCTCGGACGTCGGCACGCTGCCGAACGCGGTGGCGCGGCCCATCGAGCGGTTCGTCGAGCACTTCGTGAACGTGCGGCGCGCCTCGGGGGGCAAGACGAAGAACGAGTCGCTCGGGTGGGAGCCCGGCTCGGGGCCACCGGCGGACGCGTGGGTCGGTCCCGTGCCCGACGCGCTCATCCCGGTGGAGCACGCGCCGGCGTGGGACGCGTACCCGATGCACGTGGAGCCGCGGACGAACGCCGTCGTGTGGATCGACATCAACGTCCCGCGCGACCAGCACGCCGGCATCTACTTCGGGGAGGTCCGCGTGCAGGCGGGCATGGTGCAGCTCGCCACGCTGCCCGTGGAGCTCGAGGTCGCCGACGCGATGCTGCCCGACCGCACCGTCGACGCGATGGTCTTCTACGACCACGAGCTGCTCGAGAAGCGCGTGGGCGGCGGCGCCGAGCAGCAGCTCTGGGAGCTCTTGCACGCGCACCGCATCGCCGCGATGCACGACGCCACGGAGCCGGGGGACGTGCAGCGCCAGCGCGCCGCGCTCGACGGCTCGCTCTACATGCCCGCGCGCGGCTACCTCGGACCGGCGCCCGGGCTGGGGGACGGCGTGCTCGCGCTCGGCGCGTACGGCGCGCTCGGCGATCCGGACGAAGCGGCGATGTCGAAGCTCGAGGCGCTGGCCGACGACGCGAGCGACCTGCACCTCTTCGGTGCGGCCGACGTCTTCCTCTACGCGGCCGACGAGCGATGCTCGAGTCCGCGCGCGAGGGCGTGGCGTCAGATGATCGCGGCGTCGCACGATCCCGCGGTGCAGCGCGTGCGCGTCGGGTGGACGTGCTCGCAGGACCCGAGCGCGCAGCCCGTGGACGTCGCGATGCTCGCGGCGAGCTGGGAGCCGGCGCAGGTCAAGGAGGCGCGCGACCAGGGCAAGCAGGTATGGGAGTACAACGGAGAGCTGCCGCGCAGCGGCACGTTCCTGCTCGACGCCGACGCGGTCTCGCCGCGCGTCAACGGCTGGCTCCAGGCCATCTACGGCATCCCGCGCTGGTTCTACTGGGACGCCGCGCACTGGAACGACCGGCACGACACCGAGCCGGTCGATCCGTACGACGATCCCGAGAGCCTGCACAACGACGACGGCGACTGGGCCAACGGCGACGGCGTGCTCGTCTACCCCGGCAACCAGGTCGACGCGTTCCCCGACAAGTACATCCCCTACATGGGCGTCGTTCCCTCCATCCGCCTCAAGAACTGGCGGCGCGGCCTGGAGGACGCGGGCTACCTGCAGATGGCGCGCGCGCGCGACCCCGGCGCCTCCGGGCGCGTGGCTCGCTGGCTCGTGCCGGCCGCCTTCGGCGAGGCGGCGACGGGCAAGCCGCCGTCGTGGAGCACGCGCGGCAAGCCGTACTTCGAGGCGCGGCGTGCGCTGCTCGCGATCGCGCTCGGGCAGGCCCCGGTCGCGCTCGGCGAGCTGCCGGCGCCCGTCCACGCGCGGGCGAACGCGGTCGCGACGGCCACGGGGTGCACGCGCGGCGCGAGCGAGGCGGGCGGGGCCTTCGCGATCGTGCTCTTCGTCGGCGCCATCGCGACGGCGCGCCTGCGGCGACTCAGGGGCGCAGCGCCTCGCGCAGGCGCCCCAGCCCCTCGACCAGGCGAGGCCGCGGGACCGACGTGAAGCAGATGCGCGCCCACGAGGCGTAGGCCTCGCCGCACCCGTCTCCGGGGGCCAGGAGCACGCCGCGGTCGATCGCGCGCTCGAGCAGCGCCTTGAGCGGCCGCCCCCCCAGCACCGGCGCGAAGTCGACGAACGCGTAGCTCCCGCCGTGCGGCGCGTGGACGCGCGCCCCGGTGTCCGCCAGAGCCTCGAGCGTCGCGCGCCGCGCCTCCGCGTAAGCGCGGCGCGCGCCCTCGACCCAGGTGCCGCCCGTCGCCAGCGCCGCCAGCGCGACCCGCTGCGACGCGACCGGCACGTTGAAGACGGTGTGCGTCGCCACGCGCCGCGCGAGCTGCACGACGGGCTCCGGAGCGACGAGGAACCCCACCCGCGCACCCGCGAGCGCGTGGCTCTTGGACAGCGAGAACGCCGACAGCGTGCGCTCGGCCATCCCGTCGAGCGACGCGATCGACCGGTGCGCGCCCTCGTACACGTAGTCGGCGTACACCTCGTCGGCGAGCACCCAGAGATCGCGCGCCACGGCGAGCCGCGCGATGCCCTCGAGCTGCGCGTCGCTCATCACGTAGCCGTCGGGGTTGTTCGGCGTGATGAGGTAGATGGCGCGCGTGCGCGGCGTGACGGCCGCCTCCAGCAGGTCCGCGGCGCGCAGCGACGGATCGGCGTACAGGCGATCCGTGAGCGGCACCTCCACGGGCACGCCCCCGGCGGCGCGCACGACGCCGACCGACAGCGGCCAGTACGGCGCCGCGACGAGCACCTCGTCCCCCGGCTCGAGCACCGCGCGCAGCCCGCAGAAGATCCCGTGCGTCGCCCCGGCTGCCACGAGCACGTTGGCCCCCGGGCTCACCCCGCGCGGTCCCCTCCCCGTGCGCGCCAGCTCCTCGGCGAACGCCGCCTTGAGCGCCTCGACGCCGGCGATGGCCCCGTACCGATAGAGCGCCGCCTCGTACCCCTCCGCCTCCACGCGCCCGAAGCGCGCCCCCTCGGGCGGCATCACGTGCGTGTCCCCGATGTGCAGCTCGACCAGATCGGCCCCCGCGTGAGCTCTCGCCTCGATGCGCGGCGCCAGGTCGGCGAAGACGCTCGCGCGAATCTGGAGGGCGGTCGACGACAGCTTCACGAGCGGGAGAGTCTAACCCAGGCACCAGAGAGGGAGAGGAAGAGGCGCCAGAGGTCGAACAGAGGAGAGGGAAAGAAGATCAAGAAGATCAGAAGATCAAAAGAGGGTTTTGTTGGTTTCCACAACCCCACCTTCTTCTGATCTTTTGATCTTCTTGATCTTCTTTCCCTCTCCTCTCGTCAGCCTCTGGGATCTGCCTTCAGGCCACTCGTCAGCCTTTGGCGTCCGTCTTCAGCCCACTCGTCAGCCTCTGGCGTCGTCACGCCACCGCGAGGCCCGCGACGGGCCACAGCTTGCGGAAGCCCACCGCAACGAGCTTTCCGTCGCGCGTGACGACGATGGCGCCGTAGCGGCACTTCTCCACGATGCAGCCCTCGGCGATGCCCGATGCGCGCTCCCAGCGCACGCGGTCGCCCTCGCCTAGGCTCGCGAAGACGCGCATCTCGGCCGACACGCACGCGAGCCGCGTCGGAACGGGATCGTGGCAAGCGACGACCGATTCGGCGCGCGTGCGGCGGGCGAGGCCCTCGTCGAACCAGACGTCCACGTGGGAGCCCGTGGCCCACAGCACCACGCCGGGCAGCGTCGTGCCGTCACGCAGCGTGGCGCGCGCGAACGACCCGGGCGCCATCGCGGACGGGGCCGTGACGCGACCGCCGAGCCTGCGTCGTGCGGCATCGATCGTGGGGCGCTTGCTCCCCTCCTCGCTACCCGACCACGGGGGTGTGACTATCTTGGCCGTCATGCGCGTCAGGAACTTCGGCCATGCCGGTCGCGTGCCGGTCGTCGGGCAGGGCACATGGAAGATGGAGCACGACGACCGCGCCGAGGCGATCGCGGCGCTGCGAAGGGGGCTCGACCTGGGCCTCGTGCACGTCGACACGGCCGAGCTGTACGGCTCGGGCGTGGTCGAGGAGCTCGTGGCCGAGGCCATCGCGGGCCGTCGCGACGAGGTGTTCCTCGTCTCCAAGGTGATGCCCGACCACGCCACGCACGCGGGCACCCTGCGCGCGTGCGAGCAGAGTCTGCGGCGCCTGCGGACCGATCGGCTGGATTGCTACCTGCTGCACTGGCCGGGGCGGCACCCGCTCGAGGGGACCCTCCGCGCCTTCGAGGAGCTCGTGCGCGCGGGCAAGATCCGCTCGTGGGGCGTGAGCAACTTCGACACGGGCGAGCTCGACGAGGCGCTGCGCATCGCGGGCCCCGGCCGCATCGCGTGCAACCAGGTGCTCTATCACCTGGGCGAGCGTGCGGTGGAGCTCGAGGTGCTGCCGTGGTGCGAGCGCCACGGCGTGACGCTCGTGGGGTACAGCCCCTTCGGCTCGGGTCGGTTCCCGCGCGCCGACAGCGCTGGCGGCCGCGTGCTCGACGACGTGGCGCGCGCGCACGGCGCCACGGCGCGACAGGTGGCGCTCGCGTTCCTCGTGAGACACCCGGCCACGCTCGCGATCCCGAAGGCGGCGCGGGTGGCTCACGCGGAAGACTGCGCCGGCGCAGGTGACCTCGAGCTGACCGAGGACGAGGCGCGCCGCATCGCCGAGGCGTTCCCGCTCCCGCGGCGCCGAGGCGGCCTGCCGACGCTCTAGGCACGGGCGCTGGTGCAGGGCTACTTCACCAGAATCGTGATGGCCTGGCTCCAGGCGCCTACGCTCTTCGAGACCGTCGCGGAGACGCGAAACGAGTAGGTCGTCAGTGGCGTCAGCCCGTCGATCGTGGTGCTCGCGAGCGGCGTCGTCGGCGCGTTCGTCCAGGTCTTGCCGCCGTCGGCGCTGTACTGCCAGTTGTAGGCGACGTGCTTCTTCACGCCGCGGCCGACCAGCAGCGTCGCGTTCGCGCGCAGCAGCACGCTGCCCGACTGGGCGCCCAGCTTGGCCTCGAGCACCGGCCTGGTGTGCACGGGCGACTTGGCAACCGACATGGCGGCGGCCGCGATGAGCGCCTCGGCCTGCTCGGGGCTCGCGTCACACAAGGTCTGCACGTATGTGCGCAGGTTCTCGAGCGACGTGACGAGCGTGGCGCGGCTGATGTCGCGCTGGGCGACGGTACCCTTCGCCCGCGTGCTCGTCGCCTGCTGCTTCGCGTCCAGGTCCTGAATCTGGGCCTCCACCACGGTGAGGCTTGGAGTCGGGTTGGCGAACAGGTTCGCGTTGGCCTTCATCGCGTTGGCGATGGCCTTCGCGATCGAGAGCAGTTCCACCACCTTCTTGGTCGGGATCTTCAGCGCGACACGGATTCTCTGGATGGTCGTCATGATGCTTTCTCCTTCGATGAGGGCTTCCTTCGCCCTTCTGCCCCCCTATCGGCGACCGGCCGAGCCAGTTGCGTGAGCGGGTGACGATTTCTTCTTCACCTGGCTGCGGGACGTGGGAACCGAGGCTCGAGAGGTCGGAACCTCGTGGAAAAGAGCTGGAACCGACGTGCCGGAGGTCCGCGGTGGCCGTCGGAGGGTCGGAGACGAGGTGCCGGAGGGTGGAAGGACGGCGCACGGAGCTCGAAGGAGCCGTCGCGAGGTCGGCAACATCCTTCCGGAGGTCGGAGACGTCGTCGGGGAGGAGGGAAAAACGGTTCTGGAGGCTCGCAAGAAGGAGCGAGAGGCTCGGAGTGAGGTGAAAGAGGTCTGCACCGAGGTTCGGGAGGTCCGAAGGACGGCGAAGGAGGCTGGGAGCGAGGAGCGAGCCTCCCGAAAAGAGGAGCAGGAGGTCGGAAAGAAGCGGACAGAAGCTGGGAACGAGGGGAAGGAGGCCTGAAAGGAGGAGCGTCAGGCTTTCAGGGACTTGTGATCCGGCCGCTTCGTGCCGGATGATGTGCGCCGGTGCCTGCAGCCAACCTGATCGCGCTCTTTCTCGAGCAAGTACGCGCCCGTGGCAGCGCGACGGCGCTCCGGAGCAAGCGCGAAGGGCAGTGGGTGCCCACGTCGTGGAAAGACTGGGAGGCGCGCGCACGGGCCGTCGCGCGGACCCTCGTCGCCGCGGGCGTGCAGAAGGGGGACCGCGTCGCAGTCTTCGGCAACACGTGCGAGCCATGGGTCGTCGCCGACATGGGGATCCTCATGGCCGGGGCGACGACGGTGCCCATCTACCCGTCGCTCGTGGGAGATCAGGCCGCGTACATCCTGCGCGACTCGGGGGCCACGGTGCTCTTCGCCGAGGACGACTCGCTCGTCGCACGCATCCGCGAGGCAGACGCCAAGCTCGTGGACGGGCTGACACGTACGATCCTCTTCGGCGACCTGCCTGCGATCGACGCCGCGAAGGAGTCGGCCGCCACCGTCGACGAGCGCATCGCAGCCGCGGGCCCCGACGACCTGGCCACGCTCGTGTACACGTCGGGGACGACGGGGCCACCCAAGGGCGTCATGCTCACGCACGGCTGCCTCCTGGCCGACGCCGAGGGTCTCGCGAAGGTCGTCCCCGTGACGGTCGACGACGAGCAGCTGCTCTTTCTGCCGCTCGCGCACATCTTCGGCAAGATGCTCGTCGTCGCGTCCATCCGCATCGGCTACGCGACGGCGTTCGCCGAGACCATGCTCAAGGCGCTCGACAACGCGGCCGAGGTCCGGCCGACGTTCATGGGCGCGGTGCCGCGCGTCTTCGAGAAGGTGTACTCGGTCGCCAACGAGAAGGCCGCGTCGGCCGGCGGCATGAAGCAGCGCCTCTTCACGTGGGCGACCGAGGTCGGCAAGCGAAAGCAGGGAGGCTGGGGCGGCTTCTGGGCCGACCGGCTCGTGCTCTCGAAGATCCGCGCGCGCTTCGGCGGACGCATCAAGTTCCTCATCAGCGCGGGCGCACCGCTCGCCAGGGAGCTCGCCGACTGGTTCGACGGCGCCGGCATACCCGTCCTCGAGGCGTACGGGCTCACCGAGACGAGCGGCGGGACCACCTTCAACCCGCTCGGCCGCCAGCAGTACGGCACGGTGGGCCCCGCCCTGCCCGGCGTGCAGGTGAAGATCGCCGGCGACGGCGAGGTGCTCGTGCGCGGCCCCACGGTGATGAAGGGCTACTGGGGCCACGACGAGGCGACGCGCGAGGTCATCGACGCCGAGGGCTGGTTCCACACCGGGGACATCGGCGAGATCGACGGCGAGGGGTACCTGCGCATCACCGACCGCAAGAAGGACATCATCGTCACCGCCGGCGGCAAGAACGTCGCCCCGCAGAACATCGAGAACCTCATGAAGCAGTCGGCGTGGGTCAGCCAGGCGATGGTCTACGGCGACAAGCGGCCGTACCTCGTGGCGCTCGTGACGCTGAACGTCGAGACGGTGACCCGCTTCGCGCGCGAGAAGGGCATCGACGGCGAGCCGGGCACCCTCGTGGAGCACGTCGAGGTGCGCGCCGAGGTTCAGCGCGCCGTGGACGACGTGAACGCGCGGCTCTCCAGCTTCGAGACGGTCAAGAGGTTCGCCATCCTCGAGCGCGATTTCACGATCGAGGGCGGCGAGCTCACGCCGACGCTCAAGGTGAAGCGCAAGGTCGTGAGCGACCGTTACCAGAAGCTGCTCGAGGACCTCTACGCCGCGCAGGCGTAGCCGCCTCCGCCGTCAGAAGCCGTACTGGATCCCGAGCTCGGGCACGACGCCGAAGAGGAACCCCGCGGTGCCGCCGAAGGCGCCCTGCGCCTTGAGGGCGGCGGTCGCCGCGATCTTCTTGGCGAGCGACATGCGTACGCCTCCGCCGATCGCGCCGAACCCCGGCCCCGCGGTGAGCCACGCGTTCTCGCTGCCCTGCTGGGGCGAGGTGCACTGGCCGGGCGACGTGGACGAAGGCGGACACACGAACACGTTGACCGGGACGTTCGCGTCGAACTCACCGATGCCGCCCGCGACGAACACCATCGGCGCGAGCTTCTGGTGGATCGCGTCATGACCGATGAGGTACGTGAAGCGCGCCTCGGCGTGGATCGGTGCGAAGGCTGCCCCGCTGGGTACCGTCAGGAGCTCGTAGCCGCCGCGCACGCCGATGAGCATGTTGGCGTTGAGCGCGTAGTCGAGGCTCAGGGACAGGGTGAGCGGGCCGTGCCCGAAGCCGCCCTGTACCTGGTCGCTGTGGCCGCTCTGGATGTTCCCGTTGAGCGAAGCGTTGTTCCCCGGGAAGGCGTTCCCGCCCGAGTCGAGGCAGCTGTACGGGTTGCCCGACGTGAGCGGCGCCGTTCCCCCGGAGTTCAGCTTGCACACGTCCTGAGCGCCCGAGAGCAGGTACAGGTCGAGGCCGACCTGGAGGCCGATCCACAGCTTCGGTTCGCGCTTGCCGCCGCCCGAGCACTTGCCTTCCTTGCACGAGCCGCTGTCGCACTCGTCGCCGCTCTCGCAGTCCTCGCCCTCGCCCTTCTTGGCCTCGGTGCACTGGCCTCCGGAGCACGTGCCGCTGGTGCACTCGTCGTCGCTCTGGCACTCCTCGCCGCCGCTCTTCTTCTCGGCGCACTTGCCGCCGACGCACGAGTTGCTCTGGCACTGGTTGTCCTTGTCGCAGTCCTCGCCGACCGCCTTCTTGGCGTTGCACCCCGGGAAGTCCGGCGGGCACTCGGCCGTCTGCGTGATGCTGCACTGCTTGGGCGGCTCCTGGCCCGGCAGCGTCGGCGGCGCGCCGGCGATCGTCTCCTTGATGGGCACCGAGAAGGGCTTGTTGCGGCTGCCCGACGTCGCCACCGGGTCGTTCTGCGCGTTGAACCCCTGGATGTAGTACTGCATCGCGCCGACGGTGACGTCCTTGCACGGCACGAGGCCGCCCCAGCCGATGTCGCCCATCTTCTGGAGCTCGACGGCCTTCCAGTCGCCCATCTGCGAGCCCTTGTACTTGGCGATGACGCGCGCGAGCGTCTCGCCGCCCGGGTACTCGGCGTAGATGGCGAGCGGCGTGGCCTTGAGCCCCTCGGACGGGGGCGAGTGCGTGAAGTCGCCCGCGGGGGGCGGTCCTCCGCCCGCTGCCCCGCCGCCACCCGCGGCGGGGGGCGGGCCCTTCTTCTTCACGTCCTCCCAGACGGCCTGGAGCTGCGCGTTCTTGTACGCGGGGTCGAGCTCGAGCGACGCGTCCAGCCCGAGGGCCTGGCCGAAGCTGAGGCGCCCGTCGCCCTCGTTGCCGTTGAGGACCTGCATGGCGCCGAGGTCGCGGTAGAGCGAGCCCTTGGTGTTCGACGTGCACTTGTCGCCGTCGCACTTCTGGATGCCCTGCTGCAGCTTCTTGATGGCCGACGCGTAGTCGAGGTTGAGGAAGTCCTCCTCGACGGCCTTCTTCTGCAGCGCCTTCGCCGCGCTCTCGATGGCCGGGTCCGCCGCGAACGCGGGGCGTACGACCAGAAGCCCGACGAGGACGACGATCCAGGGGACGAGGCGCCGCGAAATCGCAGGAAACAGGGGCCCTTGCACGGCGGGGAGCTTAGAATGGCTCAGCCGTCTTGGGTGAGGATTTTACGGCCCGCTGGAAGACGGCGGCCCGGCCTCGGTCCTGATGAACTGGACGCGCCGGTTGAGGGCGCGGTTGGTCGCCGTGTCGTTCGGCACGAGCGGCTGGTGGAAGCCGTATCCCTTGGATACCAGGCGCGACGAGTCGATGCCGTGCTGGACGAGGTACGTCTTCACGGCGTCGGCGCGCTTCTGCGACAGGTTCATGTTGTAGGAGTCGCTGCCCACGTTGTCGGTGTGGCCCTGCACCTCGAGGGTGATCTTCGGGTTGTCCTTCAGGACGCCGACCACCTCGTCGAGGATCTTGAAGCTGATGCCGGGCTTGATGACGGCCTTGTTGAACTCGAACTGGATCTGCTGCGTGATGCGGATCTCCTTCTCCGTCACCACGATGAGCGAGTTCTTCTTCGGGCAGCCCGGGTGGTCGCCGCCGGGGACGCCAGGCGTGTTCGGGCAGTAGTCGTCGAGGTCGGCGATCTGGTCGGAGTCGTTGTCCGGGTCGGGGCAGCCGTCGTCGTCCTGCCAGGCGTCCATGTCCTCCGGCTGCATCGGGCACTTGTCGTTCGCGTCCGCGATGCCGTCGGAGTCGTTGTCGACGTCGGGGCAGCCGTCGTCGTCGAGGTACTGATCGATGTCCTCTGGCTCGAGGATGCACTGGTCCTTGTTGTCCGTGATGCCGTCGCCGTCGGTGTCCTTGGGCGCCTCGGCGACCTCGACGAACTCGCGCGACGTGCAGCGGTCCGGAGGGCTCATCTGGTACGCGGCCTCGGCGTTCGGCTCGGCCTTGGCGAGGTGCGCCTGCGCCTTCGTGAGGTGCCCCTGGTCGAGATCGATCTCGGCGAACTCGAGGTTGCTGCGCGCGACGGCGAGCTCGCGCGGTGCGCACTTCATCGCGCCGTTCTTGTCGGCGTCGTCCACCGTCTTCTGCAGGCCGGCGATCCGTCCGCGCAGCGCGGGCCCTTCGGCGCACGCCGTCGCGAAGACGCCCACCAGCAGGATCGCGACCGTCCGGCGGAGGTTCATGGCCTCTGACGGCGCGCCGACTGCGCCAGCTCGATGGCCTTGCTCGCGTACGTCTCGGCCTCGTCGGCGAGGTTCGTCGCGTCCGAGTAGTTCGCCTCCGACGCTTCGATCTGCGCCTGCTCCACGTGCTCCTTCGCGTAGTAGTACTCGTACGGCGCGAGCTGCTCGGCGCCCACGGCCTTGGCCTCCTCGAGGCGCGACGACGCGGATCCCATCGCGATGGCGTAGTGCACGCCCCCGCATCCGGTGGCGCCGAGAGCCAGGACGAGGACGAACTTTCGCATCGCTAGAGAAGACCGTAGCCCCCTGCGAAGCAGCGGGTCAACGGGTTCAAATGCGGCGATACACACCGACGACCACGCCGAGCAGCATGGTCGGCTTGAAGTCGGCCGCGCGCACGTAGATGGGCGCCATGTTCTTGTTGGCCGGCTGGAAGCGGACGTGGTCCTTCTCGGGGTAGTAGTACTTGACCGTGGCCTCGTCGCCGATGAGCGCCACGACGATCTCGCCGCGAGTGGCCGTGAGCTGCTTCTTCACGAAGATGTAGTCGCCGCTCAGGATGCCCGCCTCGATCATCGAGTCGCCGTGAACCTTGAGGCCGAAGACCTCGCGCCCCCCCTTCACGAGGGTGCGGTCGATTCGCACGGTGTCGATGACGTGCTCCTCGGCGAGGAGCGGCAGCCCAGCCGCGACGCGGCCGACCACCGGGATCTCGAGCATGTCGTCGTCGTTCGCGGCAAGCTCGGCCGAGCCGTTGCCCAGTGTGTCGCCCACAGCACGCACGTCCAGTCCGGTGGGACGTAGCGCACGCGACTTCATGTCCTCACGCGTGAGGTAGCCCTTGCGCTCGAGGGCGCGCAGGTGGTCGTTCACGCCGTTGGTGGAGCGGATGCCCATGCGGGCGCCGATCTCGCGCAGGGTGGGCGGATAGCCGCGGTCGTGAATCGACTGTCGAATGAAGTCGAGCACCATCTGCTGGCGCTGCGTGAGCCCTTGCATGGTTCGCCAAGGCTACTGAACGTGCGTACCTGCCGTCAACAATCAGGGAACAGCTTGTTCAGAGCCTCTCCACAACCCTTGTTGAGCGGCTTTTTCGTTCAGCCATCCCCC
>DATJYG010000110.1:0-6662 GCA_035499695.1 Polyangiaceae bacterium
CAAGTATCGCTGGCGGCCCCGCAATCATCGCTCACTTCCGCGCAATCTTCGCTCATTCGGGCCGAATCTTCGTCGAGATTCCCCGCGAGTGAGGCTCACTCGTGCCGAGTCTTCGCAGACTCGGGGGCGAATGAAGGAAAGTCGCCCCCGATTGCCGCAAGCGGGCGTCATACCTTCTCTCGTTTCAGGTGAGACATGCCCATCTTCTCGACCCGTTCAGCGAAGGTCTCGCGCATACGAGCGAGCCTTGCTTCACAGCGGCGCGGCTGATCCCCAGTTCATTCGCGATTTCCTCGTGACTGTCGCCAGCTGCCACGGCATCGAGGATCACTTCTCCGTCGGCGGCCATCTCTCCTTCGCGGAGTTGCTCCTCGAGGATGCCGATGAGGCGTTTCTGGTCCGCCGGGTCACGGTCCCGCATTGCGCTTGGGCTCGTCCGGCTGGGCGTCTCGGGGTACAACCGGCCGGGTTGATCCACGTGTCCCACCTTACGAGGCGCTACGGCGCGCACGTCGCCGTGGACGACGTGTCCTTCGAGGTCGGCAAGGGCGAGGTCGTGGGCTTTCTAGGGCCGAACGGGGCCGGCAAGAGCACGACGCTACGCGTGCTCGCGGGCTTCCTCGGGCCGACGAGCGGCACGGTCAAGGTCGCCGGACACGACGTGGTGGACGACTCCTTCGAGGCACGGCGTGCCGTCGGCTACATGCCCGAGAGTGTGCCGCTCTACCCCGAGATGCGCGTCGTCGAGTACCTGCGCTTCCGAGCGGAGCTGAAGCGCGCGCCGCGCGGCAAGCGCGCCTCCTGGGTCGACGACGCGATGGCCAAGGCGCACGTGCTCGACGTCGCTCACAAGCGCATAGCCCATCTGTCGCGTGGCTACCGGCAGCGCGTGGGGATCGCCGACGCGATCGTCGCGCGCCCCCCGGTGGTCGTCCTGGACGAGCCGACGGCGGGCCTCGACCCCAACCAGATCCGTGAGACGCGGGCGCTCATCCGCGAGCTCGGGCGCGAGCACACCGTCGTCGTCTCCACGCACATCCTGAGCGAGGTCGAGGCGTGCGCGACGCGCGTGCTGCTCGTCCACAAGGGCAAGCTGCTCGCGCAAGGGAGCATCGAGGAGGTGCGCGCGATGCGTGGTGCGACGGGGCTCGAGGTCGTCGTGCACGGCGATGGCGCGGCCGGCGAGCGAGCCCTGCGCGCCGTCGAAGGCGTGCGCGACGTCGCGCGCGCCGGCTCCGACGCGGGGGAGCTCGTGCGTCTCAGGGCGCGCTTCGCCGAGAAGCTGGGGGCGCCCGAGCGCGCCTCGGCGGTGGAACGCTGCGTCGCCGCCCTCGTCGCGGCCGGCGTGGGCGTGCGCGAGGTGCATCCGGCCGGGGGCTCGCTCGAGGACGCGTTCGCCGCGCTCACCCACGCCGAGAGCGAGAGCGGAGGCGAGCCGTGAGAGGCTTCTGGCCCGTCTACCGGCGCGAGCTGTTCTCGTTCTTCGTCACGCCGCTCGCGTGGGTGCTCATCGTCGTGTTCCTCGTCGTGCAAGGGATGCACTTCTTCCTGCTCGTGGACCACTTCTCCCGATCGGCCGACGCGGGCATGGGCGACGAGACGCCACTCTCGGCCTTCTTCGGGAACACGGTCCTCCTCTACCTGGTTCTCTTCATGCTGGTGCCACCGATGACGATGCGCCTCTTCGCAGAAGAGCGGCGCAGCGGCACGATCGAGACGCTCATGACCGCGCCGGTGTCGAGCCCCGCGGTCGTGCTCGCGAAGTACGCCGCGGCGCTCACCACGTACGTCGCGATGTGGGCGCCGACGGTGCTCTACCTGGTCATCCTGGGCCGCACGGGGGCGCTCGACTGGCGGGCCGCGTCGAGCGCGTACCTCGGCGTCCTCCTCGTCGGCGCGGCGTACCTGTCGCTCGGGCTCTGCGCGAGCGCCCTCACGCGCTCGCAGTTCCTCGCGATGGTGTGCACGGCGCTGGTGCTACTCGTCCTCTTCGTCCTCGGCGTCGGCGAGTTCGTCGCGCGCGAGGGCACGACGATGCACAGCGTCTGCTCGCACGTGTCGGTGTGGGCTGCGATGAACGACTTCGCGAGCGGCGTCATCGACTCGCGGCGCCTCGTCTTCTACGGGACCCTCACGGTGCTGCCGCTCTACGTGGCGACGCGCGCCGTCGAGGCGTGGAGGTGGGGATGAGCGAGGGTCGCAAGGTGACGCAGGCCGCGCAGCTCGCCGGAATCGTCGCGGCGGTGGTCCTCGCGGCGGTGGTGAACGTGCTCGGCGCGCGCCACTTCGCGCGCTGGGACTGGACGGCCGACCGTCGCTGGTCCCTGGGGCCCGCGACGGTGGAGACGCTGCGCGCGCTCGAGCAGCCGGTGGACGTCTGGGCCATCGCGGGGTCCGGCGATCCCTTCGAGCAGAGCCTGCGGCAGCTGCTGCTCGCGTACCGCGCCGAGTCCTCGCGCATCGACGTGCACTGGATCGATCCCGACCGAGACGCCGTGCAGCTCGTGGACCTCCAGCGTCGCTTCGGGCTCGAGGCGGGGCGCAGCGAGGACGGGCGCGTCGCGACCGACGCCGTCGTCATCGTCGCGAGCGGCGACCAGCACTGGTTTCTCACGCCGCAGGACCTCGTGGAGCAGTCGGACGAGACTCACGTCAAGCCGCGCGAGGAGCGTGCGCTCACGCAGGCGATCCGCAGTGTGCTCGGCGGCGAGAAGGCGCAGCTCTGTTTCACGGTAGGGCACGGCGAGCTGTCGCTCGAGCCGGGACGCGACCCGCGCGAGAGCCTCGGGGCGGTCAAGTCGCTCTTCGAGAAGGACAACTACGAGCTGCGGAGCGTCGACGCGGCGGCGCCCGACGCGCACGAGCCCTTCCGAGGCTGCTCGGTCGTCGTCATCGCCGGCGCCCACGCGCCGTTCGCGCCCGAGGAGGCCAGCCGGCTGCGCGCGTGGCTGCTGCAGGGCGGGAGTCTCTTCGCGGCGATCGGGCCCGTCGAAGGCACGACCGACACGGGGATGGCGCCGCCGGGACTCGACGACGTGCTCTCCCCTTTCGGCATCGCCCTGGACGAGGACCTCGTGCACGACCTCGACGGGAGCGTCTCGATCCCCGACACGCACGGCGAGGGATTCCTCGTGTCGGCGCGTCCGCACCCCGTGACGACGACCCTCGTCGAGGGCGGGCGTGACGCGCACCCGCCTCGCACGGCCCTCTTCTACGTGCGCTCGCTCAGGCACGTCTCGCCCCAGGGCGCCGCCGCCGCCTCGGATCTGCTCGTGACGACCGACGCCGCGTTCGCCAAGCGCAACATCCTCGGCGCCAGCCGCTGGGCCGACGCCCCCGCGCGCGAGCCGAGCGACCCCGGCGGCCCCTTCATCGTCGCGATGGCCAGCGAGCGCCCGCGCATCGGACCGAACTCGCCGCACGGCCCGCGCGCCGTCGTCGTCGGCAGCGGCGGTTTCCTGCTCGCCGAGGAAAACTGGACCCAGCCGCGCCCCCTGCACGGCGCCGCCTTCTTCGTCGACAGCGCGCTCGCGTGGCTCGCGGCCCGACCGGCGGTGGTCGACGTCCCGGACCGAGCGGAGGTGTCGGCCGGCGTGCGCATCTCGGAGCAGGCGCGCGCCGAGGTCGAGCGCTACGTGCTGCTCTTCATGCCGCTGGCGGCGGTGCTGCTCGGCGTCGCGGTCTGGGCCTGGCGACGCTCCTCGGAGAACAGGCCGTACGTCGCCGCCGCCGGTGGAGGCAAGGGAAGGCAGGAGCCGTCGGCGTGAGCATGTCGGCCCGCGCGACCGTCACGCCCATCGTGCTCGTCGTGCTCGCGACGGGTGCGGTGGCTTACGCGTGGTTCGTCGACCGCGGCTCCGTGTCCGACGCCGAGCGCGCCAGCCGGCGCAGCGACGTGTTCCCCAGCTTCCACGTCGAGGACGTGACGCACGTGGAGCTCGTGCACGGCGGCGAGACGCTGGTGCTCGACCGCGATCGGGATGCCGGCGTCGGCTCGGTGTGGACCATGACGTCCCCGCGCCGCGAGCACGCCGACGCCGGCGCCGTGGACGCGCTCCTGCGCGAGCTGGCCCTGGCCACCCGCGTGCGCGGGGTGTCCGACGGTGACGCGGTGGGGCTCGAGGAGCCACGCGTGCGAGGCCTCGTTCGGGTCGGCGCGCTCGAGTGGCGCTTCGTTCTCGGCGCCGACGCGCCTCGCCCGGAGGGCGCGGCGTACATGCGGCTGGAGGGCGAGGGGACCTTCGTGGTGCAGCGATCGGTCAAGGTGCAGCTCCTGCGGGGAGTGGACGCCTACCGGCCGCGCGAGATCCTCCCGTTCGGCGCGAACGACGTGCGCCGCATCCAGGTCGCCACCGCCGGCGGCGGGTTCACGCTCGAGCGACAGCACGCGGGCGGCGCCACCTTCCGCGTCGCCGAGGACGGCATGCGCGCCTCGCGCGAGACGACCGACCGCATCCTGGCCGCCCTCTCCGAGGCGCGCGCCGAGAGCTTCGTGGACGACGCCCAGGCCGACCGCGAGCTCGCAGGCACGGTGTTCACCGTCACCGTCGAGCCGCAGGACGGCGCGAAGCCGCACGTCGAGCTGAAGCTGGCCGCATCGTGTCCGGGGCAGGCGACGGACGATCTGCTCGTCGAGACGGCGCCGGTGCGCGTGTCGGCGTGCGTGGCGCGCACCCTCGGGGACGCGCTCCGCGATGCGAAGCCCGCGCTCGACGACAAGGCGCCCTTCTTCGCGCACGCCGACGAGATGGAGGACGTGCGCCTCGAGCCCGTCGGCACGGCGGGGCCGCGTGTCGACGTCGCTCGCAAGGGCGCGGGCTGGCACGAGCGCGCTCCGGAAGACCGTGACCTGTCGTCCGACGAGACCGACTCGGCCAACGCGCTCGCGCTCGCGCTCGCGACGGCGCGCGGCTCGCAGGTGCGCCGCTCGGCGGAGCCCTTCGCGGCGCGCGCCCGGGCGACGATCGTGCGCACCGGTGGCTCGTCGACCGAGGCGGTGGACGTAGGCGCGCCCGAGCCAGACGGCAGCGTGTGGGTGCGCCGCGCCGACGACGGCGCCTTCGTCCGCCTGGCGGCCGCCGAGGCGAGGCGTTTCGAGCCTCACCCGGCCGCGCTGCGCGCCCGCGCCCTCTGGCACACGCCGTTCGACCCCGGCTCCGTCGTCGGTATCGACGACACGTGCGGCCCGGCGCCCGAGAAGCTCGTGCTCCGCGACGGCACGTGGGCCATGCTCACGCCCGGCGGCTTCGGCGTCGACCCGGTCGCCGTCGCGGATCTCGCGAGCGCGCTTGCGCACGCGAAGGCCGACGCGTGGATCACCGAGTCGGACGACGGATCCTTCGGTCTCGGACGCGCCGGTGACGGTGCCTGCGCCGTGGCCCTCGCGCTCGCCGCTCCCGACGGCGGCCCCGCCCGCAGCGTGACGCTCTCCTTCGGCGCCGATGCCGGCGGCGGCGCCTTCTACGCGCGCGCCTCGGACGACCCGGGAGTCTTCGTCGCGTCGGGCGTGCTCCACGCCCTCGCGACGCATCCGGCGATCGATCGCAACCGCTTCCACCTCGACGCGCACGCGATCGGCTCGGTCACCGTCGCGCGCGGCGATCATCGACGTGCCGTCGCGCTCGACGCCGACGCGCCCGACGCCCTCGCCCGCGCCCTCGAGGGTCTCTACGCCGAGGCCGCGCTGCACACGGGCGCACCCGGCAAGAGCGAAGGCATCGACCACCCGACGCTCGAGGTCTCGGGTACGGGCGTCCACCTCTCGATCGGCGCGCCCGCCGTGGTCGACGGCATCGACGGCTACTACGCGCGCGCCGCCGGCGTCGACGCCACCTTCATCGTCCCGAAGCACGCGATCGACGCGATCGTCGCGGCGATGGGCGACTGAGCTGCTAGCTTCGTGAGGGTGAGGATGAACGGCGGCGCGGACGAGGGCGAGAGCCTCCTGCGCCGCCGGGTGAAGGCGGAGCTCCGCAAGCGCATGCGCGGGCTGCGCATGGCCATGCCGGCCTCGGCGTGCGCCGAGCGGTCGGCGCGCATCGTGGATCGCCTGCTCGCCCTCGACGTCGTCGCCGGCGCGCGCGCCGTGGCGCTCTTCTGGCCCATCGAGGAGCGTCACGAGGTCGACCTGCGCGCGGCCGGCGCGCGTCTCGCCGAGCGCGGCGTGCGCGTGGCCTACCCGGCCATCGATCCCGAGACGCGCGAGATGCTCTTTCGCTTCGTCGACCAGCCGGACGCGATGATCGAGCAGGGCTTCGGCTTCCGCGAGCCATCCTCGCGCGAGCCCGAGGCGCTCGCCGGGGAGCTCGACGCCATCGTGGTCCCCGCGCTCGCCGTGGACCCGCGCGGCCACCGCGTCGGCTACGGCGCCGGCTACTACGACCGCACGCTGCCCCGCTTCTCGCCACGTGCGGTTGCGGTCGCGGTTGCCTTCGACTTCCAGCTGGTCGCCGAGGCTCCGTCGGTCGAGACGGACTTCGCGGCGCGCTGGGTCGTCACCGACGCGCGCGTGCTCGACGCGGCAGCCGCGCCGGCTGACGGCTGACGCTCAGTTCCGCTTCGCCTGGCACTTGGGGCAGATCCCGTAGAGCTCGTGCTTGTGCGACCGCAGCTGGAACCCGTACTTGCGCCCCACCTTCTCCTGCAGCTCCTCGATGCGCGGC
>DATJYG010000111.1:0-3319 GCA_035499695.1 Polyangiaceae bacterium
TTTCGCCATCGCCAACCAGGGCTACAGCGCTCCGGCCGACGCCGGGGCGAACCCGGGACCGCTCTATGACGGCGCTCGCGCGATGTGGTGGTACGACGAGACCGACATCCCGTTCTACTACCAGCTCGCGAGCACCTTCGCGGTCGGCGACCACTACCACAGCTCGGTGCCGGGACCGACGTACCCGAACCGCATGTACCTGTATGCGGGGACGAGCTTCGGGCAGACCTGCGAGACGTGCTTCATGGACGTCTCGGCCATGTACCCATTCCCCGCGCGCGACGCGACCGTCCTCGACGAGCTCGAGAAGCGGCACGTGAGCTGGGGGCTCTACACGGACGGTCTGCCGCCCGCGGCACTCATCTACGTCACCAATCTGCTCAACCGGTGGGGCCGATCGGTCAAGTCGAGTTTCCAGCAGTTCCTCAAGGACGCGGCGGCGGGCGCGCTGCCGCAGGTCGCCTTCGTCGATCCGGATACCTCGTCGGAGAGCATGGGCGGCGCGGGCACCGACGAGCATCCGCCGGGCGACATCCAGAGCGGCGAGCAGTTCGTGGCCCAGGTGGTCAAGGCCGTCACGACCAGCCCGCAGTGGGCGCATACGGCGCTCTTCATCACGCACGACGAGAACGGCGGCTTCTACGACCACGTGCCGCCGCCGCCCGCGTGTGCGCCGGATGGGATCGCCCCGATGCTGCAGGGCAGCGACCAGGGCACGCAGGGCGGATTCGACCTGTACGGCGTCCGCGTGCTGCTCCTCGCGGTGAGCCCCTACGCCAAGAGGGGGTACGTGGGCCACCACGTGTACGACCACACGAGCATCACGCGGTTCATCGAGGCCAAGTTCAAGATTCCGGCGCTCACGGCGAGAGACGCGAACGCGGAGCCGCCGACGGACCTGTTCGACTTCAAGAGCCCGCCGGCCTTCGCGACGCCACCGCCGCTCACGATGCCGACGGTGGACGCGACGGAGCTCCAGTACTGCGAGTCCACGTTCACGAAGTGACGTGATCGCTCACACCGCTTCGCCGATGAGGACGCTCTGCGGGCCAGCGAGCGGGCGCGCCTCGACGAGCTTCCAGCCGGTCTCCTCGAGCCAGACCTTGCCCTCGTCGGTGGAGTAGACGTCGCCCTCGGTCTGGTGCGGCGCGCGCGTCCGGTTGCGCGTCACGAGCGTTGTGGCGGCGATGGCGTCCGTCAGGGCCGGGCTCGGGCTGGGACTCTTGCCCGGGATGTTCGCGGGCGGCGACGCGCAACTCGTGCGGATCGGCCGGCCGGTGGCCATGGCGGAGGGCTGGCTGCTCGTGCACCCGGACCTGCAGCACGTGGCGCGCGTGCGCGCGGTGATCGACACGCTCGCGGATCTGGCTCGCCAGGACGCGGGGATGCTGCGCGGCGAAGCCGTGGCGGCGCCGTAGTCGGGCGCTTCGATTACTTGCCCGAGCGGTTCTGCACGTAGCGCACGGCGCCGTGCTCGGTGCGCACGATCTTGCCTCGCTCTCGCCGCACGAGCACGAGCTTCTGGTCTCGCTCTCGCGACCCCACGGGCGCCACCAGGCGACCACCCTCCGGAATCGAGTCGATCCAGCTCGCGGGCAGCTCGGCCACCGCGAACGTGACCACGATCTTCTTTGCGCCGCCCCACTCGCGCGCGCTCGTCATCGCGTCGCCGTGCGCGACCTGCACGTTGTCCTCGTCCTCGAGGTTCTTGGCGGCCCAGCGTGCCAGGCCCCCGTCGATCTCGAAGGTGAGCACGCGCCCGTCGCGCCCCACGATGAACGAAGCCAGCGCTGCGCCGTAGCCGGAGCCGCTTCCGAGCTCGATCAGCGAATCGCCCGCCGACAGCTCGAGCAACCGGAAGGAGAGCAGATAGGCGTGCGGCGCGCTGATCGTCGCGAGGCCCTGCTCGTCGAGCGGCAGGGGTACGTCGTCGGCGCTGCGCTCGAGATCCTCGTCGCGCACGAACTTCTCGCGCGGCACCTCGACGAGGGCGCGCAGGTGTGCCGCGTCGAAGGGGCCGAGCTGCCTCTGGATGTTCTCGACGAGCGGCAGGCGGCACCCGCGCGCCACCTCGCGCAATTCCTGCACGACGCCCGGCTCGTCCTCACCCGAACGCATGCGTCGCGCGAGCGACTCGAGCCAATCCATCCGCTCTTGCAGCGGGAGCTCCGCCATCTTCCGGCGGAATTCGATGGTGAAGAGGAGAGGCTGTGCGACCACGACCGCACCCGTTGAAATAAGTCTCCCCCGGTGGGGTGTCGAGGCTCAAAAGGCGATCGTGCCGGGGTTGCAGAGGTCCTCGCGACCCTGCCCGTAGTGCGCCTTCGCGAACTGCTCGAGCGTCGGCAGGTCGGCGCAGTCGGCGAGGTAGAGCCATCCCCACGCGACCGCCGCCACCTTCGTCGGGATGAGCGGATCGGGCGTGATGACCGTGCGCACGCGCACGCCAAGGCCGCCCGTCTGAGCGCACACCGGATCGTCCGGCAGCGAATCGGACGCGGCCTGGAACGTCGACACGACCTCCGGACACCCCGCCGAGCCGCAGTTGTAGAGGAAGTCGATCGCCCCGTGCTCCAGGTCGTGCACGTAGTACCCGCGCGGCACGGGCGTCGTGTACGCCTGGAACGCCGCCCAGATGGGGTAGTGCGGTCCGCTCGACGGCGGGTTCGTGTTCCAGTCGACCATCGTGCCGACGGGCACGTGGTCGAACGACGACATGAGGGGCGGCTGCTGGATCTCCACGAGGCAGCTCGCGTCGATGTAGGTGGTGGCGCCGCCGTCGAGTTGCGCGGCGCCGTCGAGGTGCCCGGCGTCGGTAGGGCCTTGCCCCTGCGCCTGCGAGCTCGACGTGCTGCCGCCGCACGCGGAGAGCGCGACCGCGGTCGCCGCAGCAGCAAGGAAGGAGGAGCACGACCGTGTCACGCAGGGATTATGCGATGATTCGGGCGGCTTGACGAACGCCGCCACAAAGAACGCCGTCCAGGTGGCGCGCCGCTTCGTCGAAGGGATGAAGGCGCACAACGCGCTCGAGGCGGCGGCCGCCATCGCCTTCTGGTTCTTCCTGAGCCTCGTGCCGCTGCTCGTGCTGCTCGGGTTCCTGGTCGGCCGCGTGGCGGCGCGTGCGCGCGGCATGAGCGACCTGCTCGAGCCGGTGCTCGAGCTCGTACCGGGCTCCGCGGAGGACATCGTGCGCGCGGAGCTCGAGCGAATGTCGCGCAGCTCGGCGACGGTCGCGCCGGTCGGCGTCGTCGGCTTCCTGTGGACCGCGTCGTCGGGCCTGCACAACCTGATGGACGTCTTCGAGAACGCCGTGAAGGTG
>DATJYG010000112.1:0-11077 GCA_035499695.1 Polyangiaceae bacterium
AGATCCTGGCGCGCGAGGTGGAGAAGCGGGCGCCCGAGGTCATCGACGCGCACCGCAAGCGCCTGCGCGACAGGGCCGAGCGCCTGCGCGCCTCGACGGAGCTCGACGTGGACGCGGCGCGCCTCGAGCAGGAGATCGCCATGTTCGCCGAGCGCAGCGACGTGTGCGAGGAGCTCACGCGCCTCGAGAGCCACTGCACCCAGTTCGCCTCGCTGCTGCAGGCGGACGAGCCCATCGGCCGGCGGCTCGACTTCCTCCTGCAGGAGATGGCGCGCGAGGCCAACACCGTGGGCGCCAAGAGCCCCGACGCGCCCATCGCCCACGCGGTCGTCGAGGTGAAGGCGGAGATCGAGCGGATGCGCGAGCAGGTCCAGAACGTCGAATGAACCCGTCACACCCGGACCGCGACTTCCTCCTCCTCATCCTCTCGTCGCCGAGCGGTGCCGGGAAGACGACCCTCACGCGCAAGCTGCTGACCGAGCACCCCGAGCTGCGCTTCAGCGTCTCGCACACGACGCGCGCCCCCCGGCCCAACGAGGTGGACGGGC
This sequence comes from Polyangiaceae bacterium, assembly GCA_035499695.1. Taxonomy (GTDB): domain Bacteria; phylum Myxococcota_A; class Polyangia; order Polyangiales; family Polyangiaceae; genus Palsa-1150. Next base: position 549 of record DATJYG010000112.1, read on the forward strand.
GCGACTACCACTTCGTGGACCGGGCGAAGTTCCAGTCCCTCGTCGCGCAGGGCGCCTTCCTCGAATGGGCCGAGGTGCACGGGAACCTGTACGGCACGTCCACGGCCGAGATCGACCGCGCGAAGGCGGCGGCCGGGTGCACCGGGATGATCTTCGACATCGACTACCAGGGCGCGCGGCAGATCCGGGTGCAGAAGCCCGACGTGGTCACGGTGTTCATCCTTCCGCCGTCGATGGCGGAGCTCGAGCGGCGGCTGCGCGGGCGCGCGAGCGACTCGGAGGAGGCCGTGCGACAGCGCTTCGACACGGCGCGCCTCGAGATCGAGCACTACGCGCTCTTCGACTACCTCGTGGTCAACGACGACCTGCAGCGCGCGTACGACGAGCTGCGGTCGATCACGGTGGCCGAGCGCGCGCGGCGATGGCGGCGCTCCGAGCTCGCCGAGGGCCTGCTGCGCACCGGGGTGCTGCCGTGAGCGGGCAGCGCGTGCTCGGCGTCATCGGGGGCAGTGGGCTCTACGACATCGAGGGGCTCTCGAACGTCGAGCACGTGAACGTGGAGACACCGTTCGGCCCGCCGAGCGACGCCGTGGTGCGCGGCAAGCTGGGGGACGCGACGCTCCTCTTCCTGCCGCGGCACGGACGCGGGCACCGCATCGCGCCGCACGAGATCCCCTTCCGCGCCAACGTGTGCGCGCTGAAGAAGCTCGGGGCGACGCACATGGTGAGCGTCAGCGCGGTCGGCTCGATGAAAGAGGAGATCGCGCCGGGCGACTTCGTCGTGGCCGACCAGCTCATCGACCTCACCAAGCGCCGCGTCTCCACCTTCTTCGAGGACGGCATCGTCGGCCACGTCGGCTTCGCCGACCCGGTGTGCGAGACCATGTCCGAGGCGCTCGCCACCGCCGCGGGTCGCGCGGGCGCGCGCGTGCACCGCGGGGGCACCTACGTCTGCATCGAGGGCCCGCAGTTCTCGACGCGCGCCGAGAGCATCCTCTATCGCTCCTGGGGCGTCTCGGTCATCGGCATGACCGCCCTGCCCGAGGCGAAGCTCGCGCGCGAGGCGGAGCTGCCCTACGCGCTGCTCGCCCTCGCGACGGACTACGACTGCTGGCACGAGAGCGAGGAGGACGTGACCGTCGAGGCGGTCCTCGCCGTGATGCACAAGAACGTGGCTGCGGCCCGCAAGACGGTGGCCGAGCTGGCGCGCGCCCTCCCCGACCCGGCCGAATGCCGCGGCCCCGGCGCCCTGGCCGGAGCCATCATGACGGCCCCGGAGCGCATTACGGATGCGGCCCGCGAGCGTTTGGAATGGCTCGTAGGGCGCTATTTGAAGTGATTTAACCGCAGAGGCGCAGAGCGCAGAAACGAGGCCGCAGAGGGTTTGTTGTGGATCCACACAAAAATCTCTGCGTTCTCCTCTCCCTCTCTGCGCCTCTGCGGTAAGAAACCAATCCTGAGTACCCCCCCATGAGCAGTCATCCCCTTCTCATCGTTGGCTCCCTCGCGTTCGACGACCTGGACATGCCGAGCGGCAACTTCCGCGACGTGCTGGGAGGCGCCGCGACGTATGCGTCGCTGGCCGCGGCCCTGCTGAACCGCGGCGGCGTGCGCGTCGTCGGCATCGTAGGCACCGACTTTCCCGAGACGCACCTCGGCGAGCTGCGCTCGCGCGGGGTCGACACCCAGGGCGTCGAGCGCGCGCAGGGCAAGACGTTCCGCTGGCACGGGCGCTACTCGCAGGACCTCGGGAGCCGCACGTCGCTCGACACGCAGCTCAACGTGTTCGCCGACTTCTCGCCGAAGATCCCGGCGGCCTACAAGAGCAGCCCCTTCGTCCTGCTCGGCAACATCCACCCGAGCCTGCAGGTCGACGTCCTCGCGCAGGTGGCGAAGCCCACGCTCGTCTGCGCCGACACGATGAACTTCTGGATCGACGGCGAGCCGGCCGCCCTCGCGAAGATGCTCGAGCGCATCGACATGCTCGTCATCAACGACGAGGAGGCGCGGCAGCTCTCGGGCGTGCACAACCTGGTGCGCGCGGCCGCCGAGATCCGCAAGCGCGGGCCCAAGATGCTCGTCATCAAGCGCGGCGAGTTCGGCGCCCTGCTCTTCGACGACGCGGGCACCTTCTTCGTCCCGGCCTACCCGCTCGAGGAGGTGCAGGATCCGACGGGCGCCGGCGACTCCTTCGCTGGCGGGCTGATGGGCTACGTCGCCGCTCGCGGCGAGGTCACCCCGTCCACGCTGCGCAAGGCGCTCTACTTCGCGTCGGCCCTCGGGAGCTTCTGCGTCGAGGGCATCGGGCCGGCCCGGCTGCTGGCGGCGACGCACTCGGATCTCGGGGCGCGCATCCACGCATTCGCCCGACTGGTAGACCACGGGGGCGGCCCGCTCTCGTTGCCCCTCCCGACATAGGCTGAGCTGCGCTAGGCTGCGCGGCCCATGAAGAGGCTGACTTGGAAGAGTGCCGCCGCTTTCGCGTGCGGCGTGTGCAGTGGTGGCGCGCTCGTCGTCGCCGTCGTCGCTTGCTCGAGCAGCTCGGTGCCGCCGGCTCCCAACACGCAACCTGCCGCGGGCGAGTGCTCGGCCGACGCCGGCCAGTTCCCCGCGCCCAACTGCCTCACCTACCCGCCCTCGCAGCAGGCGTGCGCCACGTCGCCGGTCTCGTGCAACACGGCGCCGTGCACGTCGGGCTCGCCGTGCCTCGCGATGGGCCAGGACAACTCGGGCAAGTCGGTGGCCGACCTGCGCATCCGCCGCCTCGACGTGTCGGCCCCGCCGGCCCTCGCCAAGGCCTTCGTGCAGAAGACGGTGCTCAACCAGGGCATCGACCTGCACGGGCAGTGCGGCGAAGGTGGGGACGGGACCTTCTCGTGGCTCATCCAGCTCGACACCGCGAACAACAAGGTGACGACGGGCGGCGCGCCTCCGACGACCGCCAACTTCACCAAGGGCTACTGCTTCGTCAACACGACGATCGGGTCCCTGCAGGTCGGCCCCGTCACCGTGGGGATGACGAAGGGAGCGGACGGCACGTGGTCGTCCGACACCATCCCGAAGCTCAACGTGCCCATCTACCCGCCGGGCCTCTCGCCGATCGTGCTGCCCATCTCGGGCGGCTCGGTGAAGAACGTCACGCTCAGCCCCGACAACAACTGCATCGGGACCTACAACCCCGACGCGATCACCTCGACGAACGGCGGCGCGATGGGCTCGTGCACCGACGACATCACCGCGTGCGATCGCTGGATCACCGGCGGGTCGATCGGCGGCTACATCACCCTCGAGGAGGCCGACAAGGTGCTCGTGCCGCAGCTCAGCGAGTCGCTCTGCGTGCTGCTCACCGGCGCCGCCGACACGATGACCGGGCCGACCGGCGAGAAGCTGTGCGCCCGCGTCAACGGGACGATCAAGGACAAGGGCGACTACTGCTCGAGCCCCACGGGGCCCGGCGGCTGCGGCGACAGCTACTGGCTCGCCGCCGCGTTCGCTGCGAGCGCCGCGAAGATCGGCGACTCGTCGCTGGACCCGCAGTGCGCGGGCGGCGCCGCCCCCATGGGCGACGGCGGTACGGCAACGGACGCCGGCGGACAGTAAGGGTAGGCACGAAGGCGCACCTGTTCGACGCTCGGACGCGAGCCTCCGAAGGTCGGACGCACCCGTCCGAGGGTCGGATGCACCCGTCCGAGGGTCGGACGCACCCGTCCGAGGGTCGGATGCGCCCATCCGAGGGTCGGACGCGCCCATCCGAAGGTCGGACGCGCCCATCCGAGGTTCGGACGCGCCTGTCCGAGGGTCGGACGCGCCTGTCCGAGGGTCGGACGCGCCCGTCCCCGGCTCGGATGCGAGCGTCCGAGCTTCGTGCGGGCACGTCGCGTCTCGATGACGCCCCGCAGCGTGGGCGTTCCCCCCTGCCTATCCTTTTTCGGCTAGGCTACACGCGGCGTTTCTGAGGGGTGTGGAGGGCTGCATGCTTCGTTGGTCGCTTCGTCCGGCGTTTTTCGTCTTGATGTTCATCGTCGTCGCGTCGTGCAGCGGGAGCGGCTGCAGTGGATGCGCGAGCTGCGGGATGACCCCACTCCCCGCAGGCTTCCCGCAAGCGTCGGTCATCGACAACGCGGGCGCGGTGCGCCTCACCCGCCCCGGGCTCGACTTCCTGTCGGCCAACCTGGGCCCGATCGCCGGCGATGCGCTGGGCACGAGCGGGGGCGTCATCACCTTCAACGTGCCGGCGAGCAACTCGTCGTTCTCGATCGGCACCGCCTACATTTGCGGCGGCGGCAGCCTGCCCCCGAACCCGAGTCCCGGGCAGTGCGTGGCGGACGTCAACGTTGCGGGCGCAAAGCTGAACCTCGACGCGCTCGCATCCGCCAACGGCCCCAACATGGAGCCGGCCATCCAAATCACTGGAACGGTTCCTGTGAAGGTCGACGACATCCCCGTCGACGTGCAGGGTCCCTTCGGAATCGATCTAGGCACCATCGACGTCGGCGTCGGCCAGGGCGGCTGCAACGGAAGCACGCCCAACGTTACCTATGTCGACGTGCCGGTAACAGCGGCGCTCCCGGTGGTGGACGAGGCGCTCCCGCCCCGCACCGGCTACTCGATCGTGGACTCGCAGAACGCAACGGTGAACGCGACCATCGACCCCAACAGCGTGCAGCTCTGCGGCGGCCTCCTGGCTTCGATCGCAGGCCTCTTCAAGAGTTACCTCGTCGGGCAGCTCACCGGTCCGCTGACGAACACCCTCAAGAGCCAGCTCCAGAGTCAGCTCTGCACGAAGGCCGACACGATGACCACCCCGCAGTGCCCCGACGGCACCGTGGCGGACGGCGGCGACTGCGTCTTCGGGACGGCCACGAGCACCTGCGTGCCCACGCTGCTCGGCCTCGACGGCCACATGAACCTCGGGTCGCTCGTCGCCAAGTACTCGCCGGGCAACACGGCAGCGGTGGACCTGGTGCTCGCCGCGAACGGCGCCGCCAACACGGCCCCCAGCTGCGCCCCGAACCAGACATACGCGAACGGCGCGTGCGCGACGGACCCCAGTCCCCCGTACTCTGGTCACACGCCGAACGGGCTCACGCTGTCGCTCCTCGGCGGCATGGTGCCGAACCCCGCGGGCTCGTGCGTCCCGATCGTGCAGAACCCCGTCCCGATGGGCATCCCGGTGCCCGACGAGCTGACGACGGACAAGATCACCCCGTGGCCCTCCGGCGATCCGGGGCCGGACATCAACCTCGCCATCGCCCAGCGCTATCTCAACTACGACGCGACGGCCGCGTACAACAGCGGCGTCCTCTGTCTCGGCGTCTCGACGGCGCAGTTCCAGGCGCTCAACAGCGGGTACGTGAGCGCGGTCATCCCGTCGCTCAAGGACCTCACCTTCGAGCCCGGCAAGTCGAGCAAGCCGGAGTCGATGGCCATCACGACGCGCCCGCAGAAGCCGCCGGTGGTCGTGGTGAAGGGCAACGGGACCAACATCAAGACGGACCCGCTCCTCACGATCACGCTGCCGTCCTTCGCGATCGACTTCTACGTGTGGAGCGACGATCGCTTCGTCCGCGCCTTCACGTACACGTCGGACATCACCGTCCCGATCGACCTCGACACGGGCAAGTCGGCCAGCAACCCGAACGGCGGCATCTTGCCGGTCCTCGGCGACCTCTCGATCGCCAATGGCACCGTGACCAACGCGAACATGCTCTGGGAGAACCCGACCAACACGGCCGCGGCCCTCTCGTCGCTGCTCGGCGGCATCGTCGGACAGTTCCTCGGCAAGGGATTCAGCCCGATCAACCTGAACTCTTCGTTCGCCAAGTACGGCATCGCGCTCTCCATTCCCGCGGGCGGCTTCCGCAAGCTGACCAAGGGGACCGACAACTTCATCGGCTTCTTCGCCGACCTGGTGACGGCGCCGCCGGGTGGAATGCTCAAGCACACGCAGGCGCAGATCGTCGGGACCGAGGTGCACCCCGAGGCGATGACCATCGAGGGCGCGGACCGCGCCAAGTTCCCGAAGCTGCACGTGACGCTCGGCAGCGACGACGACGACGGCAGCGGCAAGGTCGAGTACGCGACGTGGATCGACGACCAGTCGCGCAGCGCGTGGTCGACGTCGCGCGACGTCACGATCGACAGCCAGTACCTGTTCCTCCAGGGCAAGCACACGCTCTACGCGGTGGGGCGGTTCGTCGGGCAGCCGCGGACGGAGGACGAGACGCCGGCGGCGGTGCCGTTCATCATCGACGTCCTTCCGCCGCAGGTGTCGCTCACGACGCAGAGCGGGAACCTCGTCGTCAACGCGTACGACTACGTGAGCGAGGACTCGGCGCTCAAGGTGCGCTGGCGCGCGAACGCCCAGGACGGCACGCAGGGGCCCTGGAGCGAGTGGGAGAGCTACGTGGGCCTCAAGCCCATCCCCGGCGGCGACAGCATGTCGCTCGAGGTGCAGGTCGAGGACGAGATGGGCAACGTCGCCGACGTCAACGGCCTGATTCGCGGCCGTCCGGACCCGACGATCCCCTCGGCCAGCTCGGCGTGCGGCTGCTCGACGCCCGGTGCGCCGAGCGGGACCGAGGGGGCGCTGCTCGCGGGCCTGGCGGCCCTCGGCATCATCGTGCTGGCGCGGCGCCGCTCGGCGGGCGGGGCGCCCGTGAAGCTGGTGGCCTCCCCTTTACTGGTGGTCGGCTCGCTCGCGGCGCTGGCCGCGACGAGCCAGGGGTGCGCCTGCGGCGGTAACGGGAACAGCCCGGCCAACGGCGACGACGCCGGCGAGGCCGGGATGAACTGCGGCATGGGCTGCGTGCAGCCGTGCGGACCGGCGCTCGTGCAGGGGCTCATCGGCGAGTACACGTCGGTCGCGGTCGGGTCCGACGGGACCATCTGGGTCGCCGGGTACAACGACGCCGACGTCACCAACGGGCTGCTCTACGGCGACCTCGTGGCCGGCAAGTACGACACGGGGAAGATGAAGGTGCAGTGGGTCACGGTCGACGGCCTGCCCGCCACCCCCGGCGACGGCGACTGCGCGCCGAACGATCCGAGCGGTTGGCGCGAGGGACTGACCGACCCGGGCCCCGACGTCGGGCTCTGGACCAGCATCGCGCTCGACTCGAACGGCAACCCGAGGGTCAGCTACTACGACGCGACCAACTCGGCGCTCAAGTTCGCGAGCTCGCCCGACGGCGGCAAGACGTGGAACTCGCACACGGTGATGCACGCCGCGAACAGCGACATCGGCCGCTACTCCAAGCTGGCGATCGTGGGCGGCAAGCCGACCATCGCGTTCCTCGTCGTCGAGCCGGGCACCGGCGGCTGGGCGAAGTCGCGCGTCGTCATCGCGACGGGCAACACGGCCACGCCGATGTCCGGGAGCGACTGGGCCACCCAGGACGCGCTCGTCGACCCGCAGACGCCGTGCAAGGCGCAGTTCTGCACGGGGAGCCAGGTGTGCGTCGAGACGTCGATGCAGTGTCAGTCGACGGTCGCCGGGTGCAAGCCGAGCGACTGCGGCGCCGCCGAGGCGGGCATCGGGTCCACCCCGCAGTCGTGCGTGACCGTGGGCGACGCCGGGCCCTCCTGCCAGAACACGATCACCTCGAGCTACATCGACACGTACCCCGACGCGACCGGCGACTACGTCGCGATGTCCAGCGGCCCCAAGGGCATCGGGCTCGTCGTGTACGACCGCACGCGCGGCAACCTCGTGGGCGTGGCGAGCTCGGGAAGCGCGTGGACGTCGGGAATCCTCGACGGGCAGATGGGCGCCAACAGCGACCCGATGCGCACCGACACGGGCGACGTCGGCATCGGCGCGTCGCTCGCCATCGACAGCAACGGCGACTGGCACGTGAGCTACGTCAACGGCTGGACCGAGGCGCTGCAGTACCTGACCGTGCCGGCGGGCAATCTCGCGAAGCCGCTGGCCCCCGAGGTCGTGGACGACGGGCAGCACCTGAACGGCATGGCCTACGCCGACGGCCAGCACATCGTCGGCGACGACTCGTCGCTCACGGTCGACAGCGGCGGCAACGTCCGCATCGTCTACCAGGACGCGACGGCGGGCACGCTGCACGAGGCCACGGGCGTCCCGGCGGCGGGCAACAAGCACACGTGGACGGTGAAGGCGCTGCAGCAGACGAACACCTGGTTCGCCGGCTTCTTCCCCCACTACGTGTCGCAGTCGCAGCAGATCGCCAACTGGTACCGCAACACCGACCACTCGATGTCGCCCCCGGTCGTCTCGGGCGACGTCGCGTTCGTCGGGCAGTGAGTCGAGCGATCAGGCCGCGACGGTCTCGTCGTCCGCGGTGAGCACGCGCACGGCCGGACCGCTGGCGCGCTCGCGCTCGGCGGCGACGATCTGCACCAGCTCCTTCTGGTCGGCGATGCCGAGGTCGATGAGGGCGCGCATGTAGCCGTCCACGTAGCCGTGGGCGCGCGCGATGCGTGCGTAGCTCGTCCCGCCGCTCGCTGCCGACAAGACGTCCCGGAGCATGTTCTGGAGCTCTGCGATGACCTCGGCCTTGGTGCGCATGGGCTCCCGAATAGAGGAACGGCTGCGACCTGGCCAAGTTCGCTGCGTTCCGGTACAGGGTTGCGGCGAGACCATGTCCGACGACGCGGCGCGCCGGGCGTTCGAGGCCCTGTCGAAACACCCGCGCCTGGCGGACCTCGCGGCTGTCGCCGCGGTCGCCGTTGCGGGCGGCGCCGTGGGGGACAAGGCGCGGGAGCTCGGGCTCACGCGGGAGGACACGGCGACCGACTTCGGCGACGCGCTCGAGGTCCTCGAGCGGGCCTCGAAGAGCGACGAGGAGCGGGCGCTCGCGACCGCCCTGTGCGCCTATGCCGTCGTGGGTGAGCCGGGCCTGGCCGCGCGTCTGCTGCCGGGGGCCCAGCCGCCTGCTCCGGCTCCTGCTCCTGCTGCAGCTCCTGCTGCTCCTCCTGCTGCTGCGAGCGCGGCGGTGGCTCCGGTCGTCGGCGAGCTGGCGCCTGCTCCACGCGGCCCCGTGGCCACGGGGCTGCTCGCGTTCACGGGGATCCTCTTCATCACGCACGCCGCGAGACTCGTGGGGCGCTGGGCGCTCGCCTACCGGCGGCCGGCCGAGGTCACGCTGTCCGAGGACGGGGGCGTGCGCGTGCACTGGAAGACGCAGCTCCTGGGGCGGACGCTCCGCGACCGGGCGGTCGTCGTGCCGCGCACGGGCCTCGCGCGCGCCACGCGCGACGTGCGCTACCCGAGCATCGCGCTGTACGCGGGGCTCCTGGCGCTGGCCGTGGGGAGCTGGGTGGGCGTCGCGGCCTTCGTGGACGGCGTGCGCGCCGCCTCGCCCTCGCTGCTCGCGTGGGGGCTCGCCATCGTGGCCGTCGGGCTCGGGATCGACTTCGCCCTCTCGAGCCTCGCCCCCGGCGCGCGCGGCAGGTGCCGCCTGCTCGTCGTGCCGAGGGACGGCAGCCGCCTGTGCATCGGGGACGTCGACACGGCGCGCGCCGACGCGGTGCTCGCGCGGCTCTCCAAGCCCTGAGCGACGGGCGCTCTCAGGGGTTGCCCGACGTCTGCTCGCCGATGACGGCGTCCACCTTGCCGGCGGACGCGCGGGCCTCGAAGCGCACCGTCTTCGGCGAGTCGTTCGGGGCGCAGGCGCGCACCGTGGCGGCGAACGCCGCGTGACCGCGATCGAGGTCGGCGTCGTCGGTCGCGTCCGCGGCGCGCAGATCGACCCCGGCCCCCTCCCCCTCCACGCCGACGGTGACGCGCACGCACTTGCCGGGGTCCACCGGCCGGGTCCACGCGACGCTGTGGGCCGCGTCGAGCGTCGCGGCGCGCACGGCCGCCTGCCGGCCCTCGAGCAACCGGTCGGGCCCCGCCGCAGCGCGCGCGATCATGCGCGACGCCGCCAGCGGATGCGCCGCGAAGGCCGGATCGCGCCAGCGCTCGGGGCGCACGGTCACCGCGAAGGGGCCGGGCCGCCCGTGCGTCTCGAGCTCGAGGCGGGCCGCCCCGTGCGCGCACGCGAAGAGCGCCACCGACGTCGACGCCTCCTCGTGCGCGAGGAGCTGCCCCGCGTCGTCCCACACGCGGGCCTCCACGAGCCCGAGCGGCGCCCCGGCCACCACGTCCACGCGCGCGCACGCGCTGCTGCCCATCGTCTTCAGGTCGAGCGGCACCGAGATGCGTCGCCCGAGCAGCAGGTTCCCGGTCGTCGTCGCGACGGGCGCGTCGTAGCCGCTCTTGGCGAGGAGCGTGTCGCGCGCGTGCTTCGCCGCCTCCAGGGGCTGCGTCGCCGAGGCCCACACGATGTCCGCCTGCAGGCTCAGGTCGCGCGCCACGTCGCCGCGCGCACGCGCGAGCACCACGGCGGCCAGGCCGTGCCCCGAGTGCGGTCGCACCGCGAGCGTCCCGGGCATCAACGTCGGCGAGCACAGCGTGATCGAGCGGACCCCCGCGCCCTCGCGCGCCCGCGCCACGACCCGCCCGTCGCCGTCGACCGCCTCCACGTCGAGCATCGCCACGTCGTCGTCCG
>DATJYG010000113.1:0-18516 GCA_035499695.1 Polyangiaceae bacterium
CCCGCCGCAGTTCGCCGGGTGCACGAGCGCCATAGCCGACAGCGCCGGCTCCGCGGTCGTCACCTGGGCGCTCGCGACCGACGACGGGACGCCGCAGAACCTCATCGCGTACGACGTCTACGACGCGACGTCGTTCGCGGGGCTCTCCTTCAAGAAGCCGCTGCTCACGGTCAAAGGGCTCACCAGCAGCGTCGAGGTGACCGGGCTCACGCAGAGCACCACGTGGCACTTCGTCGTTCGGTCGCGCGACTTCGTCGGGAACGAGGACATGAACCTCGTCGACTGCGTGGCGACGACGTCGGCCGATCCGACGCCGCCGACGTTCGGCGGGGTAGCGACCGTCTCGGTGCAGTCCGACGCCCGCACGGCGACCTTCACGTGGATGCCCGCGACCGACCCGGCGACTCCGCAGAACGCGATCGTCTACGACGTGTTCCAGGGCTCCTCCCCGGGTGGAGAGGACTTCACGACGCCCATCGCCACGTCGGACCCCGGAGCGACGAGCGTCTTCGTGTCGGATCTCACGCCGGACTCGACGCTCTACTGGGTCGTGCGCGCGCGAGACAAGGCCGGCAACCGCGACTCGAACACCGTGGAAGTGAGCGGCGACATCGACGTGAGCCTGAGCGAGCAGCTCCAGGTCACGTTCTCGGTGGACTGTGCGGTGGCGGGATGCCACGTGCCCGGAAACCCGCCGCTGGGTCTCGTGCTCGCGCCCGGCTTTGCGTACGACTACCTCGTCAACGTCAGGTCGCGCGAGCTCCCCGGCGAGATGCGCGTCAACCCCGGCAATCCGACCTTCAGCTTCCTCTACCAGAAGGTGTCGGAGAACCCACCCCCCGTCGGGTACCAGATGCCCGCGCCCGCCACGGGCAGCGTCTTGACCACGGCCCAGATCGACGCCTTCCGTCGATGGATCCTGCAGGGAGCGCCGAACAACTGAGGCACCAATGAGGCTCTTCGAATCGAGAAGCTTGTCCCGCTGGTCTTTGCGAGCGATCGCGTTCGCGGCGCCCGTGTTGGGGGCGTGGGCGTGCTCGATCGTGAACACGTTCGGTGACGTGCTGCAGTCGGCGCCGACCGACGCGAGCATGACCGACACGGGCGGCATGAAGGACACCGGGCCGACGGATGCGCGTGGCGACGCCGACGCGGGCAGCCAGGAAACCGGTCCGAACTTTCCGGACCGGGGAGTCATCGTCATCAGCGGCCGCGTCGCGGACGACGCGGGCAACCTCCAGGGCGTGCTCACGGCGATCGACCCGACGGACGGTCACGAGCTTCCGAACGCGCGCGAGATGCGAAACGTGCCCCTCGTTCAATACGACGGGCTGCGCGACTACTGGTTCATCATCGAGACGGACGGGCAGAGCCTCTTCCCCACGCCGAAGGACAAGGCCGTGCTGCACGTCCGTACGCTCGATCCCGTCAGCGGCACGTGGGCCGACCTCGGAAGCCTCCAGGTGCCGCCGCCGGTCTTCGGGCTCGCCACGGTCATCACCGATCGCATCGCCTACGTGGGCTTCGATCCGCTGGTCGACTCGGCGAGCGGAACGAGCTTCATCACGCTCGACACGAGCGATCCGGGCAACCCGACCATCTTCACGGCGTCGACTCCCTTGGACATCCAGCCGCAGGGGATCATCGGCACACGAAGCACGAGCGGGAAGGGGGGCTCGGTCAACATGCTCGAGTCCGTGCAATGCCCGAGCGACGGTGGGATGAGCGAGGACGACGCCGGAGACGATGGGGGCGACGCGGGAAGCGGAGGCATCGGCGGAGGCTTCTGCCTGGATTTCGTGCACGTGGCCGTGCCGACGAATCCTGTCCCCGTGATGCTGGGGTTCGACCTCCACCTTGGGCCGTTCTTCGGCCGACCCGCCTACGGCTCGTACCTGGGGCTGCCGCCGAGCGGTGCCCCACAGGACGTCATCGCGTGGAGCCTGCCCGGCGGGAACCCCGGCTCCCCGGGGCAGACGGCCATCCACACATTCACGCCGACGAACCTGGCCAGCGTGGGTAGCCCGATCTCGATCCAGACGAGCGATGGTTTCTTCCAGCCCTTGGCCTTCGCCGAGTGTCTGCAGCAAGCGATCCTCACGGCGACCAACGAGGACCTCTCCGTCTACGCCGTCCCTCTCGCCTCCGCCGGTGGCTCGCTCGCGCAGGCCATGACGACGCACTCGGGGCAGGCCGTGTACTTCGAGCCCTACACGAACACCGTGCTCTCTCCCTTCACGCAGGGTGAGAACTACGTCCTCGATGCGTTCACCCTCGGCGGGACGTCGGACAAGCCGACGCTGTTGCAGCGTTCGACGGGATGGAACCCGCCCGCGGACGTGCGGCCCGAGGTCCTCGGCATCCGCAGGCCGCTGCCTCTCAAGTGTTTGACCGACGCAGGGATGTAGCAGTCGTCCTGCCTACTCGCCGACCTTCGCGACCGCATCGACGCCGTCGCCGGCCTCTTTCTTCGACTCAGCGCCAGCGTCCGGTGAAGAATCCGTGCGTCTGCGTGACCGTGCGCAGCTGCATCTCGACGTCACGGGCACCGGCATTCTCGAGCACCAAGGCAAACCCCGTGGCGTTCGCTCGAAGAATGAGCTCCGGATAGAGGGCTCGCGGGAAGGACAGCGTCACGTCGACCGAGAGCTCGCGCGCGGCGCGCACCTCGAGAGTGCTTCCTCGGTGCAAGCTTCCCCAGCGCACCCCCGCGGCGCGCATCATGCCCCGCGGACTGGCCGCCCAGAAGAGCAGCCGGTTCGCCGGCGTTTCGAGCACGGCCCGGTTGACCTCGCGCGCGTGCGCGAGGAACGCCGCGTCGTCGGCGAAGTGCGCCTGACGCATCGCCAGGTACAGCGCATTGGCGTGCACGTCGGGCACCCAGTTGGGAATCGGCCGGTTGCGGTCGAGCAGGACGGCTACCTGCGGGGGCACGAGACGCGCGAGGTCGCGAGTGGGGCTCCGGTGGAGCCAGACGTCGAGCGGCTCGCCCTTATGCTGGCACTCGGGATACGAGGCGATGCCTCGCGGCAGCGACGCCAGATAGGCGTCGACGCTCGACGCGGCCGTTGCAGCCGTCCCCCCGTACACGTTCATCCGGGGACAAGTGTACGCGACGAATGTGACGGTCGGAAGGCGAGGGCGCCGGGCATGGCATAATGAGGCCCATGCCGGTCGACTCAGCCGCGAACGCCTGTTCCTTCTGCGGCGGGCAAACCCAGGCGCTCATCGCGGGGCGCCGCGCCGGCGCGTCCGATCGTGCCGTTTGCATGCGATGCGCGCGCCGGATGCACGCCGACACCGACGGAGCCCAGTGCGACTTCTGCGACCACCCCGGCGGCCGTCACGCGCGCCGAGGAGACGTGAGCATCTGTGGCGACTGCCTCGATCTGGCGCGTGAGGTCGTGCACGACTCCTTGGCGCCCGCCGCCGGACCGGAGGGTCACCTCGACACGGCGCAGCTCTGGTCGGAGCTGACCCCGGCGCCGGTGCCCGTCGTCGACGGCGATGCGCCGGCGACGGCGCACGCGGAGCTGGCGCTCGTGCTCCTGCAGATGGGCCTAGTCGACGAGGCGCGCGTCGAGACGCAGAAGGCTCTCGCGATGGACGCGACGCACGCGATCGCGCTGCGCGTGCAGGCCCAGCTGGCCAGCCTGAGCCGCTGAAGTGCCTCAGGCCGGGGAGCGCGCTCGCACGACGCGGACCCACTCCTTCCGGAGGGCGTCCATGCTCTCCTGCAGGCGCTCGAGGGCGGCCCCGAAACGGACGCGATCGAATTCTCCCTCGGTCACTGCAGCGTAATCGTCGAGGGTCGCTCGCAATCGGTCCACGCTGTCGCGGACTCCCGCGTCATCGATGCGTGATGCGAGCCGTACGTGACTCTCGGCGAGTGTCTTCGCCTGGCGAACGGTGTGGGCGAGCAACTCCTCGCTGAAGCTAGGGGGCCTTCTTGCGGCGTGGTTCATTCGCGTGCGGCGCCTCGAATCACAGCGGTCCCCCCGATTCAACTGGCCCGCGTAACGGCTTCGGCCGTCGCTACAGTAGGGGCGCACCGTTTCACCGAAAGCGCGTTGCACACCGGGGAAGGCGGCGCGCGCTAGGCTGTCTGCGCGTGCGCTGGAGTCTCGCACTCTCCTTGATGGCCACGATCGGCTGCAACGGGAGCTCTGGCGCGACGAATCCCCGGCCGGACGCCGGAACAGCGGACACGGAAATGGGTTCCCGCGATGCCGGCCCCGCGGACGCCGCGAGCGAAGCGCCCGTCGACGCCGACACGGCGCCGCCCATGCCGATGCCGCTCGTCACGGACCTAGGGGGTCCGAAGCTGACGGCCGTCCGAGTCGTCACCGTGTCCTTCTCGAACGACGACCCGAACCTCGTCGCATCGCTCCAGAGCTTCGACGACGCGATCACGAGCACCGCATGGTGGAGCGCCGTCGCGTCCGAGTACGGCGTCGGCGCGGGTGCCGGTGGTGGCCACGTGGTCCTGCCGATGGCGGCCAGCAGTGCGTACACCGATTCGGTGCGCGGCGGAGACAGCTCGGTGCGCCAGCTCATCCAGTCTTCGGTCGCCAGCGGCGCCCTGCCGGCTCCGGATGCGCAGACCCTCTACGTGCTGTTCTTCCCGTCGGGATCGATCCTCCGTCTGGATGGCATCTCGGCGTGTGCGCCACCCGGAGGCACGGGCTGGCACGATGCCGTCACCGTCACCCCGCCGGAGGCAGGGCCCGCCGTGGACGTGGCCTACGCGGTGCTCCCGCGTTGCCAGAGCGATCTCGCGGCGATGACCCTCGCGGCCAGCCACGAGATCGTCGAGTCAGCCACGGATCCGTCTCCGGAGAACGCTCCAGCGGTCCAGATGACCGACCCGGCGTGGCTCGCGTTCGGGCCGGAGGTCGCGGACGTGTGTATCGCGGTCGACACGAACCTCACCACGACCGACAGCGGGTTCTCGGTGCAGAGATCCTGGTCGAACGCGAGCGCCAAGGCCGGTCACGACCCGTGCGTGCCGACGCTCGCTGGCACTGCGTACTTCAACGTGGCGCCCGCCACGGGCACCGAGGAGCTCACCCTCGCCGTGGGCGAGAGCGCTTCGTTCGCTCTCTATGCAGAGTCCGACGCAGATGCCGGGCCCTGGCAGGTGCAGCCCGTCGTGACGAACGGTTCGAGCTCCCTCGGGGTGACCGTCGACAGATCGACGGTGCGAGCCGGAGATCACGCCATCGCGACGGTCACCCTCCAGTCCCCGCCGACGCTCGGCGCGACCGAGCTCTATGGATTCGTGTCCGAGGCCAACGGCGCCACGTACGTCAGGCCGATGCTCGTTCAGGCCAGGTGACCCTCCAGGCACGCGAGGAGGACGCGTGCCTGGCGCGCCGAGGGCAACCCCAGCGGGGCCGCCACCCCGCGCGGAGGCGCTCGATCGATCTCGCCACGAAGATGTCGAACCGCCCGACGTCGAGCGCGAGCGAGCCGAGCGTGCGCGCTCGGGCCCAGTCGCTCGTGGGCCCATTCGGCCACGGCCCACGCGAGTGCTGCGTGACGTGTCTCGTCGGTCGCAATCCGCGAGAAGCAACGTCGGATGCCGGCGTCGGTCGCGTGTACGGCCTGCCAGGTCGCCAGCAGCGCTCCGTACGTTTCACGCACGCAGCCCTCGACGACGTTCTCGCGTGCGACCCGCTCGAGCGACCGGATGGTCGAGCGCCCGACGGGTGGCGACTCCGGCCTTCCGCCGTGCAACGCTGCGAGGCGACGCATGGCATCGGCGTGACGGACCTCGTCCTTCGCCGAACGGTTCGCCGTCCTTTCGAGGGACTCGGGTGCCCGGTGTGCACGCAGCTCGCGCTCCAGCCGATCGAAGGCGTGAACCGAAGCTTCTTCGAGGTACGCGGCGCGCGCGAGGTACTCGCCGACGGCGGAGCCCGTCGCCGAACGCTTGCGGAGGCGCCCCAGCCCCTCCGGGCGTCGCCCGGCGCCTGGGCAGAGATCGCACTGGACCGAGACCGGCTGGCCAGCCTCGGCGATGAAGCGGCCGGAGACCGTGCATGCCGGCTGGGCGTACTCGCAGTCGAACAGCGGGTTATTCAGCGTGCAGACCTTCAGGCAATCGGTCCCGTCGAGAAGGCAGCCCAGGGGCACGTACTGAGGGCACGACAGGTCGACGAAGTACTTGCAGTTCCCGCTTGCGTCGGGCCACCAGGGCGTCCCGGCGCTGGCGTCCGCGCACCACGGCAAGGCCGTCCCGGTCTCCGCGTCGTCGTCGCCGGCGGACGCGTCAGCCGCGTCCCCGATCTCGCCGTCCGTCGTCGCCTCGGTGCTCGCGTCTGGATTCGCCCCCGAGCTGTCCATTCGGGATGCCTCACCTGCGTCCAGCATCCCGGCCTCCGCCTCCGGGCTCGTTTGATCCGCGCCGGGCGCGTCGTTCGCCGTCGTGGCGTCTCCGGCGTCCACGCCGACCGAGCCCACGATGGTGTCGTCCGAGCACGCTTGCAGTGCAGCCGAAGGGGCGAGCGCCAGCAGCAATGCGCGCCGGAAAGCCCGATGAAGGCGCCGCTGGTGCGCCCGAACCGGGTCCTTCACGACCAGATGGCTGCCGACAGCTCGTCGAGCATGCGGCTCGCTCTCTCGGGATCGGGCAGCCCGGCGCCATGGGCGACCTCTCGAGAGACCCCCGTTGTCATGTCTCGTCGGAGCTTCTCGATGGCATGCGTGCGGGCCGTGGCGATCCTCCGTCGGGTGCGGTCGTCGAGACGCGGCTCGAGCGCGCGCGCGATCTCCCATGCGAGCGCCGCGTGGCGCGTCTCTTCCACCGCGATGCGCGCCATCACGCGCCGGATCTCGGCGTCACCCGCGCTCCTGGCCTGACACGTCGCGACGAGGGCACCGAACGTCTCGCGCACGCAGCCCTCCACGGCGTTCTCCAGGGCCACCGCGGCCAGGCTTCGCGTGCGCTTCTTGGCCACGCGGACGGCCGGGGGCTCGCCGCCGAAGCGTCGCGCGAGGCGAGACGTGGCGCGCGTGTGGCGGACCTCGTCGCGAGCACTGCGTCTCGCCGCGCGAACGAGCTCGGACTCCATGCCGTGGGCCTCGAGTTCCTCCGCGAGTCGCTCGAACGCGTGCACGCTCGCAGCCTCGAGGTGGGCCGCGGAGGCGAAGTAAGCTCCCAGGGCGCTTCGGGCGCGACGGCCGCGTGGTCGGGCGAGACCGGCCGGGCGGCGACCGACTCCCGAGCACTTGTTGCAGTCGATCTTGATCGCCTCGCCGTCGGCAGCGACGTATGCCATGGCGTCGACGTCGCACCCGTAGCCGTTCGCGACCTCGCAGTTCACGAAAGGAGTCGCGGCACCCGTACAGATCTTCGCGCAGTCGCTCAGATACAGATTGCAGGCCGGCGGGAAGATGTTCTGGACGAACGAGGGCAGGCCGCACGGAAAATCGAACCGGTACGGGTCGCAGCCGGGCGCCACGTCGGCGCCTGCGTCGAAGATGTACGGCGCCGATGGTTCGCAGCACTGCGACCAGAGCGCGTCTGGCTCCACGTTCTGGTTGCATCCCGCGTCCACGGTGCCCGTGTCGCCGGTGGACGCATCGCTCCCCGGATTGCTGCCGTCCGGATTCCCGGCTTGGCCGTCTGCGTGCCCGGAGCCCGAGGAGGAACCCGACGTCGCGTCGCCTGGCGCGGATGCGTCCCTGTTCTCCCCGAATCCGTTCGAGCTGCTCGAGCACGCGTATGCGCCGAGCCCGGCTCCACCCGCGGCGGAGAGCACCAGGATCCGTTCGAACACCTTTCGTAGACGCCTCGTCTCTCGTGAGATCATGTCGGCTCCTGGTTGGAGCCTACTCGACGGCGCCGGCGGGGCACGTCGGAACGACGCCTCCGGGCACTGGGGTGATCGTCGTCAGGTACATACCAATGTCATACGCGTCCTGCTGGGAGAGGCCCCCCAGAGCACCCATGGGGCCCGCCGGCATCGGGCGGCAAAGATCCGTTCCCCCAGGCGTCTTCCCCTCGGCGAGCACGTTCGCCACGTCTCGCGCGGTCCACCCGGCGATGCCCGTCGGATCCGGCGTCACGTCGTAGGACCAGACGACCGGCGGCGCGGGTGCGGGAACGACCCAGTCCTGCGAGGAGAATGGACGACCGCCGCCGAAGACGCGCGTCAGATCGAGCGGCTGCGTCTCGCCGAGACGCCAGGGTGTGTGGCAGTCGAGACAGAAGCCGATCTCTCCCGCGAGGTAGCGACCGCGCTGAGCGGACGCGTACTCCGGCCCGCCGTCAGGCAGTGTGGTCTGCGGAATGGCGGACTCCGGGATGGGAGGCGCAGGAGCAGTGAGCGCAATCGGCAGCGGCTGCCGCGCGGGCGTGGTGCCGGCGATCGCAGGAAGCGCGCGCAGGTACGCGACGATCGCCTGCGCGTCCGCGCCAGTCATGTTGTGGTACGCGTAGTAAGGCATCACGGGGAACAGCGGCGAGCCGTCCTGAGAGATGCCGTCGAGCATCGCGCGCTCGATGGCGGCGTCGCTCCAGGAGGAGAGCCCCGCCGGCGTGAGGTTGGGAGCAGGGATGCCTCCCTGCGTGTCGTCGTCGGGCACGAGGTCGAAGCGGTTGGCGACCCCCGCGAGCCAGCGACTCTGATCGAGCGCGCCCGACGCATCGCGCGGCGTGTGGCACTCGCCGCATCCTGCCACCGAGCGTACGAGGTACTCGCCCCGGATGATCGCCGAGGCGTCGGGGGCGACGGACGACGCCGAAGATGCAGGGGCCGTGTTTCCGGCGTCGTCGCAGGCTCCGGTGACGAAGGCGCCCGCAAGCATGAGGAGGACGGCAGCGCGCATCACGGCCCGCCCCCCTGACCGAGAATCGTGCTCGCCACCTCCACGTCGGGCGCGGTGCCCGAGGCACTCCCGGTCGCCAGCCGGTAGTACTGCGTGCGGACGTTTCGGTAGTAGAGGATCGCCTTGAGCTGCATCTCGCCCGCCGGAAGCGTGGACGGGACCGGCACGACGACCTCCACGGATCCGTGCGCCGGTACCACGCGCTGGAACGGAATGCGCGTCGCATCGGTCAGCTCGTGCTGGTAGAGGATCTTCCCGTCAGCCGCCGCGATGTCCATGCCGAGCCTCGCGGCGGTCGCGGGCACGAGCCCCGTCGAGTCGGGTCCGCCGTACCGGGCGAGCACGTTGCCCTGGCCGTCGAGCGCCTGCACCTCCACCCAGGGCTCGCGGATGTCGGTGACGCCGGTCGGGAACGCGTGACCCGCGTTCGTGTTCATGACGACGACGTGCACTCCGTCTGCCCCGAGCTGCGCGTTGAGCGCAATGGCGCTCGAGAGCTTCGTCTGCACCGTGGACGCGAAGCTCGATTCGCTGAACTGCTTCGCGACGAACACGTTGCCGCCGGGCATCGAGTGGTCGTGCGTGTAGCCGTCACCCGTGTCGGGCACGTGGCAATCCACGCACGAGGTGCCCGACGTCGCAAAGGAACTCGCTTGCCACTCGTGCAGGGTGTTGATCGCGACGATGCCGTCGCCGGGCACGAATTGCTGGTGGCAGACGGCGCAGAAGTCCGGGGACTTCAGGTAGTCGAGCGTCGCCGCCGCGCGCTTCGCGTGCTCCTGCGTCCAGTCGTGCGCCGCGGCCTCCATGTCCGAGTTTCCGCCGGCGCGGATGAGCCGCGTGACGTCGTGGCAGCCGAGGCACGTGATGCCGCGTCCCGACGAGAGTGATGCGTCTCCGAGGCGGAGGCTCACCGGGTCGTGACAGCCGGCGCACTGGCGCGAGTACTGCGGTCCACGCAGCTGCTGCTCGACCCCCATGCCGTAGATGACCATCGGGTCCTGCGCAGAGTGCGAGTGCGCGCTCTGGGACCACGCCTGGTACTCCTTGGCGTGACACATGCCGCACCACTTGGCGTCGTACGTGACGTTCGGCTTCTGAGGATCGGCCAGCAGCCAGCTGGGACCCACCGGCAGGTCGCGCCCGACGACGTACCCGATCTGCTGCGCCATCGTGACGGCGTCGGCCGGCGGATTGGACGGGTCGAGCTGCCCGGTTCGGTCGGCGCCGGTCCTGTCCGGCACGAGACCGCCCTGATCGATCATCGCCGAGAGCACGTCGTGCGCGTCGAACGACGCCGACGTGGGTGTCGGCGTCGTCGAGAACATGTCCTTCAGCCCCTCGTGCCCGATCGACGCGGCCTGCGTCTGGTCCTCGGGGTGAAGCACCTCGAAGAAGAACTCGTTGGTGGACACGAACCCGTCGAGGTGGCAGCCGCCACACGACATCCAGTCGTTGCCGGTGACCGGGTAGGTGCCCTTGCTCGAGTTGGCGCGGAAGAAGAGCGTCAGGCCGGCGCGAAGCTGCGGATCCACCGGATCCTTCGCGGCGAGCTTGAGCGGCCCCGCAATGACGGTGGTGTGTCCGACGGGGGATCCCCCCGCGGTGTCGAGCGTGAGCAGCGTGTGAGACTGATCGGACACGATGAACGCTCGCGCGCCGTGGTCATCGAGGGTCATTCCCGTCGGGTGCTCCCCGGGCAGGTTCCGCAACAGATCGATGGCGATGCCCGAGGTGAGATCGAAGGTGAGCAGGTCCTCACTGGCGCAAGCGACCACGTATGCAACGAGCCCGTTGGGGTGAATCGTTGCGGCGCACGGCTGCGACACGATCGACGTGTTGCCCGTCGCATCCGGGACGTTGATGGCGTCGAAGAGAAGCTTGCGTCCCGCGATGACTCCGAGGGGATCGTTCGGGTCCGTCTGCACCTCGGCGCGCGCGGACAGGTCGACCACGCTCACCGCTGGGAAGAGCACGCGCTGGAACTGGAACGGATGGCGATTGGCGAGCAGCTCGTGCGGAAACCACGCGATGTCGCCGCCGGGGTCCCACGCGATGGTGTCGAACGCGAAGGGCGCGCCGTTCGGAGTCGTGTCCGGCGCGACGGGGGTCTGGAATGCGAACGGAATGTCGGTGTTGGGTGCCTGCTGATCGGCCGGCGAGAAGGCGCCGTCGAGCGGGACCAGGGTCACCGAGGCATCGATGCGGTGCGTGACCGCGAGCTCGTGCCGCAACCTCGAGACGGCGACACCCGCAGGGAGTCGTCCAACCGGCACCGTGTGCGAGAGCACGCCGAGCGTGCGATCGACCACCGCGACGGCATTGTCGTCCTCGAGCGACACGTACAGCCATCGCGGGTCGTTCGCGTCCCAGACGGCTTCTCGCGGGTGCGTCCCCAGAGCGATCGACCTCCGCACCTTGCCGGTCGTCGCGTCCACGAGCGCGACCGCCGCCCCCCGACGATCGACCGCCGCGATCCACGCGAAGTCCGGGCTGAGAGCGATCGAGGTCACGTCTTGCCCGATCGCGATCTCCTGCAGCACCTTCTGGTGGTCGACGTCGGCGTAGCTGATTGTCCCGACGTCGCCGTTCGCGGTCCACACGCCTCCGCGCAGCCGATCGAACACGATCGTCGACGACGACGCATCGAGTCGCTTGTCGACGGGAATCGGCTCCGGGGGCGTCGCTTCGAGTGGCGCCGGGCCCGCGTCGGCGCTGCCGCCGTCCGGCGTGACCGCAGTCGACGTCGTGCTCGTGCCCTGCCCGCACGCGCTCGCGAGCGCGACCGCGGAGAGCGTTGCGGCGACGAGCAGTGGCGAGAGCCACCTCGCTGCGTGGATCTCTCCGATGCTGACCATCCCGCGATGCGGAACCCTACTTGCGGCGCCGCGACCGCGCAACGCGTTCTCGACTTGACGCGCAAGGCTTCCGCAGCACACTGTCGGCTCGCGGGACGGTTCTCATGAGAAGGACGACGGCAGCCTGCTTGAGCGGCGCTCTCGGCGCGGCGGCGTGGCTCGCGTGCGGAAGCGGAACGTCATCGCAAAATGCCGCCACGAGTGGCGACGGCGGAGGCGCAAGCGATGCCATCGCCGACGTCGCCTACGAGCGGCTGCCGTACGACGGCATTTCTTCACCGTCAGTGGGGCGGGTTCCCGTCTTCGCCGACATCGTGTCGAGCCGCGTCGACACGCAGAGTCTGCTTTTCGCGGCGGGCGAGATGCAGATCAGTGGCGAGCCTTTCGCGTCCGGCTTCGCCGGACGCAACCTGGGTGACTACGACCGCAACTACATCCCGCCGGACCAGTACATCCTGAACCTGGGAACCGAAGACGAGATCCCCATGACGGACCTCTTCGGCTTCAGCACAGCCGTCGAGTCGTACGAGTACTCCAAGTACTACATGAACATGGAGATCCAGGAGACGACCGCCGGCGTCTCGCTGGCCAACGGTCCAATCGTCGGTCAGCTTCCGGGCGCCACCTCCCTCGATCGCCTCCGCGCGCGCATGCAGGACCTGCTCTCCAGCGCGGGCACGGACATCGGCGGCTACGCGACGTTGCCGGCTCCGCAGAACAACAACCAGAACTACCTCGGGTTCCCCGGGCAGTGGCCCGAGTTCCTGCCCTTCAAGGACTGGGATCCGACGATGCACCCGAGCTACCAGGTCGTGCAGTCGTGCACCTTCCAGGGCGGCTACGGCGGGCTCGGTTATGGCACGACCATCGATCCGCTCTACGAGTGCGCGTACAACACGGTGCACCTCGCCGATCGCGACAGCCAGGTCAACAAGGTGCTCGTGCCCGCGGTGCTCGGGATGGCGACGTGGAAGCAGGCGCTCTGGGCCATCGACTTCGCGGGGCGTATCCACGACACGTGCAACAACCAGGTCAACACGGTGGACCCGTCCGACCTCGCGTCGGTCGGCTCCCCCCTGAACTCGGTGACCGCCACCGATCCCGGCGCATGCCCTGGCACGTACATCGGCTCGAGCGCGCTCGAGGGCATGTGGGGCCTCACCATGATGGCCACGATGGACAACGAGGCCGAGTGGCTCATGGACAACGCCACCACCACGGACGGGCAGACGCTCGGCGGCTTCGCCTCCCTGAGCGATGCCCTCGCCTATGACTACACGTCACCGTTGCAGTGGTTCCCCGCGTCGATGAGCGTCACGGAGGACGAGACGGTCGTCCCCTATCCCGCCGTCGCCTCGCTGTCGCTCACGGACGCGACCAGCCGCTCGGTCGATCTGGCGGCGATGCTCCTGGGTCACGCGATGTTCTTCGGCACGTCGGACCCGCGCAACGTCGGCGTGGGGCAGCGCGTCGGGTTCCAGTGCGTCTTCGACGGTGATCCATTCCCGGCCGACGACGGCGTGGCAGATGGCGAGGCCACGGTGCACGATCGCTCGCTGGCGCTCATCCGCACGACATTCATCGATCTCGACCGAATGCATTCCGCCCCGAAGCTCGGCGTGATCATGGACAGCGCGACGGTCGCTGGAGGCGTGGCGACGCCGTCGACCACGGTGACGACGGTGAACCTCGCTCACGTGCTCATCGCCCTGAGGCAGGCGGTGCTCTCGCTCAACGGGTCGATCACCCAGTACGGCGCTCCCGACCCGAGCCCTGACGCCGACTTCCAGGGGATCCTCAACCCGCTTCCGTTGACGCCGCCTCTCGATCCCGATGGCGGCGCGCCCGTCTTCAGCCGCCGCGTGCGCGAGGTGTTCCTCACGAACGCCGCGTTCGTGCGCGACGTGCTCACCCAGAGCGACGGCACGGTGGCGAACGGCGCCACGATCACCAGCGGGCACGCCACGCCGACCACCACTGCGACGACAGTCGACAGCCAGACCGCCGCCGCGCGGGCGCTGACCGAGGCGTTCCTGATGACTGGTGACGAGACGTACCGCGCCAAGGCGAGAGCCGTCATCGAGAAGCTGGACGCCGATTTCTACAGCGTGCCAGCCCGCATGTACCGCGAGCAGGCCAAGGGCCCGGATCAGATCCACATGGGCTCGGAGCGTTTTGGCTGGCTCGAGAGCGCGCTGCGGGAGACGTACAAGACGCTCTACGTCGCCGGCGACCCCGTGCTCGATCGCAGCGTGCTCGAGGACCGCATCGCACGCGTGATCAAGCTCTATCTCAATGGTTGGGACGACCTGAACGGCAACAAGGCGGTCGACGCCCCCGAGGAGTGCCTCAAGGGCCGGCTCCAGATGGGCGAGCAGGCGCTCACTGGCGAGCTGGGACGAGACGGCCTGGGGCGCCCCACTCCGGATCGCGACGGAGACTGCGTGCTGGAGCTCGCACACGCCGGGCAAGCGAGCGTCCAGGCGTCGGACGTCTTCTTCCACACCGCCGCCGACGCTATGCCGTGAGCGCGGTCGTCTCGACGACGCGGGTGGAGCGCCCGATGGCGTCGAGGGCGCGCGCGTCCTGGCGTCCCGTCAGCATCTGTTCGGCGGCGACGATGCCCATGCGCATCGCGGCGTCCATGAACACGTAGCGGAAGAGTCCCTGCCGCCCGGCGGTTCGCACGTTGGCGAACCGGTCGACTTCGCGCAGGAGCAGCCGACGGTCGGCCTCGTAGCGCAGGTGATAGACGGGGTAGCCGTGCGCGACGCGCACGCAGAAAGCGTCCAGGACGTCGTCCACGCGGAAGCCGAGGGAGGCGAGCTCCGAGACGCCTCTTGCACGCAGCTCCTCGGCGCCGGCAGTCCACGTGCGATCCCCGACGTCGCACGGCACTTCGAGCATCAGTGAAGTTCGGCCCTCGGGCGCCATCCAGCGGCTCCGGCGCTTCGGTTCCTGGATGCGCGAGGTCGTCAGCGCTCCCGACGCGACGTACATCCAGGTGTTCTCCGAGAAGTCGGAGCGCGCGAGCATCATGTTGACGAACGTCAGGGCCCGGAAGCGCAAGGCGTCGGCGGCGCGCTCTATCTCGGCCGGCGCGTCGCGCCGGAGCAATCGCACCAGGGTCGGAAGGGGCATCGTCGACAGCATCTCGCCGACGGCGATGCTCTCGGGACCTTGCGACGACTCGAGGTGCAGCCTGGAGACGCGCTGGCCCGCCGTCTCGATGCCGACGACGCGGACGCCGGTGCGGACGCTTCCTCCGTGCGCCTTCACGTCCTCGGCCACTGCTCGATAAAGGTGCCCCATGCCCTCGCGCGGGTAGAGGTATCGACGCGCGTAGGTGCGCGTCGGCGTGCGGCGCAGTCGGAGCAAGCGCAGAGCGACATCCTTCAGGTCGAGGAGCGAGATGCGCTCCTGCGCCCAGTCCGCCGAGATCAGGCTGGGGTGGATGCCCCAGAGCTTCTGCGTGTACGGGCCGAAGAAGCGATCGTAGAGCGGCCGTCCGAATCGCGAGACGACCCAGTGCTCGAAGCTGCCTTCGGCCGTGGGGCGCTCGCGGCCAAGGCGCGTCCGCGCGTAACCGAGCAGCGCTTGCAGGTTCTCCCGCGTCCCCAGGTTGCGCACGAGGTCTGCCGCCTCGAGCGGGTAACGGAACGTGCGGCCCTCGTGCAGCACGACGCTTCGCCGCTCCTGCTCGAGCAGGTCGTCGCCGAGCAGACGTTCCACCCACCGCGACAGCTCGGCGTCGCTCGACACGAACCGATGGCCCCCGAGATCGAATCGCCAGCCGTTGCGCTCGTGCGTCGCGCAGAGTCCGCCGACGAGATCCTCCGCCTCGAGCACGACGGGCCGGACGCCACGGCGCGCCAGGTGCCACGCTGCCGCCATCCCGCACGGGCCGCCGCCGACGATGACGAAGGGGCCTGACATCCGAGGCAACAGCTAGCACCTGCCCTAGGGGCGAGCGAGCGTGGCACCGAAGGCCACGGTCGTGCCGTCGGGCGGCAGAAGCGTCCACGATGGGGCGCCAGTCGCTCCTCCTGGACCGCCGCGATGAATCTCGACGGCGCCGTGGAGCGCGATGACACCACCGTCGGCGGCATGAGTGGCCGAGGGGGTGGCTCGACCGGGGTAGCCGACCACCAGATCGGGAAAGCCGTCGCCGTCGACGTCCGCGGCGCCGACCTCGCGGACCGCCTGCCACAGGCTGTCGCGCGTCACGATCCGCGTCTGCAGCCACGGGAGACCCGGGGCGCCGGCGTAGACCAGCGCCGAGGGAGGGAGCACGCCGAAGCAGAGGAGGCCCACCGCGAGATCGTCGAAGCCATCTCCGTCGAAGTCGTTCGCTGCCAGCGCGAGGCCGAAGTGGTCCGTCGCCGGCTGGGGCGAATCGATGCGGTACGACGGCACGGGCGACAGCGAAGGGCCGCCGTGAAAGAGCGACACGTGATCGACGTCGTATGCGGTGCCCAGGTGAGGCGTCGCCATCGCGAGGTCGGGGTACCCGTCGCCGTCGAGATCTCCGGCGCACGTCAGGACGTTCGCGGCGTCGAGCCACGAATAGTCGGTGCCGTCGTACTGCAGCGTGATGTCCGGCCCCGCACCGAAGGACTTCGTCCCGCCCCGGTAAACGTAGATGCGCTGCGGGTCGAACGAGCCGACGCCACCGTAGACGGCGACGTCGGCTGCCCCGTCGCCGTCCAGGTCCCCTGCGTTGGACACGAACTGCCCGAACCCCTGTTCGTCGGAGCCCGCGGTGGGCGTGAGCTCGACGAACGAGGAAGGCGACAGGCCAGAGGCGCTCCCGAAGTAGACCCTCGCTCCGCCCGCGACGCTCGAGCCGCTGTTCACTCGAATGGGCATGCCGACCACGAGATCGGCGTAGCCGTCCCCGTTCACGTCCCCCGCGCCGCTCACGGCAGCACCGAAGCGTGACTTGGCGGGGCCGGAGAGAAGGAGGCTCGGCGGATCGGCGTATCCCGTCGGCCCGCCCCGGTAGAAGTAGACCGTGTCCTCGGTGGGAGAGCCCACGGCGAAATCGCCGTAACCGTCGCCGTCCACATCGCCCGCGCTCGCGATCGACTCGGCGTAATGGACCGTCGCCGACTGCCCCGAGAGGACGGATGACGGCGCGGCGGATGGGCCACCAGGGCCGCCGAGGTACACGTACACGTGCTGCGACGGCTGAAAGCCGTTCGTGTCCCCGACAGCGACGTCGCCGAATCCGTCGCCGTTCGCGTCGAGCATCGCCCCCCACGTGGTCGCGAAAGATGCGGAGCGGGACGGGCTCCAGAGCTCCCACGCAACGCTCGCCGCGCTACCGGCGGCGCCACCGGAGAGGCCTCGCAAGCGCCAGTAGACGAGGCCCGACGGCAGCTCGCCCGGCGAAACCGCGGAGCTGCCGTGCGCGTCGAACGATGTCAGCACGCGATCGCAGGCGCGGTCGCCGCAGATCTCGACCCGCGCGCCGTCGCTGCGCGGCCCGAGCTCCCACCGGAAGAGCGGCAGACGCGACGTCGAAAAGGACAGTGACGCTGGAGCGATGGGCCTCGGCGTAGGGACGGCGGCGGGGCCGCTCCCCGAAGACGTGGAGGATGCGTGGGACGCGCTGCACGCCGTCAGCAAAGCGAGCGCGGCCCAGACTCTCA
This sequence comes from Polyangiaceae bacterium, assembly GCA_035499695.1. Classification (GTDB taxonomy): domain Bacteria; phylum Myxococcota_A; class Polyangia; order Polyangiales; family Polyangiaceae; genus Palsa-1150. Next base: position 17,348 of record DATJYG010000113.1, read on the forward strand.
CGGCGGTCATTGTAGTCGGAACCACATTGCTCTGCGGCGAGCGCCGCGGTAGCAGAGGAACCGATGCGAGCTCGCCTCGTCACCACGCTCGCGCTGCTCGTCGGATGCAACTCGAGCGGCACGCAGGCGCAACCATCGAGCGACGCGGGCGCGGACTCGACGCTCGGCGATGCCGGCAGCGACGCCGAAGACGCGAGCGAGGAAGCGGACGAGGGCGCGCCCTGCATGTCGATCGTGACGGGCAACCCGATTCCATCCCTGGATTGCGTCTTCGCCGGCTCGTGCCCGGCCGACTGTGCGCAAGGAACCGCCGGTGCCTACGCGTGCAACGCCGCATCCGTCGCAGCGGACGGCGGCGCGTACCCGTCGGCCTTCCAGGCGCCGAGCGGGATCGTGGCGGTGGTGGGGTTCGAGAACACCGTGTACCCGTGGGACGCGGCCGCCTGGGTCGCGTGCGGACCACTCACGTGCGTTCGCTGGGCCACCGCCGACCACGTCGACGGCGGCTCGGCATGGCCCAGCGACCCGTGCGACAACGATGCTGGACAGCCGCTCGCCTGGGTCTGCCCTCCTGCGCCCGGCGTTCTCCCACCCCCGGATGCCGGATGCTCCAACGCCGGCGACATGAACATCATCGGCGGTGGAGAGGCAGGCGTGCCCGCGAACACCGTGTGGTGCTGCCCGGGAACACCGCCGTCTCCGACCGACGGCGGCCCGCCGGACGACGGCGGCAGCGGCGAAGCCGGCTCTGACGCTGCTGGCGACTGAAGTCAGGCCCGCGACCTCCATCGGTTATCGGTTTTTCGCTTGCGCTCGACGGCCCTCGGTGGCATCGAATGGTTCGACAATGAAAGTCGTTTTCAACAAGGCGGCCCTGCTCGGGGTCGGGATTGCCGCCGCTTGCTCGACCCGGGCTGCGCCTGGGCCCGCGCCTGCTTCGCTTCCGATCATCACCGTTTCGGCCAGGGACGACCGCTTCGTGGTCCGCGAGCACATGCTCGCGGCCGTGGAGATGCAGCTTTCCGGCGAGCCCTTCGCGACGGCGATGGGCAGAGACCTGACGCTGTTCAGCCGCGACTGGCTGCCGCCCGATATCTACTTCGATCATTCGGCGTCGTCGGACGGCAGCAGGGTCGACCTGGCCGGGTTCTCGAGCGGCATCGAGTCCT